>CAXVWN010000124.1:0-3285 GCA_964263725.1 Spirosoma sp.
TCCTTTTTCATCTACATTGATTACAGATTTTAGAAGTTATATAAGCAGAAAAGCCCTGATATCAGGGCTTTTCTGCTTATATAACTTCTAAAATCTGTAATCAATGTAGATGAAAAAGGAAGATTTTGACTTCTATTAAATGGCAGAATATTAGTTAAATGTTCGCTATAATGCTGGGCATGGTAGCAATATGAGGTGTGTTAAAGTGTAGATTTTCTATAACTTAGCACCAAGATCGGGAGATGGCTTATTATACTACTATGTGGATCACGGCCCTACAACAGTAATAAAATTAGTAAATTTGTGTTATTATGTAACCCGTGAAACTTTTGTGAATTTACCGAACTGTAGGGAAGCCTATATCCCTGAAGCAAAATTGAGCAGTTATTTGTTGAATCACGCTCATCCGCAGAATAAGGGTAAAGCACAGTTTTTTAATTTAGCTGGTTATAACCTTACTACTATTAATTCCTTACGAAAGACATTGTTAGCGTTCGCTTGTTTGGGAGCAGTTACTAGCGAACAGCCAAATCAAGAAGGTACGAAATATGTTGTTGTGGGTATGATTGCCGGGGCGAATGGTAAACAGTATGAGTTAAGAACAGTCTGGGTTGTGGAGCCTCCAAATAATTATCCCCGGCTCGTAACAGCCTATCCAAACTGATATGATAATGATTCAGGAAAATGATTTAGTCGCGTTACTTACTGACTTGCCAGCCATTAGTTTGATACGGGGTGATGTTGGGACGGTTGCCCATGTGTACAAGAGTGGCCTTCGTTATGAGATTGAATTCGTAAATGCTAAAGGCGGTACAATCGCTGTAGAAACCCTTACTACCGACCAGATACGGAAAGTTGATGAGAGTCGGATAATTCTTCATTATATGGATGTGGAGCGGGCTGCATAGTAACTTGTTGCCGCACGTTGCGTTGCTACTTACGCACCACCGAAGCAGACAAACACTTAAATAGCTTATGCGTCTGGCGGGCTACTAGATAATTTTCAATCATTTTCTTCTCAATCTCGCCTAAGGGTTGCAAATTTCCTGAATGATAAACCACTCGGCGGTAAATGAGCGCGTTTAAGGGTGCTTCCATAGCTTAGGCGGGAGAAGATTAGGCACAATAAGTTACCTCATTTCAGCAAATCAGCTAACTGACTCTTCACCATGTTTATGCGCACCTGATAAAGGTGATCGTCGGAGGAAAGCAGGCGGGTACGTCGAAGGTGCGGTAAGTGTAGGATTTCCGTTGCATAACGATACATCAGCGCATCGACCTGCGTCAGGGATTTCATCAAATCGAAGTTCAAGGCTGAATTGATACTCACGACTTTTTTGGCAGCCGCATTGCCTTCCTCGGCCGGGATACGTTGGTAATCGACGGATAACGTATTGATAAACAGGCCTTCGTCTCCGTATAAAACCCGGCCATTCACGATAGTACAGCGTACGGACGAATCGTCCTGAGCTAATAACGCGGCCAGTGCTGGCTGCTGGGCCGATTGTTTTCGTAAGATAAAGAAATCGGCATTATAGCCCGTTTTAACAGAGCCGGCCTTCACCTGTCCCAAAGCAGCAGCTGGGTTTTGGGTGACCATCGCCAGTAGTTGTGCATCACTGATGTCAAGAGCCAGGACATCGCAGAAATGCCGGGCAAATTTAAGTTCATCCCAAACGTGTTTGCTGCCGCTGGGTGCCCAGTCGGAACCTAAGCAAACATTAATACCGTGATCGAGCAGTGTTTTTATGGGCAGCGTGTCGCGGTATAAAATCAAATTGGATACCGGTGACCAAACGATGCTAATGTGATTATCGCGCAGGAAATCGAGTGTGGTTAGGTCTGAATAATCTAAACCACAGGCATGTGTAAGCGTGAGATTCGCCGTTTTTAAAAATTCAGGATTGGGAAGTTGAGAAAGCGCTTGCCTAAATTCGGTAAATTCCCGCCGACTAAATCCATCTGGTTTGCCGCGTTGGAGATAGCCCGATCGGCCTTCGGCGATGTGGGCAATGGACGCATAATAACGACTGTTGCCTTCCTGAATAGAGGTTAGAAAATCATCGAAACTGGGGTGGCGCATCATAGGCCAGGCAGCCGTGTCGTCGTTGGCCTGCAATGGACTACCGGACGCATCGAAATTCGGCCCCGGTTTAACAAAATCGACAACCGAAAGAACCTTCTTGGTGAATGGAAGACCCAACTCGCTGGGGTCGCCGGTGTTGCGGACAATAAAGCCCGGCAGACTCGCATTATTCTCTAATTTGATTGTCTGCTGAATGAGTGTAGTGCCGCCCGCAACCGCCTGTAATTCGGTCATGACGCCGTGCATTTTCTGAACCTCGTTGATGGCAGATCGCATCAAAACAGGTGTTAGCGACTCATTCTTTTCTATACTAAGTGATTGACCGATGGGCTTAACAAAGTCCAGATAATCCTTTACCCACTTACGTTCAATATATTCTTTGAAGTTTTTTATCTCCTGGATATATTGACCATTATTGCGCCATTGATACCGATTGCTCCACACAGCCGGGCTCTGCCAGATAGGAAAAATATTGTACTCCGAATGGACGTGTAAATTGATCAATCCCGGAAATACGACCTCATTATCACCCAGTTCCAGTAGAATCAAATCAGGTAGCGAAAGAGGAACTTTGCCATTTTGAATCGCCTTAATTCTGCCGTTTTGAACAAGAATCGTTTTGACTGATTCGCGGCCCTGAGAATCGACTACGTTACCCATTATGCACAAGGGACGGCCAGAAGATGAGAGCATAGTAATTGGGTATGGTTTGTCTTTTTGTGGATAATCTACTATTTAATATTGTGTAAATAGGTATTACTAATAGATTAATTGGTATTGTCGGGTGAGTTATCTTATTTAGATGTAGAGCACATTGACACTGAATTTTAACATGACTATCAGATATACAAATCGCTTACAGACGGAGCGACAGCTTTTCAATACGTTTTTTAAACTGCTTATGCCGATTGTCTACGGGCTTATGCTCATGCCGTCAGTTGCTTTCTCCCAAAAACTGAGTGCTAAAAAAATGGACGCCCTGGTTGAGAAACAACTGTGGCCAGCTATTGATGAACTTAGCGAGTATGTATCGCTGCCAAACGATGCTGTCAATGCTGACGATATTAACAAAAATATTGCCTGGACCGAAAAAGCATTCGCCAAACGAGGCTTTCAAACGACTGTCTTAAAAACAACTAGTTTACCCTTGGTTTTAGCTGAAAAAACCGTTCCGAAAGCAACCCAAACCGTTTTGTTCT
>CAXVWN010000125.1:0-4688 GCA_964263725.1 Spirosoma sp.
TTGATACGCTGGTGTATACGCTTCGATTACATCACAGCAGTTTAGTATATGAAATGGCGGTTGAGCAGGTGCAAAAAACGTTCCCAACCTATGTGCCGCCCGAAGAACGCGAACTCAGCTATAGAATTACACCCGAACTAGAGGAAGAGGCAGAAACCGCCCTAACCGAAATCATCGAGGAAATTGAAGAGACGGAGACCGTTAAGGTGCAGGAGCACGTTGAAGTCGATATGGAGTCTGATTATGGCATTGCTTTAGACGTTTGCCTGAACGTTGAAGAAATAACGGATGAGGTAATCGAAAACTTCATCGTTCATTTCAAAGCAAACACATTATCGCTGGATACCACACTTTATTCCTTCACCAGCGAGGAAGACGAAGACTAGACACACAATTGGCAATGAATAATGTATAATGGAAAATGAACAATGCCGTAATGGGTTGTCCATCTCCATTATACATTTTCCATTATACATTCACTATGCAACAACCCGATTCGCTTAACCAGGTCGCTGAATTTCACCGCACCTTTCATGCTCCTGTTTTAGAAACACCCCAAATTCCGTCGGAAGCGCGTAGCCAATTGCGTGTTTCTTTATTAGCCGAAGAACTCGATGAACTACGTGAGGCCATTGCCGATGGCGATATTGTGGCCGTTGCCGATGCCCTTTGCGATTTGCAATATGTATTGTCGGGTGCCGTTCTTGAATTCGGATTAGGCGATAAATTCAAAGCGCTGTTCGATGAAGTACAACGCTCGAATATGAGCAAAGCCTGACTGACTATTCCCGAAGCCGAAGCCACCGTTGCGCAATACCAGGCCAAAGGAATTCCCTGCCATTTTATTGAATCGGATGGCAAATTTCTGGTTTACCGCGACGCTGATCACAAAACCCTTAAAAGCGTGAATTACTCCCCGGCCGATTTGGAAGGGATATTGGAGACAGTTTTGTAAAGGTCTATATAGAATAGTTGTTTCGCCGTAGTAATGCCTTGAGAAACAGTATGAAAAACTACCAATTCACCGCCGTCGACCGCTTCCTGCGCTACGTGCAGATTGACACACAGTCGGATCCACAATCGACTACGAATCCGAGTACCGAAAAGCAAAAAGACCTTAGCCGGGTGCTGGTGCAGGAATTACTCGATATGGGTATTACTGATGCCGAACTGGATGAGTGGGGTTACGTGTATGCAACCATTCCGGCAAACACAGATAAGTTAAACATACCTACTATTTGCTTTTGCTCGCACGTAGACACGTCGCCCGATGTGACTGGCGCGGGCGTCAAACCGATTATTCATCAGCAATGGACGGGTGCAGACATCGTGTTGCCGGATGATACGACCCAGCTTATTCGTGTTGTCGACCATCCCGACCTTCGGAATCAGATTGGTAATGACATTATTACGGCAAGCGGCACAACCTTGCTGGGCGCTGATAATAAAGCGGGATTGGCTGAAATTATGGACGCAGCGAATTATTTGCTGACCCATCCAGAAATCAAACACGGTCCCATTCGGTTGCTCTTTACGCCCGATGAAGAAATTGGTCGCGGCACCGAAAAGGTTGATATTCAGAAGCTAGGCGCCGATTTTGGCTACACCATTGACGGAGAAGCGCTTGGCACGCTGGAAGATGAAACGTTCTCGGCCGATGCCGTCAAGATAACCATTCAGGGGGTGAGTACGCATCCCGGCTTTGCCAAGGGAAAGCTCGAAAACGCCCTGAAAATTGCGGCCGATCTGCTCGCTATCTTGCCTAAAAATGCGCTTTCGCCCGAAACGACAGAACTGAAAGAAGGCTTTGTCCATCCCACACGCATGGAGGGAAATCAGGATAAGGCGGTGCTGGAATTCATCATCCGCGATTTTACCGAAGTAGGCTTACAGGAAAAGGAAACCTACCTGCAAAACCAGTTGAACGACGTGCTGACTACTTACCCTGGTTCATCGGCGCAGTTTGTGGTGAAAGAACAGTACCGCAATATGAAAGATGTTTTGGACCAGTATCCAACGGTAGTCGAAAATGCGCTCGAAGCCATTCGGAGAGCGGGGTTGTCGGCCGAGCGACGCAGCATTCGGGGCGGTACAGATGGGTCGCGGTTGTCATTTATGGGTTTGCCATGCCCTAATGTTTTCGCTGGCGAACATGCCTTTCATTCCCGTCAGGAGTGGGTATCAGTGCAGGATATGCAAAAGGCTGTTGCCGTAATTGTGAACATCGCGCAAGTGTGGGAGGAGCGGAGTTAACGTAGTGTCCGTTCGTGAAAGTTAACGAACAATCGGCTAAATCTATGGGTTGACCAGCTAATCAAACTCAACGCTCATGGAAAGTCAATCCGAAACAGATAGATCGGCCGAAACCGATGCCAAAACTCCCTACGATGTTACCGCCGATGTGGCCGGTATAAAAACGTTATTTGTCAATGTGTTTTTTATTGGAACTCCCGGCCCCGGTAATCCCTGGGTGCTGGTCGATGCTGGTTTTACGGGCTATTCTGGTCAGATAAAGAAACGGGCCGAACAACTATTTGGCTCCGGAGCCAAACCAGACGCCATTGTTCTGACGCATGGCCATGCCGATCATACGGGTTCGCTGGAAAAATTATTGGTCGAATGGGATGTGCCGGTTTATGCACATCGGTTAGAGTTGCCTTATTTACAGGGGAAATCAAGTTATCCGCCACCAGACCCAGCCATTGGCGGGGGCGGCATGTCGTATATGTCTTGGGTGTTTCCAATTGGGCCATTGGACCTCGGCGACCGCATAACGGCCATTGCCGACAATGGTAAAATTCCTGAGTTGCCAGACTGGCGGGCCATTCATACACCCGGTCATGCGCCGGGCCACATCTCGCTTTTCCGCGATAAAGACCGGACACTCATTGCCGGCGACGCGTTTGTAACCACAAACCAAAACGCCATTACGGCCGTAGCCACGCAACGTGAAGAATTTCATGGGCCGCCTGCTTATTTCACCTGCGACTGGCAAGCCGCCAAACAGTCTGTTTTGAAATTAAACAACCTGAATCCCTTAGCCGCCGGAACCGGCCACGGAGTATCAGTACGCGGTCTCGATCTTCAGTTGGGGTTGAATAAACTGGCGCACGATTTTGAATCTCGTTCCATCCCGTCAGAAGGGCGCTATGTAAAACAACCCGCCATAACAGACGAGAACGGTATTGTGGATATGCCTGCGCCAACGTCTTACAACGTAGCGCGTGTTTTGGCCTGGAGCACGCTGGCCGGGCTGGGGTTGTATTTGCTCTGGGCACGTATTAGCGACGATGAATAGAGTACCAAAATGCACGAAATGAAAAGCCTTGCTGATGTAAGGCTTTTCATTTCCCAGCAGAATTGAGAGGAAAGAGGTTTGTAAAAGTCGTTGTGTCCTTACTTTTGCGGAAAGAAATTTCTTTATGGCCGAAAAAAAGCCAAAATTTTATGTTGTCTGGCATGGCCGGAAGCCCGGCGTCTACGACAGTTGGGATGACGCCAAAGCCCAGACCGATGGATTTGCCAAACCATTATTTAAGTCGTTCGATAGCAAACCGGCCGCGTTAAAAGCCTATAGCGAGAAACCCCATGCGCACATCGGTCAAACGCCCAAGCCAACGGCCAAACAGGGTAAATTAGCCGGGTTGGTTGGTTTGCCCATTCAGGATAGTTTAGTTGTCGATGCGGCCTGGAACACGGCCACCGGCGATATGGAATATCAGGGTATATATCTGGCAACGAAACAAAAACTGTTTCTGAAAGGTCCATATACCGACGGAACGAACAATATCGGTGAGTTTCTGGCCATTGTTCACGCGTTGGCGTTGCTCGACCAAAAGAATAGTAATATTCCGGTTTATTCAGATTCCCGAACGGCTATCGGTTGGGTAAAGAAGAAAAAAGCCAATACTAAACTTGAAGCAACTCCCCGTAACGCCGAACTATTTGAGCTTCTCAGTCGGGCCGAAATCTGGCTCCAGACACACCGATTTGCTAACCCGGTTTTGAAATGGGAAACCACCGTCTGGGGCGAAAATCCGGCAGATTTTGGTCGGAAATAAATGCAGCCGGGTTGCCGGTTCAATTCAGATGTTCACGTTCAAGCAATTCACTATTCGGCAAGATCGCACGGCTATGAAGGTCTGTACGGATGCCTGCGTGTTGGGCGCCTATGCTGATGTGGCAGGAACGCGCGTTCTCGATATTGGCACTGGAACTGGTTTACTGGCGCTCATGGCTGCCCAACGTAACCCGACTGCACTAGTAGATGCGGTTGAAATAGATAATGCGGCTTTTGGACAGGCGACAGAAAATGTAGCAGCCAGCCCGTTTGCCGATCGGATACGGGTGGTGCATAGCCGCATACAGGATTTTTATTCTGATAGTGGCTACGACCGAATCCTGACAAATCCGCCTTTTTTCACGAATCATCTACGGTCACCCGACGCGGCAGTAAATCGGGCATTGCATACCGACGAAATGCCATTTTCGGATCTGGTTGAGGCTGTTGTCCGGTTAATGAAACCGGATGGCCAATGGTGGGTTTTATTACCGCCCTACGAAGCTGAAAAACTGGCTGATTTGGCAAGAAAAACGGGCTTATGTATCGTTAAGCGACTGTTGATCCGGCATCATGCCCAAAAAACGGTCTTTCGGATCATAACTGGTTTTTCGTTTGTAAATTCCCC
>CAXVWN010000126.1:0-3235 GCA_964263725.1 Spirosoma sp.
CTAAGATGAACCACATGCTTCACACCCGACTGTTGAATGGCCTGGACATAGTTACTGGCGAGTCTCTGGTAATACGCGATCTGATCGGGTTCGGTAAAGTTGGGAGGTACCATCGCAAAAATGGCATCGGCACCGGCAAAGGTATTTATCAGGAAATCAACATCTTCCAGAGAGCCGATGGCAGACGTAGCGCCCAGCGCTTCAATGGCTGATTGCTTTTCCGGCTTGCTGCTGATAACCGTAACTGTATGACCTTTTGCTACTAATTCGGTAGCTAGCGGCTTGCCAATGTGGCCTAGCGAACCTGTTATTATAATGTTCATTGTTCTGTGTTTTTGTTGTTACAAAGGTCCGCAGCAACAACAAAAACACATGTAGGCAAATCTATGGTTGTTGTAATCAAAACATGAATTTGTGTGGGCTGGCGCGTCAGCATACGGCCGGAAATATATCGGGTAATTACTGCATTAATGCCCTTGCTATCTGGACTATACAAGATTAGAGCTAACAAAAAAAGGGCAAAAGCCCTTTTCCAAACAATGATTATGAAGTATACCTCTACTGCGTTTATATATTGTCTGTGCTCTTTAACGCCCAGTAGATGAGGACGGGCTGAAAAAATAAGCGTATAAACCGCTTCCGATCCGTGTCCAGGCCAAAAGCGCTTCGATGGTTGACCAACTGAGAAATGTTGCCGGGGAAAACAGCCGTAAAAAAAGTGGCGGCTACTTTCCCCACGGCTTGCTGGTTTTTTTCACTGGTTAGCACCAGACTACTACCCAGCGCGATTTCGGCAAAGCCCGAATAGACGACAGTATCATCTTTCTTCAACGGAACAAAATCGGGTACTTGTGCCCGGAAGTCTTTTCTGGCGAAGCTCAGGTGACTTATCCCGGCAAAAATTAACGTACCTCCTAAAACAATCCTGGCTATTTTTTTTGCATCTTTCTCATTCATAGCACTTTTTGTTTGTTATCAGCCCTAAGCAATTCCGACGTATTTTACTAAATCATAATGCTTAGTCGCAGCTAAAAAAAATGTAGTAACACTTTCGAGTGGCAAACGCGATCCATTTTTTTACCATGCCATTCTTACTACAGATAACCACTTTATGGCATCTGGTTTATCAACTGGTTTACCCCTTCCAGGGTTTAACACATTACTATAAATTTGAGCAGATGGACTGGATCAACGAAAGCCAGTTTACGCGCCAGCCAGAAATGGTCAAGAGTTAATGGCTAACCGCACAAACCAGTTATTTCCGTCCGCTGGCTAACAATATAGACGCCAAACCGATTATAGCCTGTAACAGCAAACGAGTTGATTTTAGTGGTAATAAACGGCTGTTAGACTTATGGCAAAAACAGGAGGAGACCTTTTAATTGAACGATTAATTGAATGGGGCGTGGACACCATTTTTGGCCTGCCCGGTGATGGAATCAATGGCCTTTTTGAGTCGCTGCGGACCCATCAGGACCAAATTCGTTTTATTCAGGTGCGGCACGAAGAAGCAGCTGCTTTCATGGCGGCTGGATACGCTAAGTTCACGGGTAAGTTGGGCGTTTGCATGGCCACCTCTGGTTGTGGAGGCTTTCATATGCTCAATGGCCTTTATGATGCCAAGTATGACGGGCAACCCGTACTGGCAATTACCGGTCATACGTACCACGACATTAGCGGCTCGTTTTATCAGCAGGATGCCGATTTGACGAAGGTATTTATGGATCTGGCGCCTTACAATGAGCGAATTATGGGGCCAGATCATGTAGTGGGCGCTGTGGATCAGGCGATTCGCACCGCGATCGGGCAACGCACGGTGTCGCACTTATCGTTTCCGAAAGATTTTCAGGAATGGGAAACGAGCGACGATACGCGTTCGATGCCCAATATTCAGGGCCACACCAGCGTACTGAAAGTCAGTATTAATATCACTCCCGATCTTGCCCAGTTGCAGCGGGCCGCCGATATTATTAATGCCGGGAGTAAAGTCGTCATTCTGGCAGGCCGTGGTGCGCTCAATGCCCGCGATGAAGTTATACAACTCGCCGAAGCGGTTGGCGGTCCTATTATAAAAGCGTTATTAGGCAAAGCCGTTGTTCCGGATGATAACCCGTATACCACAGGCGGCATTGGCCTGTTGGGAACGGCCCCCTCGCAGGACGCTATGGAAGAATGCGATACGCTGATCATGATTGGCACGCATTTCCCCTACCTGGAGTATTACCCGAAACCCGGTCAGGTACGTACGGTGCAAATTGACCTCGATGCCACCCATATCGGTATGCGTACCCCAGTCGATGTGGGCTTGGTTGGTGATAGCAGAACCATTCTTGAGGCACTTTTACCGCTGATTAACCACAAAGAAGACCGCCATTTCCTGGAGAAAGCACAGGAGCGGATGAACTTCTGGCGAGACTTGATGACCGAGCGCGGGACGCAGTCTACTCTGCCTATGAAACCGCAGGTAATACCCCATTTACTAAGCCCGTTGCTCGATGATGACGCGATTATTACCTGCGATTGCGGCAACAACACAACCTGGGCAGCTCGCCATATTCAGATACGGGGTACAATGCAATTTTCAACCTCCGGTTTATTGGCAACCATGGGATCGGGTTTACCCTATGCGATTGCGGCTTCGGTGGCTTACCCAGGTCGGCAGGTGGTTGCGCTGGTGGGCGATGGCGGATTTACCATGTTAATGGGCGAAATGGCCACCGCCGTCAAGTACAAACTTCCGATTAAGGTATTTATCTTTCACAACAACTCGTTCGGCCAGATTAAATGGGAGCAGATTGTACTGGAAGGCAATCCCGAGTTTGGTGTTGATATTCAATCCATTGACTTTGCCGCTTATGCCCGAGCCTGCGGAGCCACCGGTTTTACCATCGACGATCCTGCCAATGCCGCCGATATTATTCAGCAGGCGATGGCCCACGACGGACCCGTAATCGTAGACGCAATAGTCGATCAAAATGAACCGCCCATGCCGGGTAAAATCACGACCGATCAAGCGATTGCCCTAACTAAAGCACTCATTCGGGGCGAACGGGACAGCGGTGACATCATCAAAAATATTATCGGGAATCAGTTCCGGGAAGCCGTTGCCACCAAAGGTCGAAGTCTGCTGACGGTAGTACCGGGTATTGGAAAATAACTAGTTATTGAAGGCGTGTTTGTCAGCCCGCCCCCAAAAAACCCGAAGGGGGTTTTTGGGGGGGGGGGCAAAACGAGC
>CAXVWN010000127.1:0-4714 GCA_964263725.1 Spirosoma sp.
TCAGCAATAGTCCCAGAGTAATCGAAATCCAGCCCCCCTCCTCAACCTTGACCATATTGGCGATTAAAAAGGTGGTCTCCACGATCAGAAACAAGGCGGTGACCAGTGTGGTCAGCAGGGCATTGGTCTGTTTCATGCGCAGATACGCGTTGATCAACACCGTCGACATCAGCATCGTCAAGGTGACGGCTAATCCGTAGGCGGCCTCCATATTTTTGGATTCCTTAAAATGCAACACGATCAGAATGCAGCCGACCATCAACCCCCAATTCACGAAGGGTACATAAAGCTGCCCTCGCTCGTCAGAGGGATAAGCCACCCGCTGACGGGGCCAGAAGTTGAGCCGCATGGCTTCGCCCACCAAGGTAAAGGCTCCACTGATGAGGGCTTGGGAAGCAATGATGGTGGCCAGGGTCGCCAGAATAATACTGAAGACGGTAAGTGGAGCGGGTACGATGCTGTAAAATGGACTGGTCTCCCCTACTTGTTTACCCAGGTGATTCATCAAATAGGCGGTCTGCCCCGCGTAGGAGAGCAGCAGGGTGAATTTGACATAGACCCAGCTCACCCGAATGTTACCTCGTCCGCAGTGGCCCATGTCTGAGTAGAGGGCTTCGGCCCCGGTAGTGCACAGGAACACCCCACCCAGTAGCCAGAATCCACCGGGATACTGGGTCAATAGTCGGAAGGCGTAGAGGGGATTGAGGGCCAAAAGCACGGAGGGGTGGTGAAGCAGGGCTAAAAAACCGATGACGCCAATAAAGGTAAACCAGATGAGCATGACCGGTCCAAAGAGTCGTCCCAGGAGTTGGGTGCCGAACTGTTGGATGACAAATAAGCCAATCAGAATGCCAATGACGATGGGCTCCGTTTCCAGCTTAGGATCGAAGATCAGTAGGCCTTCAATGGCTGAAGAGACCGAAATGGGGGGCGTAATGAGGCCATCGGCTAGGAGAAAGGCGCCGCCGACGACGGCGGGAATAATCAGCCATCGTCCCGAGAATCGGTGGACCAGAGCGTAAAGGGAAAAGATGCCCCCTTCGCCTTTATTATCGGCCTGGAGAGTGATCAGGACGTATTTGATGGTCGTCTGAATCGTTAGCGTCCAGAAGATGCATGAAAGCGTACCAAGTACCAGTGTCTGGGTGAGTTGGTGCCCGCGCATGACAGCCGCCAGTACGTATAAGGGAGAAGTGCCAATATCGCCGAAGACAATACCAATTGCAATCAAGAGGCCTTGGGGGCTCACTTTATTGATCGAAGCGGAAGACATAAAAGCCGAGGGAGTGAGTAACGAACGAAGTAGCCCGTTTGTGGGCTATAACTTAAGGGAGTGGGCTTTGTTTAGGCGGCAACCTAATCGGCACTAGACTTATGAGTCAAGTTATAAAAAGTGCTTTCTGAGACGCTTCTGTAAGGTAGACTGATCAATAAGGATTGCCCCAAACTTATTACGTAACACGTTCATGGGGTCTTTACATATCTACTATGGACATACTAGATATGTAAAATCACCGTGGAACACTATATTGCAGCATGCAAACCCAATTGTTTGTCGCCTACTACCGGGTCAGTACCAAGTAGCAGGGACAGTCCGGATTGGGCCTTGACGCCCAGCGCAGCAGTGTGCTTAGTTTCGTTAAAGATCAAATCCTGCTGGTGGTCGAATTCTGTGACATCGAGTCGGGTAAAAACGATCAACGGCCTGAGTTACTCAAAGCGGTACAGTATGCCAACCAGCACAATGCTCGTCTAGTCATTGCTAAACTGGATCGGTTGAGCCGAAATTTAACATTTGTGTCTTCCTTAATGGATGCCAAGGTGAGCTTCGTGTGTGCCGATATGCCGGATGCCAATGAATTCACGATTCATATTTTCGCGACCTTAGCTCAGCAAGAACGCAAGATGATTAGTGATCGAACCAAGAAGGCCTTAGATTGAGAAACTGCTTCGGGTGGGCCAATGGCGAAAAGGAGCCAACTCGTTTCTTAAACCGGATGTGTCGGCCAAAGCTGCCCAGTCAAATTGAGCTAGAGCGGACAATAACGAAAATAACCGAAAAGCTTCAGAGTTGATTAGCGCGCTTTTAATGGCTAAGGTCAGTTATGTGGAGATGGCCAGATGATTAAATCGGGCTGGCTTTAAGATCGCTCGGGGTGGTAGCTTTCAAGCCACTCAAGTAATGCGATTAGCCAAATTACAAGCCCAAAGCTGACTTAGTCGGGCCATTTCTCCAGGCCAGCGGCAATGCGCAAAGCCCGCTGCACATCTTCCCAATAATAGCCGCTGTCATAGCCAGTAGATAAGCGGTCGCAGATGGTCAGAAAGTCATTAGCGGCATCAAACCGCTGCTTCTCGGGAGCTGGTTGATCTTCTTGTGCCGGGAGTTGATCAGATACACCTTCCATAGTCGCAAAGATAAACGTAAAAGGACATAAAGAAGCCCCATCGGTTGGACCAATGGGGCTGAAGAAGCATAACAGGTATAAAACGTGGATTGGCCTGTTTTATTGTGTACCCTGAAACAGAAGAGTCCTTATTTAGCACTTTCCTCCAGTGATTTATCTACTGGTTGCTAAGTGGCATTATTTCAACGGACGTTTGCAAAACGCTATAAAACCAAAAACTGCTTTTCGTCATCCAATCAGTGTATTATAAACTCAAGTGTACTGTTGAAAAGTAGACGTAGATTTATGAGATAATAAGTTGAGACGGATAGAACTGAAATTGGCGCTAACAGGCATTCTTCTGTGATCGTCTCGCACAAATGGGCCTTTAATAAAGCAGTGTATCAATGAGTATTTAGCTTGATGTTTTCGTACTTTGGCTACTATAAAGATGATTTTACAACGTAGCCTACAACCATCAGTACACACGATCATTCATGTCTGATAACCACCCATCGACGCCTTCCCCCCTTACGCCCGACCAGCAAGACAAGCTTCGGGAATTAACCACTCAGAGCTGGAACCTCGAATTAGCCATCTCCGGGGTGGCCATGTTCGCCATCCTGCAATTGCCCGATTTGCTGGAGTCGGCCTTTAGCCACATCCGCTACAATTACATGACCCACACCGAGGGGGCAGCGGTCATGTTGCCCTCGATGGTATATAGCCTGATTCGGGCCATGTGTCACGTCTTGTTTGCGGCTTTTTTGGCCAATTTTGTGATGCGGGCCTTTTGGGTGGGTCTGGTCGGTCTGCTGGCCGTTTTTCCCTCGGGCATCCACTACGACCGTATTCCCTTCTCTACGCCTTATACCCAGCAACGCCTAGCCGACGAATTTGGCCCACTGGACCGCTACATTCTCTGGCTCGATAAACGGTGCAACGTCGTGTTTGCCCTCGCGTTTCAGTTCGTGTTCTTACTGGTGATAGTTGCCATACTCTACCTGCTGGGGTTACTGGTCTACTTAGTGGTTCAACCCAACGTGACCCCCAACGTCTGGTTTGGGGTCAAAATTGCCTTAGGCACACTGATGGCCTTGTTCTTCTTAGCTTCTATGTGGCTGAATCAGAAGAAAATAAAAGAGACCCCCAAGGGCAGTCAACTCCACTACCGGTTTACCAAAGTAGGGCAACTGATGATGCTGGGTCTGTACAAACACTCCTCCTATGTCACCAACACGTTTTACACCAATATCCGGCCCGGCAAATTAATTCAGACGGCAGCGATTTTCATACTAGTATTTTTTGGGGCGTTCTTCCTGGAATACGCCAACGATATCTCGCGTACCAGTGGCCGGATGCCTCTTTTTAACCGCCGTCATCTTTACTCGGCCCGTGTCGATAGTCTTTACATCGAGCCTACAGCCTATGACAACCAGCGCCCAGAGGGCGCGTTTATTAGCACGGCTTCCATCCAGTCAGACGTGATTCGGGAACCCTACCTGCGCGTGTTCATTGCTTATCCCAAAGCGCTCGATACGAAGCTCAAGCAGCTTGCCCCCGAACCCGTCTGGAGCGATACGCTGTCGAGGCAAGCGCGTCGGCAACAGCATGCCATCTGGAGCAACCAGCAGATTAATAAGCTGATTCGCATCACCGTCAACGATTCGACCTATGCCCAAGCTGAGCTGCTATTTACCAAAGCGGGGATTCAGGAGCAAAGTGGCTGGCAAACGGTGGTGGTACCGGGCAATCTTAAAACCGGCCACAACCTGCTCCGGGTGGTCGTGCAAGACCCCCGAAAAAAAGAAGCCGATGAGCTGGTAACGATTCCATTCTGGTATGTGCCTGAACCCTAACCTAGCCGCCCTTACTTGGCCAGCCTTATCTACTTCATACCCAGGATAGCCTCTTCCTACTGAACAGGAGCGGCTATTTATGAATGCACTAACTAGATTTGACAGTTATCAAAAACAATCGCCCTATAAAACGCTCTGTTCTTGCAACATATAGCTTAGCTATGTTGCTCAAGACAAACGGCCCCACAATCACCACTAGGCGCTGAAATGTTTATCAGACAAACTCTTACTTTGACAAGTGATAGTTTGTCCACTTTATTGGTAAACAGTATTGGGTTTAGAGAAGCGAGAATTAGGGCTTGAAAAATCTTTACTAGATTGTATTATTCTCACACAAGTCGCATAAGGTATCTTATGAACTGTGTTAAAAGTCAAGCGATCGAGCGTAAAATTGGCTGATAATTCGGATTGAAATCCTCATCGAACTTCACTACAGCAAATGCCTGTCGCAGCAACTTATTAATCACT
>CAXVWN010000128.1:0-14009 GCA_964263725.1 Spirosoma sp.
CCAACCTGCTCACGGCACAGCCAGCATTACGGGGGGGAATCTGGTTTACACGCCAACACCAGGTTATTATGGGACAGATGTGGTGACGTACCAGGTTTGTGAAACACCAAGCACACCTTCATGTGGTACAGCTACGGTAACCATTACCGTTGTAGCACCGGGCAGTCCGGCTATTGTAACAGCAAATGATGACTACACATCTACGGCAGGCACTACACCTATAAGTGGTAATGTCCTCAACAACGACTTGGGAACTGGTTTGACGGTAGCAAATGCGGGTACAACAATTACCTCATCGGGTACACTCATACTGGGTACTGATGGAAGCTACACATTCACTCCAGCCTCGGGTGTTACGGGACCGGCTACCTTTACCTACACAGCTTATGATACCAGCACGCCCACGTCGGTTAGTGCCAGTGCCACATTGCATGTGCTGGTGAATCAGTCTATTCCCGATTTAACGCCGACCATTTTAATGGACAATCTGAACTTTACGCCTGAATCTGCTGGAACCACCCGCGACTTTATTGTCAATGTTTCTGAAGTCAAAAACATGTCCACCAGCGGTGCTGTGGCCTTTAGGATTCCTAAACTGTCGGGCTTCACCATTACCCATTCCACCACCAGTGGCACTTCTCAGGTTCTTGGTGGGGTGCCCAACACCAACTCTCAGTGGACCTTTACCGAAGATGATAATTTCATCAACGTCCAAACCACGACGGCTTTTGCGGGATTGAGCAACAAAATTGTGGGCTTCAGCATTACCCGGAAAGCGGGCATTCCAATTAATACAAGCCAAAGTATTAATGCGACGATTGTACCCAACGCGGGCGGAGAAAACAATTTTAGCAACAATATTGCGGTCACCACTGTAGTCACAAACTAAATATTTATTATTTCCATCTGACAAAACATTGTTTTTGTCAGATGGAAACTTATATTTCGCAATAGTTTAACAAAGCCAGCAAAAAGCAGTTTTAACCTAAATAAATACCAATTTTTAATCATCTAGTTAATACAAAGTTTATGAAAAACACTTTTACTCTATTTTGCCTTGTTCTGCTGCTCAGCACGAGTAAGCTCCTCGCCCAGAATGCCGATCCAGCCGTCAACATCCTCTTCCAGCCAGCCTCTATTTCTGTGGCTACTACTGGTACAGTCCTGGTTACTGTCCTTAACAACGGAGCCACGACCATCAATGTTGGCTGTGCCTTCATCACCATATCTGTGCCCAGCAATATTGGCCTAATCACCGGGCTAGCCCCCGGATCGGACCCTAACTTTACCGGTACGATCACCAGCGGAGGTGCCTCCATCCGCATTGTTAACTCAGGAACGGTTTTAACCGGCCTTTCAGCGGCTTCGGTTTCGGTAGTGGTCCAGGGGATAGCCGTGGGCGGTCCCTCCATTATTTCGGGCAATATCACCTACGATCCTACCCAGGGGGCCACTTGCACGGTAGCGGGTAACCTAAGCACTCAAAACGATAATAGTCAAACCAGTATGACGGTGGTGGCCAACCCATTGCCCGTTTCCCTGGTTAACTTCTCGGCCAAAGCCCAGCCCAATCACACAGTGAACCTGGACTGGACAACATCTCTGGAAACCAACAACAAAGGCTTCCTGGTCGAACGCAGTAAAGACCTCAAACGTTTTGAGACCGTGGGCGAGGTGAGTGAGTTAGCCGCCAGTAGTAATTCCCTAAAGAATTATCACCTGACCGATTTGACACCTTACCTGGGCACCAGCTACTACCGGCTGACCCAGACTGATTTGAGTGGACGAGCCACTACGTTCCCCGTCGTGTCGGTGGTCCTTCGGGATGAGGCCTATGGGGTGTTCCCTAACCCGGTGGTGAGCAGCGGGAGCTTTGCCCTTCGGCTGGACGAACCCGAAACGGCAACAGTCAATTTCTTCAGTCCGGATGGGCGGGTATTGCCCCTTCAGAAAACGGGAGTTCAAGCCGGTAATCTACTGCTTAAAACGGGGGGCCAACTCTCAACGGGCGTTTATGTGCTGACAGTGGAAGAGCGGGGGCAAACTCGTCAACATCGTTTAGTGGTTCAATAAGTCGTTTTACTCAAGTTACCAATTTCATCACTTCAAATTTTCTTGCCTCATGAACACAAAGGCTCTACATATATTGGCTCCATCGCCCAAAAAAGCATACAAGACACCCAAGCTAAAGACCTTGGGAAATGTCAAAAAGTTAACCTTGAAGATTGGCTCTAACACCGATTCGATGGGAGGACACTTTTAAGTCAGTAGTTTTCATTACATTTTACGAGCTTGATTCGCCAGTCTGTTGGCGAATCAAGCTCTTTTTATTAACTTCCATCAGATTTAGTCATTATTCGCATGGCCATTACGCTCAACACTCAAATTCAACTAGTTCCCAATCAGTCGTCCTCCGTCCTGGGCAACGAAACTATTCTGCTTAATTACGAAGCAGGAAATTACTATGAATTAAATGAGGTTGGTGGATTTATTTGGGCGCTTCTACAAGACAAAAAAACCATTCTGGTCCATGAAATTCAAGACCACTTACTGGAGGAATTTGACGTGGAACCTGCTGTTTGCCAAGAAGAGTTGACGCTCTTTTTAGATAACTTATTACGTGAAAAACTTATCGAAACAAGCGCCTAGTATAGCGAAATTTTTCTCTTTAAGCTGGAACAGGAAATGGCTTTTAGTCAGGGTATTTGTCGTACTTTTTATGTACAAATTCCTGCTCCTTATTTTCCCTTTCAACAAGTTTTTAGAAGCGGCTAAGGCCTCATCTTATTCTGGGAAACCGGTTTCAGAAAACACGATTAGTCATATTGTCTGGGCCATCAACGTCGTCAGTCATAGAATTCCATTGGGTTTTACATGCTTAGTGCAGGCACTTAGTGCTAAATGGTTACTAAATAACCACCCCGATGTACGAATACGCATTGGAGTCAATAAAAACGAGGCTCATGGTTTTTCGGCGCACGCTTGGGTCGATTATAAAAACAAAACTATTTTGGGCGGACAGACAACTCAGGTATTCGAGCCAATTTTAGAATGGAATTGATAATAAAGTCAATCGTATAAATGAAGGTTAGTCTATCCCCTGAAGTAACATTGATGTTGATGGTTTGTACGCTGGAACTATCACCCGAAAAAAAAACGCAGCTAACCCATTTTTCAAGTCAACCTTCTCTAAACTGGGATCGACTTTACGAATTGGCAGACCGGCATAGGCTCAAGCCCTTTTTGTATCGAACACTCTTACAAATACCAACTGTTTCCGACTCATTTTTAACAGCTCTTAAGCAAGACTGCCGGAAGTCAGCAACCGACAATTTATTAAAATTGCACCAGTACCACGTAGTGGCTGCTCTTTTAAATGAAAATGCAATTGATCATCTGCCACTCAAAGGTGTGTATCTGGCTGAACATTGTTACCCCGATAGTGGCCTGCGAATTAGTGGTGATATCGATATATTAGTCAGAAAAGAAGAGGCCTTTAAAACGATACATCTCTTACAAACAAGTGAGTATTATTTATCTGAAAAACACAATTTACACTGGCAACAGGGTGAGCAGGTTATTCTTTCCGATTTGTTTGAAGTAAGTTTATTTAAGCCTTTTTTTAACGGCAGCCATTTCGATATTGATCTGCATTGGCAGATTATGGGTTTTAACCAACATTACGCCTTATTTGATTTAGCCTATATTCGTTCTCAACCAGAGTTCTCCACCGAGCGTGAGGTTGTTTTATTAGTAACGCATCACGGCGTAAATAATATCTGGCAGCAAATTTACTACGTGAACGATTTGTTTTTCTTCCTGAATAAGCACGATATTAATTGGATCTGGCTGATGCAGGAATTACATCAATACGGACTCGAAGACGTATTTCTGGCAGGCTTATACTGGTGTCGGCAAATTTGGGATTTGACATTACCACCATTTATTCAGGAATTAGTGAACTCCCCCAGAATTTACTCCTTGGCCGAAGGATATGCAAAAAACTGGGAAACCGATAAGCCAAAAGAATTTAGTAATCTTATTGTCAGCCAGCTTACTTTTTTCATAAAGGCTCAAAATCAATTCAGTAAGCAACTGAAAATTTGCGGCACATTTCTTAGTAGCCGTATATTTCGCTACAGCCTGTTTAAAGTCGGCAAGCGCCTACTTTATTTTCCTAAAGAATTGGGATTTATAACATTATTTATACGAGCCCTTCAATCGTTGTTTCGATTTCTACCAACCCATAAATAGTCGGTCGTCTGTGTGTATAATTCTCTTTGAACTAGGTCCATTTTCAATTCACTTTTGGAAAATTACCTAGCCAGAGGGCGAGATAAATAATTCGACTCAGCATCCAGTTGAAGCGGGTTTTCTTCCTGACCGGTATGTTCTGATCATACACAATGTTTACGATTTTTGAAAATATTGTTCGGTCAACCACATTCCAAATGGGGTGATTGGCTGATGCAAACTGCTCATAAGTAGTCTCATAAAGTTGCTTTGCCGACAGGGTGCCATATTCCACAAAATTGGCTTTTGTGAGTCGTGAAACAATAGTGGGTGGCAACACATCGCGTAATCCATTTCGGATCAATCCCCTACCCCGCCCTTTGTCAAAGTGAACGGCCATTGGTGTTGCTAACCCTAGCTCAATGACGTGTTTGTCAAAAAAAGGAAATGAATACTGATGGCCATAATAAGCACCTATGTGATTCATTTGCTCATTACAAATGACATTGGTTGTGTTAATAATTTCATTGAGTGGAATGTGCTGCCCTTCCACCGAAGTAGCCGCGAGTGCTGCAGTAGTCTGATGCGGCCTTACGGGTACACGTTCCTTAAAGTTATCACTCAGCGCATTATTAATCAGCACTTTATGAGATAACTTATTCACAATTCGCTTAACTAAATAGTCGATAACAGCCGATTGGGAAAGACCAAAAATCCGTTTTTGGTCACGAAGCGTCGTAACAAAACTGGATACAGACTGCTCGCGAAATCTTTTTTTCAGGTTAGTGCCAATAATGTACAAAGCGTACTTCTCAAATTTAACATCTGTACTCAACCGAGCCCAATCCTCACTCACATACAGCATAGCACGACCAGAGGGTTCAATAAGTTGTTGAGCGGCTATCTTTAAATTTTCCCAATCGTTTGCATCGACTAGTTCATTAATAAAGTCAAATCCGGTCGGGATAACGCTATCGCCATCGTGTCCGGTCAGGAGAATATCGCAACCAACTTGCTGAGCTTCCAGTGAAACACTCAAGTGAAAACTGGAAGGAATAATAAAATGGTCGGGACGGTCGAACAAGTCATTAATTTTTAAGACTGAACCCAGCACATCGTCTATTGGCCGAACTGTATGATGCGTCGGATGCCACCGATTAACTACGGCCTGCACATAATCCTTTTCGTCGGCTTCGGGTTGTTCAGTATCAATATTGAAGGTATGCATTGTAGGCCGATGCTGTTGATTCAGTAAAGCCTGAGCCACACAACTAGCCGATGAGGAATCTAAACCCCCACTTAGATGTGAGCCGACGAGCTGCTTCCCGCTAATTCGGCGCTTGATAGCTTCGGTAAACGAATCGTGAAACAATGATGAATAATCTTCGGGTTTACTTAAACCACTGTACTTTTTGAGATCTATTTTCCAATAAGGATGCACCTGCACATCCTGAGAATTGATCTGAACATAATGGCCGGGCAATACGCTGTAAATAGTGTCGTGAAACGTTTCTGCACTATACGGCACATAGTCGGTAGCCCAGGTTAGGTATTCTCTAAACTTATCTTCATTAGGCCTAACAACGACTTCGCGAAGGGACAGCAACGCTTTAATTTCTGAGGCAAACGCCACAAAACGGCCCGGCTGATGCACATAATATAGTGGCTTTACTCCTAATATATCCCGGGCGCAGAAAAGACTTTTCTGATTCGAATCCCACAGAGCAACGGCGAAATCAGTGTCCTGCTCGTTGAACGACATAGGCCCACTTTGGATGTAGTTTGTCGTAAAAGGCTGACTGCTAGCATTAATATAAAAATCTGCATCAATCGTGGCACAGACAGTACCGTGTACGTCTAACTTACCACCGAACGCCATTAACAGACCCTGATCAACTACCTGGCTGGTTACGCTACCCCGATGTTTTAATAAATCAATAACCTTGACTCTATCGGTCTCAATTATGCCCTGTCCATCAAATCGAATTATCCCCGCGATGCCGCTCATAGTACCAGAACTAACCTGCTAATTTATCGTCTTGTATGCATCCAAAACTACCTAATTTATCGGCAAAGGCAGTTCTTAATGTTCACTCAAATTTTATCACTCAGTTGTCTTTTTCAACGTAGGTAACCAAATAAATTTCTTTGATACGTTCACTATATTAAGTAATTTCGTAACATTGCTTATTAGTCACTATTTCACCCAATTAGACATCTTGTGGCATGAATAAAAAGAATACTCAACTTATACTGGCGCCGACGCTAAAAAAAGCTTACCAAGCCCCTAAACTCAGATCGTTGGGCAGCGTAAAAAAAATAACCATGAAAATGGGATCTAATAGCGATTCAATGGGTGGGCATTTCTGATAAACTCTTCTCTATAAACGCGTTTCCAAGCTTGATTGTCTAATGTCTAATCAAGCTTTTTGTGGTTCAGCGTATTCAAAAGCGCTGAACCATAAGCTTGAACAGCTATCTTTCGTAACTTCGCTTCTGTATTGTGTGGTGTTGACCTGTCGGTTATTTTCCACCTAACAATAGGTAACGTACATTCTACGTGAGATAAAAAATGCTAAGAAAAAGCAGATTATATAACGCAATTGCTCTGTTAACTCTCCTCAGCGTTGTTGGCGGTTGCCAGAAAACTACTGATCCTACACCCGACGATTCGGCCTATTTTCCCCTACAAACCGACGATTATTGGATTTATCAGGTTACACAGGAAATCTATTCGCTGACTAATGCTCCGGTAACGCGGGCATTTCAACTTCAGGAAAAAATTGGCAGTTCATTCACACGAAACGGGCAGTTATTTTTTCAGGTTGAAGAATCCACAAGAACATCGGAGAAATCCGATTGGCAAGTCAGCGCAATTCGTACGGTTTATAAAAACCCATCGGAGGTGGTTAGTCAAGACAACAATGTGCCCATAGTGGATTTGATATTCCCGGTTTCGACCACAACATCCTGGAACATCAATACTTACAATGCCCGGGCAGATACACTACAGCTTCGGTATCAAGATATTGGGGGTCCATTTGCCACAAGCAAACTAAAATTTGAACGAACAGTTTCGGTAGTTGGACCCAATTATTCATCCTTAATTGGGTTAGACAACTACCAACGTGTATATGCTTCAGATGTGGGGCTGGTTTACCGCGAAAACACTTCATTAGCATATTGCCAATCATCATCTGATTGCATTGGCAAAGCCATTATCACATCCGGCACGAGAGAAAAATGGGAGTTAACGGCCAGCAACCGCCTGCCTTAGTGCTGCCATACAACTTTACCCGTATGCATTTCGGTACGGCCATCTTTGTAAGTTAAGCGCAACGAATACGGATAAAGTCCCGGCGTTGTACCCTGCCACAGAAACGAATTCTTCCCGGTCGATACCGAAAAGCTATCCTCAAAAACCCGTATGCCTGATTGGTTATAAATCATCAGATGCGATTCTGTTGGTAGCTCTTTTACATTCAGTGTCAAGTCAAATTTTATGTAGGTAGTTGCCGGATTCGGATAGACTAAAAGTGTAACAGGTTCGTCAATTGAGACGACGCCAATGTCGAGTATATAAGGTGATTGAGTACGATTTCCAGCGGCATCTTTCCCAAAAACAATGAGTTGATAACTGCCCCCTTCCTTAAGCGATAAGTTTGTTGTTATCTGAAGTTGATTGGCGGAAACGGCAGAGACCGAAAACAAAGCTGCTGATAGCTTTTGTGGTGAACACGTTTCGCAACTCTTCAGATAAACATCAACCGCATTCGTGTCCTTCGACGAAAGCGGATTTTCGTCCAGAATATAAATTTCTACTTGTGGATTCAGGCCCACCACCGCCTTGTTTTCTCTAATTTTTCCATCCACAAATACATTGATTTCAGGACTTACCCGGTCCGGCAGCAAATTTGGCGGATAGGTGGTGCTACTCTGTGCCTGCGTCCAGTCGATCTCCAAGGTGGCTTTGTTGTTTGTCTTACTTAATTCAACAATCTGATTATCAGCATCAATTATTACATCTATTTTTTGCAATCGCTCATCTTTAGCCATTGTATACACAAGTGTATCACGGTATCGAAATGAGTCAAAACGCAGTACATTACCCGTTGATACACCACTAATCGTCTTATTGAGCGTCAATGAAATTGACTGGCCCGCCACAAATTTTCCGAGGTTTGCTATGGGAATGACAACCCGAATTGAATCGCTGTTTTTGATCGTACTGCCAACCACTTTGGACTGAATATATATACCTTTTGTGTCGACCGAGAAATCAGGATTGGGTAATGGATATAGGCTCACGGCCGGGTCTCCCTGTAAAAGCATCTGCAACATAACCGAAACATCGTAAGGACTCTCGCCCTCCTTTTCCAAAGCCATGTTGAGCTGTTGCTGGACCTTACCAAAAGGGGTACCAAGCGTAGTGGCATCGGCAAAAAGGTCGGTATAAAGCTTGGTCAGGTAACGGGTTGTGGGACCCTCGTAACTATAATAAGTATGTGCCAATACGATAGCGGCTCCTTTTTGGGGAGCCAGCAACCAGTCAGTTGAGAGTGTTTTGAAATTAGAAAAGATCTCCCCAACTCCGCACCCGTTAAAAATCATAAGCGGGTAAAATTGGTTACGAAATCCATTTTCCGGGGGCGAGGCAAATCCGAAATTCATGTCGGTAATAGCGGGTCCGGCATGACCAAAAAACGTAATCAGACTAACGCCGTCATTGACCAGTGGAGAAATATTTATCTGCTCTACTTCGTCAGTCGTATTTTTGCTGAACGAGCTGATTTGCCCACCCAAAAGACCATTTGTATAGATATTGCCAAGGCCAGTTAGTGCCTGGCGTAACCCTGACGCTTCAGCCGCGGTTTTGCCTCCGCTAATATGGACAATATGCTTTCGCCATAGCCCATTCGGAGTTGACTGTTCTATTTGTTTTACTTTTTCCAGATACGCAATTACTTGGTCATTACTCTCAGTATTGATGCGTCCTGTAGGAATAGACGGTGTGTTGAGCGAATAACCGCCTAAGCCAGATGTCAATAAAATATCAGAGCCGGGATAACCAACCGTTGGCACCAGATCATCGGTAGTTGTTTTTATAGCATACGGATAACTATTGGCCCGACCAATGAGCAACAGATTTTTTACAGCCGTATTGACCAGCGCAAAATCAGCGAAACGCCGAAGTGCCAGCGGACTTTTTTCACCATAATTAAACTGATCGTAGAGTGAATCAGCCTCAACAATAAACGGTTTGTACCCTCCGCCGGCAACAGATGCCCGATAAGTAGCATATGTAACTGCCGACTGCTTGAGTAAAGAATGCGTAATAATCAGATAATCGGCCGTTTTTGGCAAAAGCATCTGAAAGCTTATTGCCTGAATAGCCAGTGGTTTACTGGTACGATTTGTTAGTAAAATATCTCGCTTTTGAGTGGCTTCATTGACGACTATCTGCGTTTGACCATCAATGGTTTGCGCAGCCAAATACCGGCAATTTACGTTGTCGGTTATGTCATACGCGACCGCTGACGCAGGCACATTTTTCACCGCCAGCAGTGCGGTCAAACCCGAATTAGACGGCAAGTGAAATACCTTGCTTGTCTGGCCACTCATATCTAGGGTCTGCGGATACGACACCTTGACATAGGTTATCGAAAAATTATTGGTAAAGCCGTTTTTTTCAGTTTTGAATTGCAATATAAGTTGATCATTCTGAATGGTTGTCGGATTAATCGTTGCCTGAAATGTTTGGCTCAAAAATCCCTGAAAAGGCGCGAGAGTTAGGGCTGTAGATGTGGTGGCATCGGCCTGTACTTGTATTTGATGAAACGAATTATCCCGGCCATTTACCATACCTTCCAGCGCAACGGGCCAGGTTACCAATGCCCTGCCGGGCAATTTTATTTGGACAATACCAACCGAATCGGCGGTAAGGGTATGTCCTGACCAGCCTTCGCCGGGTTCGAAATAACTTTGCTGTAAATAGGGCTCTATACCCTTCAAGTTGTTAAGCGTGTATTCACTGGTAAAGGCTTGAACCGTTTCTTCAACGTGAAATGTTAAGGGCGATAATCCCTGCGCCGACGTATTGAGTTCTGGCATTCGCTTACCTGCCAATGTGGGATTGCTGGTCAGGAAAAAAGCTGTTTTATCGGAAAATAGTGTTTGATAAGGATGTAATCGCTGTTGTGGTCTGTAGAGCAGCGAATCCTGACTACCATCATTACCCACACCATAAAATTCAACATAATCCTGCGCATCAAAAACGCCATCCTGCTGCCCTACAACCCGAATGGCAACTTCCTGCCCTCTAAAAAACAATTGCCAATTAGCTGGCTTTGTCTGCAAAAACGATGCGTCAGCGGCTTTGATATCCTCATAGCTCACCCGATAAATACCGGCCTGATTGACCGAAAATTTGAGGTATTTCTGACTTGGACGTATCCATTCATTACCGAACCGGTTTTGAGCGTTCAGCAATAGAGCGTTTACCACAAACCACGTAAAGAGTAACCATTTTTTCATACAAGCGTACGTCTCATTCTACACTGCATTATCAGGCAGTATGTTACCAAGTTTTATCAAAGATAACCGAATCGTCTGAATTAACGGAGGCTTTAGATCAGACCTATGCGTGCTAAAGCACATTGGTCGGTAGTTCAAAAACCGGGTGGGTTTTAAACACCAATGCCGGACAACCTAGTCCGGCATTGGTGTTTAAGTAATCGTCCGTTTATGCCGGGCTGGTCGGGTCAGACACATCAGGCTTTTTGCCAAGCACGTCATTTATAGTAGCTTCCGCATCGGGAAAGTTGGCTTTCAACATTTCGGCGAGTTGCGTTTTCAGCTTATCGAAATAAGCTGGAGCGTTATCAATGGTTCCTTCGGCCTCCGTTTTTAGTTGCATCCCTTTCTCTTTCAAATCGGTCATGAGTTTCTGACCGTCCTCCGTTTGGGCGTATTTATTGAGAGCCACCCCGGCGGCTGCGCCGAGAATAAATGTGGCTAAATGTTTAGCATTGACAGGCATAGGTTCTAAAGATTAAATTTACCCGTGCAACCTACCCAAAAGTTCTTGTGAAAGCAATCCGTACAACACACGCCTTTGCCATCCTTACCAATAGTAGCTTTGCCCTATACTAATTCATTATGGCAACCCGATTTTCGCCTTCGTTATCTGCATCAAGTCCGCAAGAATCGGGTTTCTCAACATCGGCGTTATGGCGACTTTTGCATAGGTCAAACAAACCGTATCGACTGGTACAAACAACAGCTATGACAACCGACAACCCGTACACCTATCAGCAAATTGCCAGCGCCATCGAGCACCTGACAACCCATTACCAAGAACAACCTTCGCTGGGTGAACTAGCCGAAAAAGTCAACCTGAGCGAATTCCATTTTCAGCGCCTTTTTACCGAATGGGCGGGTGTAAGTCCCAAAAAATTCAGCCAATATCTAACACTCGAACACGCCAAATCCAGGCTTCGCAGCGGGGCTCCGCTGGCCGATGCCGCCTACGATGCCGGACTGTCGGGCACCGGTCGACTGCATGATTTATTCGTAACCATTGAAGGCATTACGCCGGGGCAATTCAAGCTGGCTGGTTTAGGGTTAATTCTTTATTATGGGTCATTCAACAGTCCGTTTGGGGCTTATGTATTGGGGGCTCTCAACGGCAAAATCGCTGTTCTGCACTTCCTGAATGAAGGTGATGAACCAGAAACTATTCTAACAAATGCCTGGCCTGAAGTCTCCCTACAGAACGACCCAGCAGCTGTACAGTTTCTGGCCGATCAGATTTTTTCCAGCACTAAAGACGCTGGCAACCAACCAGCTAATCCCTTGCCGATTTTATTACGTGGTTCCGCTTTTCAACTCAAAGTGTGGGAAGCGTTGCTAAAAATTCCTGAAGGACGATTAACCAGTTACGACCAGATTGCCGACGCCATCGGTCAACCCACAGCATCACGTGCGGTTGGGACGGCCATCGGCTCAAATCCTGTTGGTTATCTGATTCCCTGCCACCGGGTTATCAAAAAAACCGGCTTGTTTGGTGGGTATCGCTGGGGAGTTGAGCGGAAACAGGCTATGCTCGGCTGGGAAGCCGCCCGAGTTGATAAGTAAACCAAATCCGTTTGAAAAATGAATCTGGATATCAATTGGACAACCTACCAAACCAAGCTTTCTGAAACGGGCTTTGTACTGTTTCCTGCGATCCTATCGGCCAACGAATGTCAAGAATTAGCGGCACTCTACGATACGCCAACCTTGTTTCGTAAAACAATTGTGATGCAAAGTCATGGGTATGGCAGTGGCGAGTACAAGTATTTTAATTACCCGTTGCCGCCCATCATTGACACGCTTCGGCATGAATTATTTACGAATATTGCCCCTATCGCTAATGGCTGGAACGAGAAACTCGGCATCAGCTTGCGTTACCCAAATAGCCTTGACGAATGGCTTACCACTTGTCACGAAGCTGGGCAAACCCGCCCAACACCCCTGATGCTGAAGTACGGTGCTGGAGACTGGAACGCGTTACATCAGGATATGTATGGTGACTTATTTTTCCCGTTTCAGGCCGTCCTCTTTCTCAATCAGCCGGGAAGTGATTATTCAGGTGGTGAATTCATTATGCTCGAACAACGACCCCGTATGCAATCGAGAGCCACTGTTTTGCAACCAGAACAGGGACAAATCTTGCTCTTTACCACCAAGTTCCGGCCCGCCAAAAGTACGCGGGGTTATTATCGCGTGGCCATGCGGCATGGAGTTAGTGAAGTCAGGAGTGGTAACCGGGTTAACCTCGGTTTAATTTTTCATGATGCAGCATGATTCGGCATCCAGATCTAGGACCAACGCTTTTTGCCCGTTTGCGGGCGTTAGCCAAGTTGGTCCAAAATAAAAACATTACATTAGGCGGGCACCGGCCGGGCAAAATTTACGGACAGCTTACCTGCCGAACGGGCAAGCGCATGAAGGTAACAAATCGCGTATTCTTCCGCGACGAAACCGAGGCCATTGAGCAAGGATATAGACCCTGCGCGGTCTGTATGCCGGTAGCGTACAGGGCTTGGCAACAGACATGGCACTAGCCCTTGTTGTTATCTTTTTTTTAGGTAAACTTGGCAGGATGAATTGATGGTTATCTGTATCAATCTACTGAGATAGTCATGAAAAACCTCTCCCGCTGGGCCAGCCAACACGGTCGAACTGCAATTGCATTACTTATTATATGTGAAGTCTGTAACGCAGTCAATGGTCTGCTGCTGGGTGTGAATCTTCTGGAGAACTGGCCAGCAGGCTGTTTGCTGCTTCTTATTTTGGGATTTGTAGTCGTCGCTTTTTTCATTCAAACGCAATCGGTTCGCGTAGCCAATCAGGCCTATTGGGTAGGCAGGAAATGGCTTTTCGGAGCGTTTATGATCAATTTTCTCCTGTTCGTTCTACTGGGCGGCTTTTGGGCTACCACCATACAAAAACCAACATTCAACCAAACAGCCTGGGGTAGTCGAAAAATAGAGGTTCGATCTGATACAATTATGCCACCATCAACTCTAGAATCAACTAACCCGGCCTATTATGAGGACCCAAGTGCGGTGCAGGAACAACCAATTGTAAATCAAACCGGCAAGAGGATCGGATTTATACTCTTGTTTCTGTTAGGTATTGTGTTAAGCGGTTACGCGGTTGCGCTGGCCTGTAGTTTGGCCTGCGCCGGTAATGGCTTACTTGCTTTTATGGTCGGACTCCTGGGAAGCGGT
>CAXVWN010000129.1:0-15116 GCA_964263725.1 Spirosoma sp.
CTCTTTTAAAGGCTGGCATCGTCAGGCACATTCCTGCAACAGAATCAGTATGTATGTTCCGCTCAATGGTTTGGCGTTGATAACTATTCCTGTATATTGATTGTATTCTGATCCCACATGTTTCCTTCCATCAGCGAATACATACAGTCCATCGAACTTTCCACTGAAACTTTACGTCGGCTGAATCACCTAATTCCGGTTCGCAAGCCAGATGGGCAGTTGTATTTCAGCAGTGGAAATTTTGCCGTCGCCTTTCGCATGCATGATAATAAAACGGGCAAACAGGTAGCCTTACGCTGTTTTTTAAGAGAGGTAGTCGGGCGCCGGGAACGGCTTCGGACCATTGCCCGATATCTGACCGAAGCCCCATCGGACTATCTGCTCCCGTTTACCGTTTACCCCGATGAAATTTGGGTCGATACCCGCTTTGGTCAGGAACATGAATTTGATGTGGTGGTGATGCCTTGGGTAGAAGGGCAAACTCTAAGTCAGTACGTGGCTGATTGCTGCCGTAACCAGCAGCACCAAAAGCTTGACCAGCTCGCTCATCGGTTCGACGAACTGGTTCGCTGGCTCCTCAACCAGCCGCTGGCCCACGGAGATTTAAAAGCGGATAATATTCTGATCCGACCCGACGGTCGATTGGTCCTCATTGATTACGATGGCTGTTTCGTACCGGCATTGGCGGGGCAGGAAGCGACCGAAATCGGTACCCTACCTTACAGGCACCCGGCTCGCACCCCCGCTTACTTCGACCGCCATCTGGACGATTTTAGTTTGCTTGGCCTCTCTCTGGAACTCCACGCCTTGAGTCTGTTGCCCACCTTATACACCGATAGCGATACGCTGCTCCTTAGCCTTAGCCTCATTAATGAGCCATTTCAGTCTGAGCAATGGAATCTGTTTCGGAAGTTATCGTCAGCTAAGGTATCTGCCCGGGCAAGCCTATTGGAACATGCTATTCATTGCCCACCAAGACCTATTTCTGGCCTTATGGAGTTGCTCCACATGCCAAAACCGGCTACCGTTACGACTACAACTTTACCAGACACTCTTATTCCGTATCTTCAGAAAAGGCAGTGGGGATTCGTCAATCAGGCGGGCGAACTCATTGGGTCTGGTGAATGGGAAAGTGCCGGCCTCTTTACGGAGGGGCTGGCGCCCGTTCAGAAACAGGGCAAATGGGGATTTTGCAATTTACGGGGCCAACTGGCTATTGATTGCCAGTTTGATGAAGTCCGGGAGTTCAGAGCAGGCTTAGCTGTGGTTCGGCAACGGGGAAAATATGGTTTTATCAATATAGACGGTCAGTCAATTATTTCCTGTACCTATGAGGAAGCCGGCTATTTTGCCGAGGGACGCGCCCTGGTAAGGCAAAAAAATACCTATGGCTTTATTGATGAACAGGGTCAGGAGGTCATTCCCGCACGGTTCGAGTTGGCCGGGACTTTTACCGAAGGACTAGCCAGGGTTAAAATGGGCGGCAACTACGGCTTTGTTGATGTAGCCGGTAGGTTGCAAATACCCTGCGAGCTATCGTTTGCGATGAATTTTTCGGAAGGGCTGGCCGCTGTTGAAAAGAACGGACAGTATGGGTTTATCAATCAGAACGGAGTACTCACGATTCCGCACCAGTTCGATAGGGCCGGTAGTTTCGCCGAAAGCCTGGCTCCGGTGAAAAAAGCGAGAAAAATGGGCTTTATTAATCACGAAGGCGAACTCATCATTCCCTACGAATTTGACGAGATTCAGTTCAATGTGGTCTTGCCATTTACGGAAGGCCTGGCTTTGGTTCGGAAAGGGAATCTGTTCGGCTATATCAACAAGCAGGGCCAGCTAGTCATTCCGTACCAATTTACAGATGCGGATAATTTTTCGGAAGGGTTGGCCGCAGTTCAACTGGGGGATAAATGGGGCTATGTCAACCCAAAAGGCGAGCTCATCATCGCCTTTGAGTTCGATCATGCTTATCGTTTTCATACCGGGTTGGCGCTGGTTCGGAAAAATAATCGTCTGGTTTATATTGGCTCTACTGGCTCCATTTACTGGGATCAGTCCTAAACGAAGAATCTTATTCAGACCAGCCTCTTGAACAAAGCAACCCACTTCTGAACCGTTTCGGGTTGAAGGCGTGAGGCCATACTGTCAAATGTTTTAGTCATATGCCGGGCGAGCGTTAATCGCCAATCTGGTGCCAATGTATAGCTGTTAGCGTCTGCAAACGATTCCATTTGTCGTACAATAGATTGGTTAGGGAGCACGATGTAATCAAAATCGTCGGTTTCCAGACCACGATACATCCGGGAAAAATGTCGGGCAAGATCATGGGCAGGCAATAAATCTTCCAGTACCCGTTCTTCTGTTTGGGGCTCACTCAGGGTAATCACGTGGGTGGGTGTGTCTTTATACATCGTATGGAGTAAGCGTTGGGCCAGTGTGTGCCCCATACCCGTGCCATCAAGCAGCACGTAGGGCATTGAACCAGTCTGCTGGAAAAGTATTCGCGATAATGGCTCCATATCCTCTGGGGAGGCATTGGGTATAAACAAAAAGTCTTTTGTGAGCGGATGCGCACCCGTTTGCAGCAGATAGGATTGGATGAGTTGCAGGTAAATCTGACTGGCTACATCATTGACCAATACCGGCAAGCGCGCCGTCAGCAGTTGTTCCGATATGCTTAGGTTCAAAGCGGCCCGTATTGGGTAAAATGATCCATTGGCATCCGACTTCGTTACCCGGTAATCGTTGGAGATAACCGAGTGTCCATCAGATCCAACATACAGCATTTTAAGATTACTGAGCGACCGGCTACCAATCATGAAAGGCGAATGGGTGGTGTAAAGGAGTTGATTGGTCCGGGAAAGTGACTGAAGAAAAGTCAGCAGGTCCTGCTGAGCAATGGGATGCAAGGATAAACCGGGCTCATCGAGTAGTAAAATGCAGTTGGAATGGCCGTTTGCCTGCTCGGCTCGAAAGGTTAAAAAGAAGCTAAAGAACCACTGTAGCCCTTTACTGCGTCCATCCAGTTCAATTTCTTCGGTACGTTTTTCATCGCTTACCCAAATTCTAAAATGATTCCCATCGGCCTGGAACCGAAACCGGTAGGTAGCCTGACGCCACCATTCCTGAAAGGCTATTGTGAGCTGAGCCGAAGCAGCCTGAAGGATAACCTCTCGTTTCTTTTTGTTTTCACGTTCCTGATCAACCATGTTTTCCAGCGTTGTTTCGACCACTGTACTCTCAATTCGACCATAAGAATCGCGGGTGATAACCCTGGTCTGGCTTACCTCTGACCCTAATTCCAGAATTTCTTCTGGTTTTAACTGAACGAAATCAAACAATACCTTCAACGTTCGCACTTTGGCCTGTTCTCTAAAACCAAGATCGTGGCGAGTACTATTCTGGATAACATGGGGCAGATAAATCTCGGCATCCAGGTTGCCATACTCCGAATAATAGACAAAGCGTGGCAACTGGTCAAGAAACAGCCGTTGCTGATCAACCGATAGCACAATACGCTTATTCGCCAGGAGTCGGGCAATATTTTCGAGCGGTGTTTTTAACTGCTCGTCGGCAAAAATCCTGAATGGCTGCCGCCTGGAATATTTAACGGTAATAAATTCGTCGATTTGAGCGATCAGATTGTATACATCATTTTCACCCAGACTGCCTGCTTCCGGCAAAAGTGCTATCAGCCGATCAATGAACTCCCGTAAATCCTGAGTAATTTCCTCCTTGTCTTTTGTAACTAAGTCACTTGCCAGATACTTTTCCAAAAAGGCACTTAGCAATGTGTGTATAAAGTTGTTTGGGTACTGCCCAAGAAAAGAAGCAGGGAAATTGACATCGTATTCTCCTGTGTAGTAACGAGCTACCTCAACCGTTGCCAAAAGCTCCGTCGTGTAGCCCAATATTGACGACAATGGCTCGCTAACCGAGACGTCCATTGTGAAGGTGGCCCGAATGAATGGTTCTTTATCCGAGTTTGTATCGAAGGTTCCGTAGTACTTACGGGGATAATCGGTTAAAGGGTCGATGCGCACACCATCAGCCGGATTTAGTTTATGCAGGGCCATCAACAAGTTTGTCTTACCAGACTCGTTAGTCCCTACCAAACAGGTACAGTCGTTTATATGCAGCTCACCCGAATCAACGATCGATCTAAAATTAGTAACCCGGAATGATGTCAATATAAAGGGCATTACGTAACTGATTTAAATTGTCAACGGTGACTATATATTTAGGACCGGTTCAACCGATTGCACGTTAGTCGTCTCCATCGTAGCCGGGTCATAACAACTTTATCCCTATCAATTCATGCAGAAAATGCTCCGGCGATCCAGTTGCCCACAAATATAGCGTAACGATTCAGGTGCTGCTAGATACCCTCTCGCTCGGCATAACCTAATTTACCCAACAAGAAATAAAAGTGGTCAGCATCGGTACCTGTAGTACAATCGCCCCGGCGGCAGCACTAGTATTGCCGGGATGCTGGTTGACAGACCGGGAAAGGGCCGTTCAGGTCGTAGTGGACAAGTTTGCCAACGGAGCCATGAGCGGCAGGGTTGCGTCTATGGGGGCAGGCCAGAATTACGGAAATCGAAGTGAAAGGGGGCACATCTTTGTCTCTGGTAATCATTCAGCAACGGTGTATTAAACGGAGGGCGATTGGCCCGATCAGGTTGTGTATAGTAAATTAATAAATGTGGATTTTAGGGTACTTAAGCCATAGTAATTAATTCGGTTCGCAGTGCCGGCCAATCAATCAACTTAGTATAGCTGTCTTGCTGGTTTTTGCCGTTTCCGAGCTTTGGTTGATTGGTTATTGATTAGCGTGGGCTGAAATCCTCTCTTTGTACTGTAAAATCGTCTGTTTGTACCGCTTTCGTCACCGTCTCAATCAGTAAGTTTGTATCGGCAAAAGTAGGTAAGCTAAATCAGTTTAATGTGCTGGAATTCGGTCTTATGTATCGGTTGGTTACTTAAATCGAAAACAAGTGAAAATGGGTTGGTCACGATTTCGGCTTGCTTAATGGATCGCCCGAATGGCCAAAGGTATGTTCGCTGTTTGTACAGGTGGCTGCAAAATTAAACCCTACACTAACCAGTATACTTATGTGGATACTTAACCGCATCGTTATGGGCGCACTATTCAGTACAAAGTTGGAAGTTAAAGTCAGCCATGTTCCCATGTTGTCTTAGCCTAAACTGGTGGCTGATTTCATTAGTGAAGCTGCTCGTGAGGTACGCCCTCAATAACTGAATTTGTCCTGTATATATCGCTAAAATCATAGTTCACTATCAACAATTAATTCCATAAACATGAGTAAGATCACAGTTAAAGACGGTACCGAGATTTATTACAAAGATTGGGGCACAGGCCAACCTATTGTGTTTCATCATGGCTGGCCTTTATCAGGCGATGACTGGGATGGACAAATGATGTTTTTCTTGGAGAAAGGATTTCGGGTCATTGCCCATGATCGCCGGGGGCATGGCCGTTCGTCCCAAACCTCCGAAGGCCATAACATGGACACCTATGTTGCCGATGTAGCTGAGCTGACGGCATTTCTTGATTTAAAAGACACCATTCATATTGGCCATTCAACTGGTGGTGGTGAAGTGATTCGCTATGTTGCCAAACATGGCGCGGGCCGGGTAGCGAAAGCCGTGCTGATTAGTGCGGTTACCCCACTGATGGTACAAACCGAAGCGAATCCAGACGGTATTCCTATATCGGTATTCGATGGCATACGGGAGGGTACGGCTAACCAACGCCCCCAGTATTTCCAGGATTTTACCATGCCTTTTTATGGTTACAATCGGGAAGGAGCCAATGTGTCGCAAGGCATCCGGGATAATTGGTGGCGCCAGGGCATGATGGGGAGCATAAAAGCCCATCATGACGGTATCAAGGCCTTTTCAGAAACAGATTTTACAGAAGACCTTAAGCGTGTGGATGTACCTGTACTTGTTCTGCATGGCGAGGATGACCAGATTGTTCCCTTCCCCATTAGCGGAGCAAAGGCTGTCAAGCTTTTGAAACATGGGAAACTTATTTCGTATCCAGGTTTTCCTCATGGTATGCCAACTACAGAAGCCGCAACGATTAACGCAGACCTGTTGGCTTTTATTAATTCGTAACGAAGAATAGGTATAAAACACAAATGGAGACTCAGCGAGTCTCCATTTGTGTTTTGCCAGGAATTGATATTATTGATATTGAATGTACATCGGCTTGGGTGTCAGGGCCAACACTTCCTCTGGTGTCATGATGCGAGAGCCAGGTTTGCGGAAATCGTTGTCATAAAACAGTTTGAAACCCGTGTATTGTACCGGCTCTTTCTCGATGTAAGCTTTGTAAGAATCTTTTTTGAGTACCGGTGGTCCCCAGCCATCCATGTCCATCACAATCTGTACGTTCGGGTCAAGCTTGATATTTTTGTAGTTCTTTATCATGCCCTGCGTGAAGCGGTGAACCACCAGCACTTTGGGTGGCAGGTTATTTTCTTTGACAATACGGCTCAGAAACTGAACGGCCTGATTAACATCGGCGGCATCGTAGGAGCCAATTTTAGTGCCCGGTTTGGCACCCGTCACCATCGAAAATTCAGGGTCAATTCCTAAGTGAACAAAAGGCAGTTTTAAATACTTTTCCATGTATTTCATCTCCGGGCCGAGGGGCGCATGTCCTCTTTGAATATCCAGAAATACAATGGCTTTGTGTTCATTACCCCATTTTAGCACCTTTTTAATGGTTTTATCGGACATCCGCATCCGATAACCACTGTCTTTGCCGGGTAATCCCTGCGCCGATGTCGCAACTAAGTGCAGGGCGGGCTGAATAGGCGTAGAAGGGTCGGCTTTTTGCCAGTTTTTTATTTCTTCATCCAGCCGATGCAACATTTCTTCTTTCGGATACTTGCCCAACGCGCCCATTTTCTTGGAGTGTGGGTTGCCGTAATACGCAAATATGCGGTATTTAGGAAGTAGCGCCCCCGCTGGCGCGTAGGTGAGTGAATCGAGGGTAGAATCGCCCGTACTGACCGAGCGGGTTGACGTAACAGGTCGGGCGGTGGCCGATGGCGTTTCTGCTGAATCGACTGCCGATGTTTTAGCGGATGCCTCGGTGGCGATTTTGCCCGATTTCGACGAATCGTCCTGTTTTGATTGAGTTGAGCAACCGGTGAGTTGGCTAAGAGCCAATAAGGAAAGCGCGGCTAAAGAAAAGCGCATACTAAATAAGATGAATTAGGGGTGATTCACAAAAAAAGGGTTACACTCCGATATGAAGGAATGTGAACCCTACAATGCAAGTATAGAATCTTATCCGAACTTTTCAAAGGACTAATTCGCCCAGCCCCTGACGGATGATCGAAAAGTCGTCGTCTGTGGCGTCAACAATCGTCGATGCAACGTTGCCGCCATAGCCCCCGTCAATTACGATGTCGACCAGATTTTGGAACTTCTCGAAAATTAATTCCGGATCGGTTGAGTACTCGATAATTTCGTCTTCATCGCGGATAGATGTTGTGATAATCGGATTGCCTAGCTCATGGACAATCTGACGCGGAATATCGTTGTCCGGTACGCGAATACCCACCGTTTTCTTATTGGTATTCAGGAGTTTAGGGACGTGGCCGCTGGCGAGCAGGATGAACGTAAATGGTCCCGGTAATACACTTTTCATGAGCTTAAACGCCTGGTTACTTACTCGGGCATAATCGGCAATGTGGCTCAGGTCGTAGCATATAAACGAAAAATCATTCTTTGCTGGTTTTATGCCTTTAATACGAGCAACGCGCTCAACAGCACGGGCGTTATGGATGTCGCAGCCCATCCCATAAATCGTGTCGGTTGGGTAAATGATAACCGCGCCATCACGCAGAGCCTTTACAATGTGCTCAATCCGACGTGGATCGGGGTTGTTTGGATAAAGTTTAATGAATTCGGCCGCCATTTTCAATAAGCTGTTGTCAATAACCAGGTAGTAACAAACCGATCTATTAAATCGGGTTTACGGCTACTTGTTTACTAATAACTATAAACGGGCTAAACCAGTTTCGCCGACTGGCGTGTGGGATACCACTTAAGATAGTGTCGGTAGATTTTCTTGATAGGCAAATGCAGGTGACTCAGCCCCAAAATCAGGCGGCTTGACAAACCTGGTGGTTCAATTTGGCGAAGTAGCGCACCGAATTGCAACGCTACATCAAATTGTTCGGCGTAGAATGCCTTCCGAATAAAGGTGCGGATACGTTTGGCCAATGCCTGATATTCGTCGGCTGTAGCACAGCGATCCAGGGCCTTGTAGCAGACCGTTAGCGTTGATCGAAGCAGGTTGTTATCCGGGAAAATTACCTGAGCTGACATGGAGTTGGGGCATTGACGTTTCAGGGTCAGCACTTCATCCAGGTAAGCATAATGATAAAGCCGGGCCGACCGAACCCAGAAATCAAAATCTTCATAAGCTAATGTTTCGTCGTAGCCGCCAAGTTCGTTCAGAACGTCTCGGCGCATCATCATTGTCGGTGTACAAATGAAATACGATTCCAGAATAGATTGGAAAACATTACCCGATGGAATAGGCGAGCGAGCATGACCTTTAGCGTCGACAGGATAATGGTAATCTACGTCCCTGCCTTTTGTATCAATGTAGGCTGCGTTAGAAAAGACGACTGCATAAGGACCGGCCAGTTGCTCAAACAAGGCAACCTGTTTTGTTATACGACCCGGCAAAAGCACATCATCGGCAGAAAGATCAATTACATACCGACCTTCGGCCAGTGTCAGACCCTGATTAAAGGCCTTGGTTAACCCTATGTTATCCAGATTACGAATAAACCGAACCCCTGGATTTTGCTGAATAAATGCCGTGATGCTCGCCACTGAACCATCGCCACTACCATTATCAATGACTATTAGCTCAACATTGGGGTAGTCTTGCTCCACAACCGACTGGAGCGCCTGCTCGACGTAGGCTTGTTGGTTATAACTAGTACAAATGATACTCACCCAAGGTTTAATCCGATTGAGGTAGGGACTCATCGGTAAAGGATTGGACTGTCCAGTAACGGAAATCATAAAAAAAGCCAGTGGCGTTCCATGACTAAAAGAAGCCTGATCTAAGTAACCAGGTTATTTAAAACGTCAAAGTAAAACCTATTTGTTACCATTTTGCTAGATGTTTTTAGCAAACGGAAAAAATGATGCTAACTTAATGGTTAGAATGTAAGATTGGCACGTTTTTCGCCAATTCTGAATAGAACACATTCTTGGGCGTGCCAGATTCTGGTGCTAACCCAGAATTGTGTCTTTACATTTATGGGTTAGGTTTTGCAAACGTCATCTCAAATCTCCGGGGTGGCGTTTGTTGTTTTTGCCGCAACACTCGGATTCTTATCGCCCTCGAGGCTATAAAGGGCCACATTCATTTCAAAACCAATAATAAGCAACAACGAAATGAGGTTTATCCAGATCATCAGTGCAATGAGTGTGCCAATAGATCCATACACTTTATTGTAAGACCCAAAATTGGAAACGTAGTACGAAAAACCGAGCGTTGTCAGCACGATAAGCAGCGAAGCTGTGACGGCACCGGGCGTTATAAAAACCCATTTCATGTTCACATCTGGCCCGTAACGATAAATGACTGAAACCGCTCCAACAAAAACCGCGAAGACGATTAAATAGCGCCCAATAGCCAGCAGATTAATGAAGATAACATTGTTGAGCAACCCAAAATGGAGGAGATAATCGCTGACGATGCCCCCAATAATTAATACGACAACGGCTAAAATCAAGGCAAAGGCTAAGGTAAATGTCAGGCCAATAGCCACAGCCCGAACGTGAAAAAATCCCCTCCTTTCTGATGAATGATAGGACGAGTTAAAGGCTTGCATTAGCGCAACCAGACCACTCGTTGCCGAGTATAAGGCCAGTAAAAAACCAAAAGAGAGTACACCGCTGCGAGGCCGGTTAATAATGTCGCGAATTGTTGTGTCTACCGTGCTGAAGGTGTCGCCGGGCAGCAATTCCTGAAAGAAGCCCATAATTTGCTCCTCAAGGTCAGGAATGAAGGTAATGAACGGAATGAGGGTAAAGAAAAAGATTACTGTCGGAAAAACGGCTAAAATGAGGCTGTACGATACAGAAGCAGCCCGCTCACTTGTGTTATTGTCCGCAATTTGGGCAATCATCTTCTTCAAAAACGAGTACCAGGTAATTCTTGAATTGAACGGATGATGGTCATGCAGCCAGACACGGGTGTTCCGCAATGCCTTAACACTCATTAGCTTATCAAACATAGGCTCTTTACTGTAAAGTCAGGATTAACAGGATGCCCTTACGTGTTTTTAGTCCCAAACTCACGTTATCATGCGGGATTAAAACTTCCTTCTGGCAGAATTAGTAATGACTGTTCTTGGTCACTTTTGTAACCTACTGCTCAAAAAAAGGTTTGGCTGCTTCAACTAATTCCGCCGGGGCCGCGCAGGGGCGACCCGTATCGGTACGAACAAATACAAGTGTTGTTTGGCCCGTATTAAGTAATTGCCCATCCTGATTGAAAATCTCGTAGCCGAACATCAATCGGGTTTTGGGCATCTGTGGAATCGTGACCCGTATCGTCAGCAGGTCATCGTATTTAGCCGGGCGAATAAATCGTGAGTTCAGGTCATAAACGGGCATCGAAATGCCACTTTCTTCGATGTCTTTGTAATTCAGACCCAGATACCGCAGCGCTTCTACTCGACCTACTTCGTAGAAACGAGCATAATTGCCATAGTAAACAATGCCCATCTGGTCAGTATCGTAGTATCGAACCCGAATGTTAGTAACGTCGTGAATAATCATAAATAGCTCGATAAGAACAGGTTAGATTGTTTTTGTTATGCTGGCGCGCCAGCATGACAAAAACAATCTAAGGTAAATTAGCCCACTTATATCATCTATTTCATAATCTTCATTCGGGTAAGTGCCTGCTGGTACAGGCGGGCATTTGCCATGTGCTCGGCCAGTGTTTTCGAGAACGTATGGTAGCCGTTAAAACTCGCATTGACCACAAAGAACAGATAATCATGCTGTTCGGCGTTTAAGACCGCGTCGATCGTGGCGGGGGCGGGCAAATTGATGGGTCCTGGTGGCAGCCCCGTATACCGATACGTATTATACGGGGAGTCAATCGCCAATTGGCGCGTCAGTAACCGCCGGATGCCGAAGTCTCGAAGGGCGAAAATCACTGTTGGGTCAGCTTCGAGTTTAATGCCGCGTTTCAGACGGTTCAGGTAAACACCCGCTACACGGGGTTGCTCATCACGTTTGTTCGTTTCGCCCGCCACAATCGACGCCAGTACCTGAACTTGCGTTTGACTCAGCCCCAACGCTTTTGCTTTGGCCTGCCGGTCGGGCGTCCAGAATTTCTTGTATTCATTTCCCATGCGCTCCAAAAAGGCTTCGGGCTTTATAGTCCAGAAAAACTCGTAGGTATTAGGTAGAAACAGGCAGACAATGGTCGTGGTGTCGAAGCCGAATTTCTGGCAGGTAGCTGGATCGTTGAGGAGTTTACCTAAGGCATCGGAGCCAAACTCAAATTTGCCGCCGAGCCGCTGAATAAGGTCGCTTTTCTGCCGCATACTGTTGAACGTCACTGGCATGGCGTCCTGACTACCGCTTCGTAATTTGGACAGCGCATCGCGGTTGCCCATGAGCGGCTTAATTTCGTAACGGCCTTCTTTTACTCGTTCGGGGTATTTCATCATCTTGGCCAGAAATCGGAACGAGGTTTCGTCATTGATGACCTTGTGCGTTTTGAGCGTGTCCATAACCGACTCAAACGTAGAGCCTCGTGGAATCAATAACGCAAAGGTTTTCGCATTGTCCTGAACCAGCAGGTTCGGGCTTCTGAAAACCTGCCAGAAATAAAATGTGAACGTCGTTAGCAGGATGGAAACGGTGAGAAACAGGCCGATTTGTAGATTACGCGACATTGTTAGAGAAAAAGATAATGAATAAACGGGCAACAAATAATGTAAAATGTCGGTAGTTATTCATTTTACATTCGATAGTATTCCGCAAATTTACGCCAAAAGTGGACCAATCAACCTACCGAACATGAAGTACGCATTACCTCTTTTACTAAGTATTTTTCTGATGGACTCCTGTCGTACGCGTGTCGACAGCCCTCGTGCCATGAATCCAGCGGCCGCTACGCGTCAGAAAGCCATCGACGAAATTCGGGAAGCCGATCAGAATTTCAGCGTTTTATCCGAAAAACAGGGTATGGCTAAAGCCTTTACAACTTATGCCGCCGACGATGTTGTTAAACTAAACGATAGCGCGGCTCCCACCGTTGGGTTTGACTCACTCCGGGCGCAAATGAGCCGCCTGCCCGCCAATGGACCCGTTTTAACCTGGCAAGTACTCAAGGCCGACGCGGCTCAATCGGGCGAGTTGGGATACACGTTTGGGCAGTGGATGTTGTCTAAAAAAGATGATGCCGGAAAGCGAACTACCCAATATGGTGTCTATATGACTGTCTGGAAACGCCAGCGCAACGGCCAATGGCGGTTTGTACTGGATGGCGGCAACAATACACCTGAACCGAAATAGGGTTTTATTCAGACTTCTTCAGTATTTCAATAGCACCAGTCACTTGGTTAGCTTTGGTACAAGGTTAGACTAACATGCCCTGATTTTCCCACCATCGCAAAGCCCAAAACCGTTTGCGTTTATTGTAACTGACACCCAGGCAGACACGGAAAAACATTCACAAACATATAACGGCAATGAAAACAAACGGAGGTAAGGACAAGTCAATGGAGTCTACTCACGACTTAAGCTCACAGAGGTTATATCATGGCACCAAGGCCAATCTGAAGCCGGGAGACCTGATCGAACCCGGCTTTAAGTCAAACTACGGCAAGAGAAAGAAGGCGTCCTATGTCTATCTATCCGCCACTTTGGAGGCTGCTATTTGGGGAGCTGAACTTGCTTTGGGCGAAGAACGTGGCCGGATTTATATAGTAGAGCCAACAGGTCCGATTGAAGATGACCCCAACTTGACGGACAAAAAGTACCCCGGAAATCCAACAAAGTCATACCGTTCGCAGAATCCGCTTCGGGTCGCTGGTGAGGTTACCGATTGGCAGGGCCACTCACCGGAACAGCTTAAGGCCATGAAAGAACACTTGGAGCGACTTAAGCAACTTGGCATTGAGGCAATCGAGGATTGAGCAAAAATGGAGCCCGTAAGCCGTCAAGTCTATCACCATCTTCGGTAAAATCTTTGTAAATTTGGGCGAACAAAATCAAGTCATTTTGGTCGTTCCTTCTCTTTTTACGCGCCGGGCTTCGCGCGGCCCCTCTCTTTATACGCTCTCGTTCTGGTTACTCTCGGTTAGTAACTTCCTGTTTTCGGCCAGTTTTTCGATGATGATTCCTGAGTTGCCCGCCTACCTGACAAAATTGGGTGGCAAGGAGTACATCGGCTTTATTATCGCACTTTTTACCCTTACTGCGGGTGTTTCCCGGCCGTTTAGCGGCAAAATTACGGATACCGTTGGTCGGGTGCCGGTCATGGCCTTTGGATCAATTGTGTGTTTTGTCTGCGGTTTTTTGTATCCCTATCTGCTTACCGTCGGTGGTTTTCTGACGCTTCGGCTCATTCATGGCTTTTCGACCGGCACCAAACCCACAGCCACATCGGCCTACGTCGCCGATATTGTACCATCCACCCGTCGGGGCGAAGCGATGGGCATGTTGGGCCTGTTCACCGCGATGGGTATGTCGCTCGGGCCAGCCATTGGTAGCTGGTTGGCCAATGATTTTTCCATGAATGTTATGTTCTGGACTTCGTCGGCGTTTGCGTTATTGTCAATTGGAATTTTACTGCAAATGCCCGAAACACTAGCGAATCCGCAACCGTTTCGATTTGCCCTGTTGCGACTGAAAAAGGACGAAATTTTTGATAAACAAGCCCTGCCGCCATTTATTGTGCTGCTGTTGCAATCGTTCTCGTCGGGCGTAATATTGACCGTAATTTCGGAGGTTAGCGCACCGCTCGGCATCACGAATAATGGATTATTTTTTACTGTATATACCGTCGCATCGCTGGGCGTCCGGCTGCTGTTTAGCCGAACATCAGATCGGTATGGCCGCATCCCGGTATTGTTTATATCGACTATTGTGCTGGCCTTCTCGATGGTGCTCCTAGTCCTGACCGATTCGCCTGCGTGGTTCTGGACAGCAGCTGTTTTTTACGGAATGTCGTGGGGGATGAACTCGCCAACGGTAACGGCCTGGACCGCCGACCTGAGCAATGAGAAAACCCGTGGCCGCGCTATGGCTACCATGTACATTGCCCTCGAAGCCGGTATTGGTTTAGGTGCCCTGACATCTGGCTGGTTGCATAATCACATTACCGGAGAATCGGGAATCGATGTCTCCTTTGCGGTATCGGGCGTATTGGCGCTGGTCGCGGTTGCGTATCTGGGCTGGTTCTGGCAAAAAGGCCAAGCGCTTCTGCATAAAATGAACGATGCCGACGAAGTAGCTTTACTGGACGGTGAACAATAATGGATGATACTATTGAACCGAAAATTCGCCCGTTGGTTGACGCGCTAAACAAAACCGGACTGGTTCGTACGTTTTCGAGTTGTGAAGGGCATTTTGCGCCTGATCAACAAACGCTTGTCGACCGAAACCATGCCGAAGTTAGGTTCGTGCCCGCCGATGGTGTTTCAGAAGCAGACGTTGAAAAATTATTGACGTATGTATTGACCCGCTTCAAAGCCCGACATGGGTTAATTCCGGTAAATGTAAAGGCTCACAAACGCTACACACCGCTAGACGACGAAGCTGTTGAGTCAACCTTCGTACTCGAACTGAAACCCTTCAATCGTTTCGAACTACCAGACCGAAAGCGGACTGATACTGATCGGGCCATTGAACAGGTAATACGCATACTCGTATCGTGGCCGGAAAGCCGAACAGACGAAAGCTAATAGACAAATTGACAAGAAAACCCTGTTGACATAATATGATCCCGATGGACGGTCGGCCGTTGCCGTCACATGTTTATAGAAAGCCCATATCTATTATAAACATGTGACGGCAAC
>CAXVWN010000130.1:0-2961 GCA_964263725.1 Spirosoma sp.
AGCCGTCCAAACGAAATGTTGCTGCTTCCGAAGCGTCACTGCTACATTTTGAGGCAAACTACCGGATGAATACGCTGGAGAATGAATTTGGCCAAAAGCAGATACTCACCATTGATAATACAAATCTGGAGCCGCTGGAGGTGGCTCGATTGATAAAGCAATGGCTTAATCAGCAGTCATGGGAATAATACGTATGAGTCGTCTTTTTGAAGCTATAGCTCCCGTACAAAGTTGAATTTCGTAAGATACTGGCCGGTTTTCGTTGTTCTGCCTAACCAATACCTTGCTGATTAATTAAACGAATTTCGAAATTCCAACGGCGAAGAATTGGTTTTTGTCTTGAATAACTTGCTAAACGACTGAGAATGTTCAAACCCTAGTTCGTAGGCAATTTCACTGACGGTTAAATCGGTCGTGGACAATTTTTCTTTTGCCTTCTCAATCAATTTATCGTGTATGTGTTGCTGGGTACTTTGGCCAGTCAATACTTTCAATAATACGCTCAAATAGTTCGGTGATACGTTCAACGATTCGGCAACGTATTGAACCGTGGGTAATCCTTTTTCAGCTAGTGCATCACTGTTAAAATAGTCCGCAAGAATAGCCTCCAGACGATTGAGTAGTTTATGATTCGTAATTTTCCGGGTGATGAACTGGCGATGATAAAACCGTTCAGCATACGTCAGCAATAACTCAAGTTGAGCGATAATTACGGCCTGACTGAATTTGTCGATGTTTGACTGATATTCCTGCCCGATGTTTTGCATAATGCCGGTAAGCATTTCTTCCTCTTTTCCGGAAAGATGTAAGGCTTCATGCACCGCATAGCTGAAATAATCGTATTGCTTAATAGTTTTGGCTAAGGGCTTATTCCACAAAAAATCGGGATGAATAAGTAACAACCATCCCGTATGCTTTAAATCCCCTTCGGCCTCAATTGAAAAAACCTGACCGGGCGAAATGAATAGCAGTAAACCTTCGTCAAAATCATATTCCTGCTGACCGTATTTCAGCTTGCCGTTAAAATTCCGTTTAAGCGCGATGGAATAAAAATTATGTACGAGACTTTTCGGCTTGTCGTCGGGTATACGTCGAATTGCTTCGAAATTTACCAGGCTGACTAATGGATGTTCCGGCTTAGGAAGACCCATAAACTGGTGATATTCAGTTATCGTTTTAATCAAATGAGGTTGGGTGCTTTTCATCAGTCTATACGTTGAAAAGAGTTTTTAGCCCTTCTTCGAGCGATGCAGGCTTTCGCCCAAGCAGGTTTTCCAGATCCGGACTTATTTCGTCTTCCTGTCCATTTTTGATGTCGGTCATAAAACCAATTACCCGCTGAATCCTAATGTCGGGCACACCGCGTTCTTTCATTTGTTCGGCAAAAGTCGATTTCTCAGCGGGTGTATAACGCACCTCCCTACCCGATAATTCGGTTAGAGTAGTTGCAACATCACTGAATGAATACGATTCGCTTCCCGTAAATTCATAGATCTTTTTATCGTTACCAGCAACTACTAATGCATTGGCAATGGCTTCTCCCAGTTCGCTTCTAAGCGCAAAAGAAACCCGTCCCTGACCGGCTGGCAGATGAATACCCATGTCAAAAACGTTGGGGCCTACGAACTGCGGAATAGCGTCCATATACAGAACATTACGAAACAGGATATAACTCAATCCACTCGCTTTAATATAGTCTTCCGTCTGAAAGTGGCCTTCCATCAACTGGTTTGCCATCGTGCTTCTATCTTTCAGCGTCCGGCTGGTGTAGGCAATGAGGTAAACGCCCGCCTTTTTTGCCGCATCCACTACGTTCTGGTGCTGCTGAACACGCTTGTCTTCATCCGTTCCGGCAATCAGCAAGACCTTTTCAATTCCCTGCATAGCCTTGTCGAGCGAGGACGTATCATCGTAGTTGCCTACTCGTATGTCCACACCTTTTTCTTTCAGATCAGACGCTTTGTTCTCATCACGGACAAGGGCAGCAAGTTGGGAAGGAGGCAGTTTATTGAGCAGGAAATCAATAACGATAGAACCGAGTTGGCCTGTGGCGCCAGTTATAAGAATCATCGTGTTTGTATTTGTTGAGAATCAGTGGGCTGTTGAAAATGTAAACTTTCGTGCAATCGCCATTTTTTAAGCAGCCTCTTTCTGCATAAAGGCAGCGGCAAATTCCTGTGCAAAATCTTCCAGCTTTACGTTGCCCAAAGTCGCAGGCTTGTGTAATTCATAATCCTGTAGTAAGGCTCCACTGTGCAGGCTGGCACCCAATTCAACAAAGTTAGCGGCAATTGATGCCGGTACTCCGTTGGTCTCCATACCGGCCTGCATTTGCTCATTAGTAAACGTCACCCAGCTTAACACCGGCTTGCCAATGGCAACGCCTAAAGCGTGAGCGACTTCATTGGCCGTACGCTCGTCGCTGGCTACGTAGCGTACGTTTCCGCCGGTAGCTGGTTTGACTAGCTCTTCGGCAGCAACAGCGGCAATATCGGCGGGATCAACCAATACAATCTTATCGTCGCCCCCATAGTTTGCGCCAATAAAGCCCGCCCCACGTATCATATCGACAAAGTTGAACAGATTGTAATAAAAGTAGCCGGGGCGCAGATGCGTAACCGCTACGTCCGACAGCTCATTTAATATGTTTTCTGCATGATAAGCCCCGAGGATGAATCCGGTGCCTTTGTCTAAATGCGCGCCGTAACTGCTAAGATGAACCACATGCTTCACGCCCGACTGCCGAATGGCTCGTACATAGTTACTGGCGAGTCTCTGATAATACGCGATCTGATCGGGTTCGGTAAAGTTGGGAGGTACCATCGCAAATATGGCATCGGCACCGGTAAAGGTATTTATCAGGAAATCAACATCTTCCAGGGAGCCGATGGCAGACGTAGCGCCCAGCGCTTCAATGGCGGATTGTTTTTCCGGCTTGCTGCTGATAACCGTAACTGTGTG
>CAXVWN010000131.1:0-9285 GCA_964263725.1 Spirosoma sp.
ATCTTAGCTGTATTTTCAGAGTACGTATTAGTCTCTAAATACACTTGTGGCCCCAGCATAGGCATATATTCAGGATTTTCGGGGGCTAGTTTAGCAATTTCTTCTGCCCGACGAACGGTTTTTTCGAGCGATGCATCGTCAAACTCGTTTATGGTTGCCGTTCCGGAACGTTTGCCAAAAACAGACGTTACAGCCAAGGCTAGATTATCAGATTCGCCACTGGTTGAGACCGAGTTACGGGCGTATCTGATGTTTCCTGTTCGACCGCCCGACAGGCTTACACTCATTTCATCGGATTTTGAGTAAGCCAGGACTTTGTCAACTATCTTCTTTGCTTGTTCTTTGGTTAAGATTGGCATTTGTATGATTTTCGTTTGTGTTGTCGGGTTTGAGAACCCAACACGTTTATTGATGACGCGACGTTGTCGGGTTTGAGTACCCGACAACAAACTATGACCCGTTTAAATCTTTCGTCCGGTGTTGATTACGTTAACGCCATTAAACCGAGTTGTTGCACTCCCGTGCGAAACGGCGCTGATTTGTGACGGCTGGCCTTTGCCATCGAAGAATGAACCGAACGTGCGGTAATCATCCTGATCGCAAAGCTGGGCGCAAGAGTTCCAAAACTCCTGAGTGTTGGACTGGTAGGCCACATCGTCGAGCATGCCAACGATTTCTCCATTCTTTATTTCGTAGAACAACTGCCCGCCAAATTGAAAGTTATAGCGTTGCTGATCAATAGAATATGACCCGCGCCCGATAATATAAATGCCCTTTTCTACGCCCTTGATCATGTCAAAAACGGAGCGTTTTTCTGTACCTGCTTTTAACGATACGTTTGGCATTCGCTGAAACTGTACGGAATCCCAATTGTCGGCATAGCAGCAGCCATTCGATTCTTTTTCGCCCAGAATAGCCACTTGGTCACGAATGGCCTGATAGTTTACCAGAATGCCGTCTTTAATGATATCCCACTGTTTGCAGGGAACACCTTCGTCGTCGTAGCCGACTGTGCCAAGGGTGTACGGTTGCGTTTTATCGGCCACAATATTGACCATCTTGCTGCCGTAATTAAATGTCTTGGTTTTCCACTTGTCAAGGGTGGCAAAACTGGTTCCGGCGTAGTTGGCTTCGTATCCCAAAACCCGGTCGAGTTCGGTGGGGTGTCCAACCGATTCGTGGATCGTTAAGCCGAGGTGATTTGGGTCAAGAACAAGGTCGTACTTACCCGCTTGCACCGTTTTGGCGGTGAGTTTTTCCTTCGCCTGTTTCGAAGCCAAAATGGCATCTTCAACCATATCGTAGGAGTTTCTGTAGCCGACTAGTCCGTTGGGCGCTTTGATCTTTTCGGATTCGAGTCCATCCAGATACTCGTAGCCCATGCCCATTGGTGAACTAAGCGCATCGCGGGTTTTAAACTTGCCAACTGCCCGATCAACCGCTGATACCGTGAACGTTGGCCAGATTCGATGCACGTCCTGATCAATATACGAACCATCAGTTGAAGCAAAATACTTCTGTTCGTTTACGAAAAACAGGTTCGACGTAACGAAGGCCGCGCCGTTTTTCATGGCTTCGTTATTTACCTTCATTAGCAGTTCAATTTTCTGCTGAACCGGAATCTCGAAGGCGTTTTTTTTGATCGGCGTTTTCCAGGTTACCTCGCCAACACCTTTTTGCGGAGCCAGTTGTACAGGTTCGGTTTGAAGTCTGGCATTGGCTTTGGCAATGGCCACGGCTGTTTCGGCACATTTGGCAATGGCATCGGGCGTTACATCGCTGGTGGCGGCAAATCCCCAGGTTCCATTGGCAATCACCCGAATGCCCACTCCAAATGATTCGGCGTTGGCAATGTTCTGCACTTTTGTCTCACGCGTAAAGACGAATTGTTGCAGATACCGTCCAATACGAACGTCGGTGTAGGTTGCGCCTTTACTTTTGGCGGCATTTAAGGCGATGTCGGACAGGCGTTTTTTGGCGGCTGTGTCGATGCCTACGCCCCGGCCACTTGCTTCAAGCAGGTATTCGGGAGATACCGAATTACCTAAGACCGGAATACCAGCCGTTAACAGCCCGCCAATGCCTAAACCTGACAACTGGATAAAATCTCGTCTTTGCATGTACTAAAAAGAAGATGACTGTTGATGATTGATCTTACTATACTGTGAGAAAAACACGAATATGGCTAAAAAAGATGAACACATTAATATTGAGTTTTCATTTTGTGACGAACGGCAAGAGGATACTGAGCAAATATTCCCAATATTATTCGGAATAAATACCTATACACAGATGATTTGGCTGGAGCTTATTCAAAGCTCAGCATACACTGGTTACCATTCACGTACTGCTAATTGCGATCTGGAAGGGAAGAAATATGGCTAATTAAATTGCCAATTGGCTTGGGAGAGCTGGGCTGTAATTGCCAGAATGCTACTCAGTTAAGCATAAATACCAACTATCCGGGGAGTATCGCCAAGGAATTGGCTCCAAAACAATTGGGGTGCCGGGCAAGTAGAGGAGACACTACCATCAGTAGGGGATTTGATTGTTTATCGCAACCGTACCAGCGTTCGGGTTGCCGTAGCAGGTTGATTAAATCCCAATTCAAAAAAGTTTTCGATCTGAAGTTGATCGCCCTTTTGCTCAATCTTATAAGCTGAGCGTTGCAATGAACTGGAGAACATATTTATGACCAGAATGCTATTGCCTTCTAGCTCATAACAGTAATAGCCACTACCCAATTTAGGTAAGAGCCAACCGCCTGCATTAATTTCTTTGCCACGATTGACCAGAAGAGTTTTTGGCAACGGTGTTCCCAAACGGTCGAGGTTAAAAATCAGCGTATCCTTACGCGCCGATGCTTCGACCCACGTTCCGGTCAATGTATCGGGCGAAATGAGATCTGACTTTGTACAAGCCAGGAAGCCAAAAGAGAATGTCAGTATAAGAATAAGTAAGCGCATAGGATAGGCTTTCCCTGATGATTCTGTTCCTAAGCGAAGGGTTGGGAAAATACCGTTATTTTTTTAATTGCTCGAACCAATTTACTGTCCGGCTCATGAATAATACGCCTACAGGAACGTGATAGCCTGTTTTCAAGGCAACTAAACTTAATTTAGATGAGCCATGCTGCCGCATGCCTGTGTAGGTTTGTTGCGAGGTTAGAAATGGAATAAATTCGTCCTGCTCGCTATGAATCAGTTGCGTTGGGGTTTGGGTGGCCCAATTCGTCAGGTCATTATCATTAAGTGCTTGCCTAAACGCCGAGGATGGATTTAGAACATCGGCCCGGAATTGATCAGTACAAATCTTATCGAAACTGACCATTATTGAGCGGGCGTTGTCCAGCGATTGTGTAATCTGTTCAGCATAAGGCGATTTGAAATAGTAACTAATCGGTTTTTTTAGCCCGTAAATTCGGTCGTAACTCAGTGTCTCCCAGATATAAATATAATTAGCTGCCCCGCCCATCGTTGTTTTTTTTGTCAGATAATCAAAAAAAGCTGGCATAGCATACGGCCCGGCTCCGCAACTGGAACCTGCAAGCTGAAATTCGGAATTATACGATTCTTCCAGAAGTTTTTGCGCGGCTAAAGTGGCGTAGCCACCTTCTGAATAGCCGGTTAAAAATAATTTGTTTGTCCAGACAATTTCTTTTTTTGCTAAAAACTCCTTTGTTGCCAGAAGCATATCGACGGTTGCTTGAGCTAGCGTCTGGCGATATTCATAATCGTGAGGAACCTTATCCGTAGCACCGTAGCCTATGTAATCGGGGCAGGCAACGATGTATCCATAGGTAGCAAAGTAAAGAGCATAATTAAAGCTTGGCACCGAAAAGTTACTTCCCGAAGGCACTTCAGCCTCTGAGTAGGCTGTTGGGTGCTGGTAGCTGAGTAGTGGGTATATTTTTTTTGGATGTGTGAGCTGACTGGGTAAGTAAACGATACCCGACGCGATAATTGGTGTGCCGTCGCTAAGTGTTGTTTGATACGAAATTCGGTTAATGCTTATCTGATAATCAGCGGGGGTATAAATCAAAGAATCATCATCGCTGGCTAACCGTTTAAGGATGCTGTTGTCATAAAAAACAACCTGATTTGAGCTAATTAATACTGGTTTTGTCGCTATTGACTTGGGCTCGCAAGCCGAAAAAAACAAAATAAAATTACAAAGAAATGTGTACAGTACGGTTTTATTCATGAATTTTAACTTATTATTTTCACCAAAAAGGTGTACTACCATCTTAACAATGATCGTGCCGTGACTAGTACGAAACCAGCCACGGCACGATCAAATTTTTCTGTTCTTAATATTATTTCTTGCCCTTTTTCGGCTTTTCAACTTTCGCGTCTTCTTTTACTTTTTCAGCCTTTGGCGCTTTTTCCGGTACTAACTCCTTTTCGGCTTTGGGGGCTTTTGCTTCCTTTTCCGGAACGGGCGCCTGACTCGTCACCGAATTACGTACAAAGGTACCCCAGGTTAGATTGTCTTTTCCCTTCTTCGCTTTTTTAGCCCGGTCGATGGCCATATTGGCGGCCGCTTCAACTACCCAATCGAAATTAGCTTGCCCAACCGAATGTACATCGGCATCAGGAGCCGGGTTACAGAAGTCAATGGCAATGGGGATGCCATCACGCACTGCAAACTCAACGGTATTGAAATCGTATCCAAGACCATGATTCAGTTTCAATACGTAATCTTTAATGGTTGCCAATAGTTTTTTGCCCGCATCGCCGGTAACTTTCAATTCTGAGGCATAACGAAGGTGATGCGGATTGCGGGGCTCATAGGGCATAATCAGAACATCTTTCCCGCCAATGCAGTAACAGCGAACGTAATCTGTGAAGTCAATTGCTTCCTGATACAACATCACTAACTGGCCTGTTTCGTCATACGCCTTAAACATTTGGTCGGGGTTGTCCACTTTATACACGCTCTTCCAGCCCCCGCCAGAATGGGGCTTCATAAAGGCAGGAAAGCCTATGTGTTCAAAAATGCCATCCCAATTCATATGTTTCAGGTTACGGAACGAATTGTGACTGGTATCGTCGGGTCGGTCTTTTGACGGTAATAAAATGGTTTTTGGAACGGGAACCCCTAATTGAACAGCCAAAGCGTTATTGAAAAATTTCTCGTCGGCGCTCCACCAGAATGGATTGTTAACGACGGCGGTACCGGTCAGGGCCGCATTTTTAAGAAACGCTTTATAGAACGGAACATCCTGCGAAATTCGGTCAATAATCACAGCATAATCAGTTGGAACGCTCTGTTCAACCTGATCAATACTAACAAACTCAGCCAGAAACTGGCTTTGCTTTTCATTGACGCGATCCACAAATGCCTGTGGGAAGGTATTTTCCTGCCCAAACAAAATACCTATCTTACTATTGGTGCTCATAATCAATTAGTTATATGCTGAGTAAATTGATACACAGAGAAACTAGGAGAAACAAACCGCTGATTCCTCCCCGATGATGCGGCAAATTGCGCCCGTTTTTGATAAAAACAAAAAGCTCAGTAGTTGCTAACCGCATAGCCATCAGTTTATTTGACCAGTGAGTAAGGTAATTTATAGGTCCGCGGATATAGGGCTTAACAAAAATAACCTCCAGCTGCTGGAGGTTATTTTGAGGGTGATTTTTATTCAAATAGCCCGTCAGAAATGTTTTCTAACGGGCTATATTCTCGAAGACGGTTAATTATATAATGTAGAGCAAACATAGCTGCTCAGGACTAATCCCTGTTCATTATATCGCTGAATGTACATATGCAAACCACTGGCTGTATTTCGGAAATTTGATCGAATAAGTAAGTATGAAAGCATGAGGAGATTTGATATTGAGGATTTACATGTCTATTGCAATTAACATACCAAGTTAACTGCTTTGAGCGAGATACAATAAAAATTTAAGCTAAGTAGTATATAAGCCAGTCTACGTTACAGCCGTGTTTTTAAATGATATTCTAAAGTGGGCAACTTAATATTTTATGAGCCAGGGCGACTCTTTAGTCTCAATTAAATTGACCAGGTACTTGGCCAGTCAATTCCATTCTGGGAAAATATTCAGACAAAAGAGCACATGCTCAATGTTGTTTTGGAGACGATCAAGCGCATTGGTAAGTGAGCCTTCGGAATGTAAGTAAATAGCACAGTAATACGGCAGGAAAGCCTTTTTATAAAAGGACTAAGTAATGTAATGACTTCCCTGCCGAACTACGTTAAATCATGCTTAAGTATCTGGGAAACTGATCTTTCCAAACTGGCCAATCGTGATTTCCCCAGGGCATTACATCTAGTTGGTGATGAATGCCTTTACGATTTAAAATACCTGACATCTGGTAGTTATCGTCTTTGCAAAAATCATATTCTGATGTACCCAACACGATGTTCATTTTATAGAATTCGTCGTTATGGGCACTGGGTATGAAATCGGGTGGGTTGTTGAAATAAACATTTTCATCATAATAGCCGCCCAGAAACGATCGGATATTAAAAGCCGCGCCCATCGTGAGCAAATGACCAACCTGTTCAGGGTGTCGGAACGCAAAGTTCAACGCGTGGTAACCACCGAACGATGCTCCTGATACACCAATTTTTTGAACGCTGCACTCCCGCTGAATACCGGGAACTAACTCTTCGTGCAGAAAACGGTCATACAGAACGTGGTTCCAGATACGCGTACCGGGATGTAAGTGTTTGGCGTACCAGCTATCTCGGTCGATGCTGTCAATGCAGTATAATTTGACCTTGCCCGATTCAACAAACCAGCGGGCAGTGTCGGTCAGACCGAAGTCTTTGTATTCGTAATAATGTCCCATTGAGGTCGGGAATAACAGCACCGGATAGCCCCAGTTTCCATAAACCAGCATCTCAATGTCGCGCCCGAGATGGTGCGAATACCATTTGCGATAATCTTCCTGCACGATTGTGTTTGTTTGATGAGAACGGAAAAAATTTCGGATGAAAATAGACGAAATAGCTGGCACCGACAAAAAACAGTCCGGTATGAACTGAAAAAATCTCAATTTTGCACCTTGTGATTATACTACTTCTGACATTATTTGCGCTTATGGCGGACTCTATACCGGCCCTGATCCGCACTGAACCACCCACCGTAACGGTTCGGCGCGATGATTCCTTACACTCTGTTCCACTTAATAGAACGGTTCATCTAGATATTATACTTCCGCCTGATTATCAGTTTACTACTAAATTATATCCGGTTCTGTACCTGAACGATGGTCAGGATTTAACTCGTCTGCATATGGCCGCTGTTCTGGATTCGCTGTATCAGAAACAGGCTATTCAATCGTTTGTGCTCATCGCGATTCACGCGGGCGACCGGATTCAGGAATATGGTACGGCCGCCCAGGCCGACTACATGAATCGAGGTAGTAAAGCGGGTTTATACACTGACTTTGTTCTGACTGAGCTGCTGCCTTACATTAAAAAACGTTATCGTGTTAGTGCCGATCCTGCCCAATCCGTATTTGCCGGGTTTTCGCTGGGCGGCTTATCGGCCTTCGATATCGTGTTTCATCATCCCGAACGGTTTAGCCGGGTCGGCGTATTTTCGGGTTCGTTCTGGTGGCGCAGTAAAAGTACAGCCGACGGCTATCGCGACGAGACCGACCGAATTATGCACGATCTGGTTCGGAAGGGAACATACCAGAAACAGCTTAAATTCTGGTTTGAAACCGGAGCGGAAGATGAAACCAGTGACCGTAATAACAACGGTATCATTGACTCCATCGACGACACCACTGATCTGATTGACGAATTAGTTAAAAAAGGCTATCATCGTGATAGCAATGGCGTTCTGTCAGACATACATTACGTTGAAATAAAGGGCGGCAAGCACAATCAGGAAACCTGGAGTGCCATAATGCCGAACTTTTTAGCGTGGGCGTTCCCGGTAAAAAAATAAACAATGTTAAGTGAAATTGGTACTTGACTAATCATGAAAAGGCTAATGATAATGAACGTGGTTGCTCTTGTGATTTTGCTGGCTTGCAAAGGTCCTGACGTAACAATCCCGACTAGTACTACGTCGCTGCCCGGTGCCCGAAAACTTATCTGGGCTGATGAGTTTGAAAAAGCTGGTTTACCCGATTCCACAAAATGGGGTTATGAGGTGGGTGGCAATGGTTGGGGAAATAATGAGTTGCAATACTACACAGCCCAACGCCCCGAAAACGCTCGTGTCGAAAACGGTAAACTAATCATTGAAGCCAGAAAAGAAGATTATCAGGGCAAAAAATACACATCGGCCCGATTGCTTACGCAACACAAAACGACCTGGACCTATGGCCGTATCGAAGCCTTAGCCGAACTACCGAAAGGAGTGGGTACTTGGCCCGCCGTCTGGATGTTGGGGAAAAATATATCAACGGCAGGTTGGCCTAAGTCTGGCGAAATCGACATTATGGAACACGTCGGTTTTGACGAAGGCGTTGTTCACGGAACCGTGCATACCGAAGCTTATAATCACAACAAGAAAACCGAAAAAGGAAACGCTGTTTCAATCAGGAATGTAACGACAGATTTCCACCTTTACGCCATTGAGTGGACCGCCGACCAGATTGCTTTTTTTGTGGACGACCAGAAATTCTACAGCGTTCAGAAATCAGTTCTGGGCAATAATGAAGCACAGTGGCCATTTGATCAACCATTTTTCCTGATCCTGAACGTTGCCGTTGGGGGCAACTGGGGCGGGCAAAAAGGCGTAGACGAAACCATCTGGCCGCAACGCATGGAGGTTGATTACGTAAGAGTATACCAGTAAGTGAAGCTACGTTTTTGTTAATTTATAAACCGTACGATTCTATAGGCCGCTTGCCCCCGGGCCGAGTCCAAAGCGCGGCACTGGATCGCGTTTGGCATCAATGTGCGCGGCAAAGCTCGCAAACGAACTGGGATTGTGTAGCGAAAGGTCGGCGGATTGAGTATTGTAGGCAGGTTCAAATTCTGAAATGTGCGTATCGTTTCGTCCGGAATCCTTATCAAAAACGTGTACGCCCTCGTGAATCAGAATAGCCGCTCTTGAGTTTGGCCCAATAAATTCACCAAAATTAGAATTGACATTGGTAAAGGCAGGGCCAAAGGTGATCGGGCCATTTACCGGTGCTTCGGCTGGGGTAAAGATACCATTTACCGGTGCACCGGTGCGAAATCGGGTCTCGCTGGCTGCGTATAAGCTGATCAACTGGCCATAACGCTTTATAATCGTGGCTAAATCAGCATCCGTAATTTGCCGGGTTATACCGATAGTCGCTGCCGTT
>CAXVWN010000132.1:0-11113 GCA_964263725.1 Spirosoma sp.
CTGGGCAAGTCCTTCAACAATAGCGGTTTTCCCAACGCCCGGTTCGCCGAGCAGAATTGGGTTATTTTTGGTCCGGCGGCTCAGAATTTGCAGTACGCGACGAATTTCTTCATCGCGGCCAATCACCGGGTCGATCTTACCCGTGCGAGCACGTTCGTTTAGATTAACGCTGAACCGTTCCAGGGATTGATATTTTGCTTCTGCGTTTGGGTCTTTCACCGAGTTTCCTTTTCTAAGTTCGTTGATGGCCGCTTTCGTTTGTTTCTCGTTGAAACCGGCATCTTTCAATAACGTTGCAATTTGGTCCTTACCGCCCATTAGTCCCAACAGCATCAGTTCGACGCTTACAAATTCGTCGCCGAACTCTTTAGTGTAGCTACTGGCTTTGGCCAATGCAGCGGCCGTATCATTACTCAGATACACGCTGCCATTCCCACCCGATACTTTGGCGTATGTCGTCAGGATAGCTTCCAAAGCACCAATTGTATTTTTCAAATTGACGCCAATCTTTTTGGCGATAAAACCAACGACATTCTCATCTTCCGACAGAATTGCCTGAAGTAAATGTCCCGTTTCGATGGCTTGCTGGCCGTTACCGAGAGCGATTTCAGACGCTTTCTGCACGACCTCCTGTGCTTTTACGGTGTAATTTTTAAAGTCCATGATAGTTAAGGCGGTCCGTTAATTAGATTAGTTTGTTTTACTGGATAACCTTAGTATAACAAATCATGGGCCGAGGTAGTTTTGCGGACATTTTGGCGGAAAATGAGCTGTTTTGACCGTTTTTTGCGACAAAATGTCTTAAGAATTATTAACTGATGTATCACGAATGACTTGTTACAACTAGTTCAATGGTCTGTGAGAAAATCCTTATCACGTAAAACGAAGAAAGCCGCCCTTCACAAGGCGGCTTTCTGATTAATCTAATCCTTCGGCTTCTATCGGTTTCATTCGTTCCCGCGCAATCTCAGATTGGTGCGGGTCTCCTGTTTCAACCGATCCGGCCAGTACTTCAGCTTCGGTATCCTGAACAACTCGCTGATCGTACTCATGAAACTTACCTTTTGGCAACCAGTAAGCCAGCAAACCTACATAAGTCAAGGCCAGCGCAGCGGCTGTCCAGCCAACAATGGGCTTTTTCTGCCACTGACGGGTGGCGATACCCCCAAAACCAGCAACGAATGGCAACATATACCAGGGATCGTTAAGGCGCTGAGCAATAAGATAACCAGCACCGGCTGTGGCACTTAGAATACCCGCTGATACGGGTTCGTCGCGTTCCTCATCGGGTTCCCACCAATTAAGCGTTAGCAAGGTGTTCGGCGTGCCAACGACGGTAGCGGCTGTGAGCCAGCCCGCATATAAACTCACGGGAATACGCAAATATTTTTCGGGCGAGGTAACATCCGTCTTACCAATTTCCAGGCTTTGATGGAGGGCAAGCGCGGCTGGCAAATTAAACTTCGTAGTCAGGTCAGAGATAACAATACTCTGTGGATCGTTCTGCGAAAAGAACCGGCCGAAAATGGCATTCAGTGTCCAGCTCGTCCACCACCAGGGTAACGCATTTGCATAGCGCGGATTGTGTTCTTGTGAAGGCAACGCCTGATGAACCATCAATGCGCCTAAACCCGAATAAACCGTGGACCAAACAGCACCGAACGCCCAGCCTGCCGGAACGATCATATTTTTCTCGAACACATGTTGATATTCAACCGGCACGTCGTATTCGTATTCTGACCCGCCCTGATCGGCTTCTTGGCGCTCTTTACTTTGTTGCCGTGACCGACTACTGGATACTGTTGTATAAACAATGCTACCAACGGCAAAAACCGCCGTGGCAATTCGCCAAAACGATGAGTTTTTCATAATGAACGAGGCTAATTCCTAACTATACAGGAAGTTATTAAGCATTTTTAACCTTGACAAAGTTTTAAACTTTGTCAAGGTTTTACAGATTATTTTCAGGCAACTACTTCTTCCTCCACTTCCTCTTCTTTCTCGCTAATTTTTTTCGCTTTTTCTTTTGTCGTTTGATAAGCCTCCGTAACGCTATTCACTACCGTATCCAAAACGGATGACAACGTATTTGATAGCGAATCGCCCGCTGATTTGGCTTTATGACGATAGCGTAGTTGATCGTAAGGGCTAGCATTTTTGTAGCCAATTGTCAGGGCAATACCCGCAATCACGGCGATACCAAAACCAATTCCCCACGCTAGCGATACGGTTGATTCTTTTTCAGATTCAGGCTTTTGCGCCATCTTATCCCGCATCAGAGAGGCCAATGCTTCTTGTGGCGCTACGTAAGCCAGCACTTCATAAGATTTGTTCTTCAGCCCGCCCGGAATTGCTTTAGATTTACCTGACATTAAGGCATCATAACCCGCTTGGGCCACCATAACCGGATCTTGTAATTCGTCAGTTATTTTAGTATTCTCCGCATTCGCCTTATTAAAAAAGTCGGTATCGGTGGCATTTGGCAACAGGGCTGTAATGGTAACGTTGGTGTCTTTTAACTCGTTGACAAGCGACTGCGTGAAATTATACACGTAGGCTTTTGTACCGGCATAAACAGCCATCAACGGCGTTGGCGTAATGGATAGCAACGAGGCCAAGTTGAGAATTTTCCCCTCATTCCGCGCTAGCATATCGTACAAAAACAACTTGGTCATTTGGGTCAATGCCAGCACGTTAAGATGAATCATCGACTTTTCGCGCTCCCAGTCCGTATCGGTGGCAAATAATCCGTACAGGCCAACACCAGCATCATTGACCAACACATCAATCGTGATACCTTTTGCTTTTACCTGACTATAAACATCCTGCGCGGCATCTTCTTCAGACAAATCTTTGCTGATGACCGTAACGTGCTGAGTGCCATAATTACTTTTAAATACATCGCCCAAACGGTCGAGCTTTTCATCACTACGGCCTACTAAGACTAAATTATAGCCATCCTGTGCGAAGAGTTTGGCAAGTTCCTGACCGATACCGCTGGAGGCACCAGTAATTAGGGCTGTTTTTCCTGTTTCCGGGTTCATAATATATAATTGGTTAGTGAATGCACACTACTCTTATGCAACTGCAACCAGCGAAAGTTGTTTTGATTGGCGGGCGTTTGAAAGCGGTCCGAAGGCTAATTTTTCAAGACAAAATGAGTACATACCATGTTGTGTAATTATAAACTAAGTTGTTATGAAATCGATCGTAAGTCTCTTAACTCTGTTCGTTGGCGTAACAGCAGGCTGTTCTTCCTACCGGATTGTGCGCAATGAGCGGGATAATTCCGCAGCCTGGACTACGTACCGAACGTTTGCGTTTGTTGATACAAGCCGTACCGATACCGCTCCGGGAAGCATTAGCTACCGGACCGCAATGGAGCAGGTGAAGCGGGCCGTAGCTACAGAACTAACGAAGCGCGGGTATCAGCAAACGGGCGATAGCCGCATGGCTGGAAAGCCGGATTTGCTGGTGAATATTGGCGCCGTTGTGAATGAGAAAACGCAGACCCGCCAGACGACAATTTATGAGGCTCCTCGTTATATAGGGCAGTATCGGTACCATTGGCAAAGTCAGGAGGTACCGGTTGGTACGTACAAAGAAGGTACGCTTAGTTTACATGTTGTTGACGCCCTGAAAGAAAACCTACTTTGGGATGCCGCTATATCGAGTGTTTTGGGTAAAAAAGGTGTTACGCCCGGACAGATAAATGAAGCCGTCGCTAAAGTATTTACAAAATTCCCTGGAAAGCAGGCATAACAGAAAGGCCTTCCCAATTGATCAGGAAGGCCTTTCTGTGTATTGATGAGAGTAGGAGTCGGTTACTTTGCAACCACCTTTATATCAATTTTTCGCAGTGTTGGTTTTGCAATGCGAGAGGTGTCATTTCTGGCAACACCTGAGCCTCGGCCGATGGCATCAATACGCAGGAAATTAATTCCGGACGTCATCAGTTGCTGTTTAATTTGATTCACCCGCTTAAACGACAAGCTTTTGTTAGTAACCCCACCACCCTGAGCATCATTGGCGTAGCCAACAAGCTGCACCTGCAATTGTGGATACGTTTTCAAGATGGTGGCTAATTCGCCAATAGTCGCCAGAGAACCCGCCGTCATTGACAGCGATCCAGGCAAAAAAGCTACGCCTGTTAGCGGAAATACCCGGCCTTTAGGTAAAGCTGCATTTCCCAGATAAGGAGTCATTTGCAGTGTCAAATTACTCGAAGGTGTTGCTGCTGCGAGACCCGTTGTGCTGGCTACAGTGGTGACCGATGCTGATTTGGGTACCGTTTTGACAGCCTGTTCTTTTGGCACAGCCAGCGATCGTGTTACCGTATCAGCCTGAATGGTGTCGTTTGAGACGGTCGTGACATCGGTAACTTCTTGCTGTCCGTTCGAATATTTTTGGGTATTTTGATAGAGATAATAGCCACCAAAGGCGATTGCTACAGCAATTAAAGCAACAACTCCCCATTTTGTCAGTGCTCCATTGTCGTTATCAGATTCATCGGCAGTATCGTAACTGATAGCTGGGCGTGTCGCCGTAGTTACCGTACGACCGGGAGATTCGACAACTGTGCGTCGGGCTGGTGCCGCCAATCCGGCCACAATTTGGTGAAGCCCAACTTTCTCAACCAGCCGGGGCATAAATTCTTCTGGTACGATACTGACAAAGGCTTCTCGCTCGGCAAATAGTGTAGCAGCCAATCCGTCGGCATCTAATTTCTGATCTTTTACCTGTTTGCCAAGTACTTGAAGTACAATAGTTGTGGTTAAACCCAATAACGAAATAGCCGACGAATTTCGAATACCGGCATAGCCCGAAATCATACTGCCAATAGAGCTTTTCATGGCCGGTAACAGATGGCTAATAACATCGTTACCCTGGGTAATAAGTGTATTAGTGAGGGCTGGGTCACGGAGAACCGTAGCCAGATTATCGAGAGACGCGCCGTCATAACGGCCTTTCTGAATATGGTTATAAAGCTGATTAACGCCAATTTCGCTGGTTGTTCGTTTCATCAAACCGCCCACAATTGTATATACAAGGCCATCAACAGCTTTGCTTGTTTTTTCGATTGGCTCGTCGATATAAGCCGCTATACGCGACAAAATCTCTGAACTGAAAATAGTAGTTAGATTGGCAAATAAATTCATAAAATAACAGACTCAATCAGGCAAAAATGGTGCTATTAACTACCTCACAAATTAAAACAACACTGAGCACCTTAAAACATTTTCTTTGGGAATATATAGCCCGGCCTTAAAATTAGGGAAGGTTTGGCAAAGGTTCCACATAGGAAGCTTAATATATTCCTATTATTAACGCTTTGGCAAACGTTCGATAACTTCCTGATATTCCGTCTCTACGGCCCGTAGGCGTTCCTGACAGAAAGTGATTAACTCGGTAGCCAGGCGAATTTTTTCAGGCAGCTCGTCAAGGGGAACCTGTTCGTTTTCAATTTCATCGACCAGCGTAGAGAGCTGGTCATAAGCATTCTGGTAAGTCATAGTGTCAATTATTGGTCAATAGACAGCTACCGTTAATAGTTTTTCATGGATTACTGGTAACGGTTAGGGTTCCATCGCGCATCTGCACCTGAAGTGTTTCGTTGGGCTGGATGTCGGCGGTTTGGGTCAAAATTCGGCCATTACGAAGCAGTAACGCATAGCCACGACGAAGTATGTTTGATGGGTCGAGGTGACGTAGGGTAACTGCTTTTTCGGTGAGATTAGTATGACATTCCCGAAAATAGGTTTGCGAGACAAACCGAAGTCGTTCCATTTCGCGATCCAAATCTTCACGGGCCGTTTGCAAAGCATCGCGGGCAACTATCCGCAAACGGTCGCGTAATTGAAGGCAAGTTTCTTCAAACAGCCTATTGTGTTCAATCAGAAATGCCGCTGCTTTGGTTGGCGTTTTTACGCTTTGATGACAAAGTAAATCGGTAATACTAACGTTACGTTCGTGACCGATACCCGCCAAAATTGGAATAGTAAATCCCGCAACCGTTTGGCCCATTAAATACGAATCGAACGAGCCGAAATCTAGTTGCGAGCCGCCACCACGCACGATTACAACGGCATCATAAGCTAGTTTACTAGTGCGAATACGCTCTAGCTGACTACAAATGGCTCGTTCAGCACCTTGCCCCTGCACTTGGGTCAAATACTCATCCACGACAAAATCGTAGCCGAAAGGATTTTGTGCCAATTCATGCCGGAAGTCGCGCCAGCCATCCGAATTAGGAGCCGTTATGAGAGCTAGTCGCTGAATAACGGCGGGGCGTGGTAAGAGTTGGTTGGCCGTGATATAATGACCGGCTTCGAGCCAAACAAGATCGGGATTGTTTTGAACAAGCGTATCAAGTACCGTTTGCCGTTCGCGTTCAATATTCCCGAGGGTATACGATGGGTCAATTTTCAGAATCTCCAACCGTAATCCATATACTGGACTAAATCCAACCGATATCAGTAACAAAAGTTGAATGTTACGGGCAAAGGCAACACCCGTTGCCCGCTCAAAATCGCCAATGGCATGGTAATTTTTACGCCAAATACAGGCATCGAGTTTGGCCAGTGTTTCGCGCCCAGCCGCTTCCCGCTCCACCAATGTCAGAAAGCAATAGCCTCGATCAGGGTAGTTTTTTATATCGCTGGTTTCGGCTACGACCCATACAGCTTTCTGCCCGAACGCTTCGTCAATGACAGCTTCGAGAGTAAACGCTAAATCAGAAAGACGGATTGGAGACATGGCTGATGATTGAGTGGTTGAATGATTGAGTGAATGAATGGGCGGGCTCCGCCCATTCATTCACTCAATCATTCAACTAAAGTCCTTCAAACTGACGCAGGAAACGAACGTCGTTTTCGGTATAGAGCCGTAAGTCATTCACAACATATTTCAATTGTGTAATGCGCTCAATGCCCATTCCAAAAGCAAAACCGGTATACTCTTCGGGGTCTATGCCACAATTGGCAAGAACCTGCGGGTCAACCATTCCCGAACCGGCAATCTCGACCCAACCCGAATGTTTACAGATATTGCAACCTTTGCCACCGCAGATTTGGCACGAAATATCAATCTCCGCGCTCGGTTCAGTAAATGGAAAGTAAGATGGTCGGAAACGAATCTGCGTTCCTGGCTCAAACATCTCCTTCACGAAGTGATAGAGCGTGTCTTTCAGGTCTTTAAAACCTACGTTTCGGTCGATATAGATGCCTTCAACCTGGTGGAACATGCAATGCGCCCGCGCCGAAATTGTCTCGTTTCGATAGACCCGACCCGGCATGATAGAGCGAATCGGCGGTTTCTGATGTTCCATCAATCTAATCTGCACGTTCGATGTATGGGTTCGCAGCAACATATCTGACGCAGAACTATCGGCCGATTTCTCAACAAAAAACGTGTCCTGCATATCGCGGGCCGGGTGATTGTCGGGGAAATTCAAAGCACCAAAATTATACCAGTCCGACTCGATTTCGGGACCATCGGCCACGTTGAAACCGATCCGTTCAAAAATCTGAATGATACGCTGTCGAACCAGGCTTAATGGATGCTGCGTGCCCGTTAAGTTTGGTATTGTCGGTAATGTGAGATCAACGGGTGGAGCGCTGCTGGCGGCAGTTCGTTGCTCTTCTATTAATTGACTAAAGGCGTCGAATCGTTCTTGGGCAAAATTTTTCAGGCCATTTAACTCTTGCCCAACGGCTCGCCGGTCATCTTGCGGAACGCTTTTTAGACCGTCAAATAACTCCGTAATAACACCTTTACGGCTAATAAACCGCATCCGAAATTGCTCCAGTTGCTCCGGCGAATTGATATCGTACTGTTTAATCTCCTGGTGTATGTCTTTTACTTTATTCAGCATACGCTACGGGTTTCACTACTTGCTTAAACAAAGGTACGTAAAACTGAGGAGAGCATGGAAGCCTGTTAAGGATGGCATCTATTAATTGAGAGCTTCATAACCCAAATTTTACTATATATAAATGAAAAAAAGGTGGACAAAACTCGAATATTATTTGTTTATTAAGCGGCAAAATAGGGCTGAAATTTAAGCAGTTATATAAACAATACAAGGTATTTATATATGTTTCATTACCTAGGTCTGATTCTTGTTAATGTATTCAATAGAGTCCGCTTTAAAAAGAACAATTTAAGTACTCAAGACAGCACATTAAATACCTGAATCTCAGCCTTTAACTACTAATAAACTATCATCTTATAAAATGACTATGAACGTATTCGCCAACGACTCCCTTTTCGATACGGTGTCCAAACCTTTCCACAATAGTGTAGAAAAAATTGCCGATTCTGCCTGTCTGCAAAAGCTTCTCATTCCATTTTATGACCGCAAACGTACAGTTTCTGTAGACGAAATTGTACGCCTGGAAGGCTGCGGTAACTATACTAATTTCTTTTTGAAAGACGGCACCAAAATGCTGGTGTCCCGTACACTAAAAGAATACGAAACCCTTCTGGATGGACAAGCTTTTGTTCGGGTACATAAGTCATGCATTGTTAATTTAGGGTTTGTTCGTAAGTTTTTCATTAAGAAAGAAGGTGAACTCGAACTGATCGACGGTCAGCAAGTAAAAATATCACGTCGGCGGGCGCAAGTATTTGTAGATCGTATTCGCGATTTTCAACCAATAGTGCTGAGTTAAGCTAATAGGTAGTTTTTTTTCAAAAAAGTTAGCAAATATTACATAGCTGGCTACTGCGTAGTTTTACGCAATAAGTTGAGTACATTCACCCAAAGAACAGAGCACATTAAGCTCTAATAGCTTGATTAACAATTGGTTATTTAGTTTTCGCTAACCCTTGCTAATCAAGCTATTTTTTTTGAATCATTGGCCATAGGTAGTTTTGTTTCATCAGTCAGCCACTTTAAGACTCCGAACCAAAACTATCCTCTATATGGAAGCCTCTGTTTTCTCCTCTGCTCAGCCCCTTGCTGTTGTTCCCCAATTTCCAACTTCTTATCAGCGTGGTTCACAGCGCATTACGCTACCCTACCTGAATCGTACAATTTTCATCTCAGTCGACGATATTCTATGTCTGCAAGGTGAAGGAAATTACACGTTTTTGCATACCCGAGATCGTAAGCGATATCTAGTGTCAAAAACTCTCAAAGAGTTTGAAAAAACGCTGGACGGTTCCATATTCCTGCGTATTCATAAATCATATATTGTTAATCTGGCTTACGTTCAGAAAAACATCTTCAGCCGCGAACGTCAGGTGCGGATGGCCGATGGCCGCGAGGTAGCTATCTCACGTCGGCGGATGAAAGATATAACTCAGCAACTCGCTCAATACTGGCTTCGTTTGTTAAACTAGTTAATTGATAGCAAGTTGAACATGAGCAAAGTCAGGCGAAGATTCTTTACAAAGTAAAAAGCAGAAGGGAGTAAGATTTTCAATCTTGCTCCCTTCTGCTTTTTACTTTGTAAGTCTTTCAAAAGCCTGCTTTATTTAAAACAGGCGATAGGCCAGTGTAAGCTGCCACGACTTCATACGTTGGCTAAATTTGCCAGTGCTATCCTTAATTTGAGCTATATCAGAGATATTTCCCTCATAACGAACATCAAGACCAAACGAACCAATATCCAATCCACCACCAACCTGATAGCCGTAGTAAGCTTTTGCCCAGGCATCATTAAGTGACCCGCTGGTATATTGACTCAGGGCTTGGCCCAACTTCTGGTTATCATCAATCCTAAATGAAACAACCGGCCCGGCCACTACCCGAATCGGCCCCCCTTTGATACCCAGCAAAATAGGAACATCGAAACTGGTTGTTGTCAGTGTAACCGTCTCTGTCTGCCCATTACGAATGACGCCAAATTGACCCGCCCGGGTTGAATAAAGTAATTCAGGCTGGATAAATAAGTTCTTACCGAACCGGGTATAAATGCCGAATGATGTCCCCGTTTTACTGTTGAAACTATCACTCAGATTATTGCGGAAGGTTTGTCCGTCAATGCTCACCGTTGGCGAGCCGTTGGGGTTACTGCCTGTTGAGACAAAATCACCGAAACTAAGCTTTGAGAGGTTGACACCTCCTTTGATGCCGATTTGAAAACCTCCCTGTGCAAATGACAGAGCGGGCATGATCAGTAGTGATGTAAAAAGCAGGATTTTTTTCATAGATGTTTGTACCAGGAATGTATTGGTTGTTAAACGTAAATTGAGCGGGTACGGTACTAAAATCAACTTATTTCGAGCAAACGGCGTTCTCTTAGTGGCAGGTGATTACCCGATAACGGTTCGTTTTGGAGCTTTGATAGATTACTGTTTTATTGGTTTAATGGCTTCAGAAATTATTTATTGACACCTGGCTACTACTGCCCAACAACTATATAATGGCCAAGTTAAAAACTACCTTTTTTTGTCAAAGTTGCGGTAACCAGTCTGCTAAATGGATGGGGCGCTGCCCATCGTGCGGAGAGTGGAATACGATTGTAGAAGAAGTTGTCCAAAAGGACGAACCAGAAAAAGGTGGCTGGCGCAGCCCATCGGCGGGGCCGGGCGGGCTGAAAGTAGCAGCCAAGCCAAAGGCTCTCCATGCCATAAATTATGAAGAACAACCCCGCCTTTACACCACCGATGGTGAATTGAATCGGGTGCTCGGTGGCGGTATTGTAGCCGGGTCCCTGGTTTTGATTGGTGGCGAGCCGGGCATCGGAAAATCTACACTATTACTCCAGATTGCGCTCAGCCTGACGGGAATGCGTGTATTATACGTATCGGGCGAGGAGAGCGAGCAGCAGATTAAAATGCGCGCCGAACGGCTGGACGTCCCCACCAGCGATTGCCACGTTATGACCGAAACGTCTACTCAAAATATCTTTCGGGTAATTGAGCATTTCGAGCCGGAAATTCTGATTATTGACTCGATCCAGACGATGCAATCATCACTGGTGGAGTCGGGCGCGGGCAGTGTTTCGCAAGTGCGTGAATGCGCAGCCGAATTCATGAAGTACGCCAAAGAAAGTGGAGTACCCGTGTTCATGATTGGCCACATCACAAAGGAAGGTTCACTGGCCGGCCCGAAAGTACTGGAGCATATGGTCGATACCGTTCTGACCTTTGAAGGCGACCGCCA
>CAXVWN010000133.1:0-7993 GCA_964263725.1 Spirosoma sp.
CATTACGGCGGGTTTTGCCCGACGAGGCTTTGATGCGGTCAATGACGGGCTCAAAAATATCCTTTGTCCGTTCTTCCTGGAAGGAAATCAGGTAATTCTTGCCCAATACCAGACTAATGTGCTCGATGTCAATCTCCTGCAACTGGCGACTATGATGCAGCATTTTAAGCGTTACAAACACCACGGTATCGTCATACAGGTCGATTTTTGGTTTCTGTTCCGTGTTCACCACATCTTCGAGCAACAGCGGATGCAGGTGATACTGCTGACCAATAGCCGCCACCACTTTTGGCTCATGAATGCCGTCTACATCAACCCAGCTAACGTAGGGCGTTTCGGCACCGGGAATCCGGCAGGCGCTTAGTTTAATGGGGGCGTCAATATGATAATCGGTCGCATTGTAGTCGATGCGTTTAATTTTTGTGGCATGTTCGATTTCCTCCCCCACATAGGTGAGTGTACCGGGCGAGGTGCCGAGCAGTTTCTCGGCCGAGCGATGGCGTCGGCGTTTCGACATAATTTACCGAATTGGCCATCCAACAGACGGCTTTGTTTGGATCAAAGATAAACCAACTACTCGGCACACTGTTGAATGTTCAGAAAATCGTATTTTAATCTATATCCTGTCGGTTTCCACTCTTCCTGGAAAGCGACAATACACGCAGGCGTTGCAGGATACGTTTAGAAATGGATGGAGAGATGGCGGAGTAGCCCCTGTGTTTTCGTTGAATGGCAAGAGTAAAGCATTGGCTCGCCAGTCAATAAAACTGGATTCCACTAACAAAAAAAATCAACAATTCGCCGGTACAATTACCGGGAACGATTGATTTCAATGTGCTCATTTCTTGCACTTTACCTACCCGGTTTATGAGCAGGCAACGTAGATAAGGTGCGGCACAAGCTAAGCAAAAAAGACCGGAGACTTTAAGTGGACTCGTGCCGCAACGACTTAACTTGGGATGAGAGTAAGTATTAGGTCGCTAACTCTCTTAGAGATGGAACCTAATTTAGCGGACGAATCGGCCAATTCGATTTCTTGTTCCCAACCGCCCATATGGGGTCGTAGTTGGCGAAATTCGGTGGTAAGACTGAGCGTAGTCAGGGCACTACCTAAAAGGGCTTTAACGGAAGCAAGTGTCTTGATAACAAGCTTGTTACCCATAGACTCACCTCGTTCGGCAATGACTAATACCTCGAAATTACGTGCTTGTAGCTGAAACTTTTCACCTAGTCCTCTAAGCACAATGCTCTTGTAGGAACCAACATAGGATTGAAAATCCTGGTCACTCATATTATTCTGATTTTTGCCTAAATATAGCCCTAATGCCTAACTTTATATCAAAAAAGTAAACATTATCCCTTTAGTGCAGTTGCCGGTAACATGGCAAGCGACCATCTGGAAGGGAAAATGCCGGGCAATTCTGACTGGTCTGAAGGTCATTGATAAACAAGAAATGGTCGTCAATGTGGGCTATTTATACGGGAGACGTATGTTACCGGCATTTTGGGTATCATGACCTATCAGAAAAAGTACGCTTAAGGAATCAAACCAGGCACTCAACCCGTTGGCTTGCTTATCTTTGTTCATCAGATCCTACTTCTATTTTTCGTCGATGAACCGTTCCGTTTGCTGCTTAGCCTCTCTACTCACGCTCTTTTTTTCGGTTCAGTCTCTATCCGCGTCTGCTCAACCGAGTCCCTATGTCGTTATTGGTTACGTAACGGATCATGGGTGGACTAAAGACCAGATTGATGCGCAGAAATTAACTCATATCAATTACGCATTTGGCATTCCCGATCAACATGGAGAAATCGCGCCCCTGAAACCAACTGATTCGGCAAACCTGGATGCGCTGACTTCGTTGAAAGCAACCAACAAAACCCTGAAAGTACTGCTGTCAATTGGGGGATGGGGCGGTTGCAAGTATTTTTCAGATGCTGCCTTGACAGAAACCTCGCGCCGGAAATTCACAAATAGTGCCGTAGCCCTGCTCAAAAAACACAAGCTCGATGGCATTGATATTGACTGGGAATACCCGGACCAGATTGGTGATGGCAATATTTTTCGACCCGAAGACAAGCAGAATTTTACGCTGTTTTTGAAAGCCTTACGCGATGGACTGGACAAACAGGGTCAAGAGGATAAACGAACCGGTGCGAATCATTACCTGCTGACGGCGGCCACCGGGGGCGACACGGCATTTGTGAACCACACCGAGTTGGGCAAGGCGCAGCAGTATCTGGATTACGTCAATATCATGACCTACGATTTGTATCACGGCAATGATAAAGTGACCGGACACCATAGCCCGTTAACCCAATCGGCAAAAGGCGACCACTCCCGAAATAGCAGTGCCGATGCTGTTGCCGGACATATTCGGGCGGGCGTTCCCGCCAGCAAAATTGTACTGGGTCTGCCTTTCTACGGACGTGGCTGGGCTGATACCCGCGATCAGGACAATGGCCTTTTTCAACCCGCATCGGGCAAACATTCATTTATAAGTTACGATGAGCTTGTGGCTAAGTTCATCAACAAAAACGGATTTACCCGCTATTGGGATGCCGATGCCAAAGCGCCTTATTTGTGGAACCCAACATCACACACGTTTATTTCGTACGCTGATCCTGAATCGTTTACTTATAAAATAGCGTATGTTAAGTCAACCCATCTGGCGGGTGTGATGTTCTGGGAGTACACGTATGATTTGCAACAAAAGAGTGTATTGCTGAAGACACTGGTAAAGGAACTGGCGAACTAACGGTATGGTACTGACTGACTCCCCTGCCCTCACCCACCTTGCGCTGGACCCCGTGATGGCTCGTATCATTGCTGAAACACCTGCACCTAAGATTTTTAACGACTATGCCGGTACACCAGAGCCGGATCGTGTTTATTTATCTTTGCTCGAAAGCATCGTGTCGCAACAGATTTCGGTTAAAGCCGCCGACGCAATCTTTGCCCGGTTCCTGGCGCTTTTCCCGGATGGACATCCCCAGGCCGATGCCCTGTTGCTCAAAACTACAGACGAATTACGCAGCGCGGGTTTATCATCCCAGAAAATAAAGTACTTGCAAAGCGTTGCGGAGTTTTCGTTGGAGAAGCCGATTGACCGGGCGCATCTCAATGCGATGACCGATGAGGAAGTCGTTCAGTATTTGTTACCAATCAAAGGGGTGGGCCGCTGGACGGTGGAGATGTTGCTGATGTTCGTACTGGACAGGCCCGATATTTTTCCGATTGATGATCTGGTTATCCGGCAGCGAATGCTCCGGGCGTATCCTGAGTTGACCGAGGGCCTGACGGGCAAAGCGTTGTATAAAATTCTGCACGAGATTGCTGAACCCTGGCGTCCTTACCGCACGACTGCCAGCCGCTATCTCTGGCGATGGCAGGGAAAATAACCCGGTGATTATAAATGAATAATGGGTAATGTAAAATGGATAATCAGCCTGTTTCCTTTGCTAAGTATTCATTTTACATTACCCATTATTCATTTACTCACTACAGCCGTTTAATTTTTACACCCACTTTCGATTGCACTTTAATTAATACCTGAACGCCATCCGGGCGAACAATAATCCGTTGGGGAACCAATCGGAAGGTATTGATGGTAAGCGCCGTTTTCTGGCCAACTTTGGCATTGGCAAAAGCCGTTTCTATTTTATCAGGTAATGCAGAAAGATGCTGACGCAGAGGAACGACCATTACCGCCTGAATCGTGTCGCGAAGGTGGTCGTGCAGGAGCCAGTCGGCGGTGGCAAACAGGTGTTCTTTGGTGTCTACATCAAAATCGACCTCTTCCATCCGCAACGTATTGGTGAGCGTATCATAATGCGGATTTCCATGAAAGTACAACGTTCCTTTCACGGTGCCACTCACATCAGCCCGCAGAATGAGTTGTCGGCCACTGCCATACACCGACGCACTTTTAATTTCAACATTCCCGCCAGAGAGATTAAGTTTCTGTTTGATTAGCGTGCGGGCCAATACTTGATTCACGTCGGCATACGGAATGAACGCCAGCACTTCCAACCGACTGGAATCGGGCAAATTTTGCCGCCTTAATAGGCGGGGCAACCGCTCTAATGTGTCAATCGTCGGTTTGGGACCCAGGCGTGTTCTAACCCGGAAGGCAATCTGAAGGGGCACCGTAATCTGGTGCGCATTGCCGTAAACGGGGGCAACGGCAATACTGAATGGCTTGGGAAGTAACCAGATACTTTCGGGTTCTTTGGCAATCCGCAACGGATTTTGAATATCACGCCAGACTTTCCCGACTTCACGATCGAGCCGGAGTCCGTCATGTACAGCTTTATCAATGGCTGCTTCAATGTCGGCCTTTCGTTTGTCCAGAATGGTTTCGGCAATTTTCTTAATGCTTATTTTCAGCCCTAAAAGTCGAACCTTCGGCTCCTGCGTCCATTGGTAATCTTCAAATCGGGATTTTGTTTCCAAACGCCAATGAGATCCGACACCAACGGGGCTGGTAAAATTAACGGCCAGGGCACACAGAGGGCGGCTTTTGCGGTTTTTGCTCTTTCGGAGACCAATTGGGTTGCTGTACCAGACTTGTAGGGGAGCCGAAAAGTACACCCGGCGATTGGCATACCGAATATGCACGGGTCCTGTGCGCTCGACCCGTAATCGCCAGGCCTCCCCTTTCCTACCCTCAAAGGTTGTTTCGGGAACAAGTGTCGTCGAAAGCGACTTGTTTATTTTAGCTTCTAAATCGCGAATATTGAATGTAAGATTCCCGGCCATGTAGGAAACGGGATCGGCAACAGCGGGTTCAAAATCCTGCTGAACGGGCGCATCCGGTCGCACGCGATGGCACCCATCCAGGCCCATTATAAAAACGAGCAAAACAAAAAGTTCGGTAATTCGCTGACCATTCATCGTAGCAACAACATACCAGCCTTCTAAAATGTTAGTCAACGAAACGTATATTCATTTGCCGGTTGTTTTGACTGACACGTTTGCATCGGTGGAACAACCGCAACCTTTGCCGCAGCCAGTCTTTTTGGCCGAGAAGTTCTGACAGGCCCGGTTACCCAGATACCCTAGCGCCACCGCAAAGATTAGAAAAATGATGAGTTCCTGCATACGAGTAATGCGGACGTCGGCTGTTGCCGGAAACCCGCTTTTCTTTACGTATAATGAACGGGATCTATAGTCATAAAGTTTACCACGTGCTCATAAAAGCAGGTTTCCACGCTAACCACCGACTATTCGTGTTACAGCCAACCGTTCCGCTCAGACACCCGATAGGCGTGCTGGTAATGATGCTCACCATGCCAGGCATACATGGCAATGACTTCATCGAGCGCAACTATGCGCTGACTGCCGGGATGAAAGTATGTCCTCTGTAGATCGGTTTCGGTGAGCGACTCGAGAACGGTTACCCAGCGCAAGTGCATGTTTCGGAGAATAACCAGCGACGGCGCAATGTCGAGCGATGAATCAGGCAGTTTCGCCCACTCGCCTTCCTCGTAGGGCGTGATCGTCGGATTGACTTCGGTCAGTGCCAGTTTTGTGCGGACGTAGGCATTGATATGGCTATCGGCTACGTGATGCACCAGTTGCCGAACGGTCCAGCCACCGGGCCGATAAGGCGTATCAAGCCGGTCGTCACCCCATTTGCCAACTAGCTCTGTCAGTTTGACCGGCAGCCCGGCAATGGCCGCAATGTGCTGTTTGGTAGCATCCGATGAGAATGATTGACCATAAACGAAATCACCAATCGGGTAACGGAGGGTATCGAGATCCTGCATAGTATTTTGTTTTGATTAGCCGGTCAGCCCGATTGTAGCAGCAAAGCTGTTTAAGATTTACTTTTCAGGGCATAATTTGACTGAATTTACCAGTCTGCGTTACCCCTAAATCCCTTGAAAGGGACTTTGTTCGTGCTTAGATAAAGTCCCCTTCAGGGAATTTAGGGGTAACGCGGACTGGAATATAGTAATCCTAGACAGCTTCAATATTTTGATACAAATATTGCCCTTTGTCAGGCTTCAGAAACCAACCAGTTTTTAGAATACAGCTAGTCCGGCTTTGCCGGTAAACCAAGAAAAGGTTACGCCCAGTATTCCTGTATGGCCCGAATAAGTTCGGGATGAACACCGCAACCGGCAATTACATCGCCACGGAACAGAAACTCATCGCCCCCATCAAAGTCGGACACAACGCCCCCGGCTTCGCGAACGAGCAGCACTCCGGCGGCCATATCCCACGAGTGGAGATTGTATTCGTAAAAAGCTTCGAATCGTCCGCAGGCAACGTAAGCCAGGTCAATAGCCGCCGACCCCAGCCGACGCAGGCCGTGCGTTTGCTTCATGAGCGATTCCAGAATTTGCAGGTATTTCTGCATCTTGTCGAAACTGTAATAGGGAAAACCAGTGGCGATCAGGCTCTCACCCAATTGAGTCGCGGGCGAAACCGAAATTCGTTTCCCGTTACAGTAAGCGCCCCCACCCTGCCAGGCCGAAAAACACTCGTCCCGATTAGGGTCATAAATAACGCCAGCAATGGGCGTGCTACCCTGCGCCAACCCGATACTCACCGAAAACACCGGCAGACCATGAATAAAATTGGTGGTGCCGTCGAGCGGGTCGATAATCCAGTTCAGGGCGTTTTTGTCGGCCTCCTGCCCGGTCGTTCCCTCTTCGGTAATAAAACCGGCTTCGGGCAGCAACCGGCTTAGCTTTTCCACCAACTGCTTTTCGGTTTCTTTATCGACATAAGAGACCAGATCATTCAATCCTTTGTACTCGATATCGTCACGTTGAAATTTTTGGCGTTCCTGAAGCAGAAATGCACCGGCATCGGTGGCGATGGTACAGATCTCGCGAGTAAGCGCGGCTAGGTCAGTAGTCATATTAAGTAGCTATCCAATAAAAATGGCCGATGATTCACCAACAAGCGTAGTGCCTGGCGCATCATCGGCCTCTGACTTATTTTTTAATGATTGTCTTAATCGTATTTGAGAATTAAAGCAATTAGAGTTGCGAAGGAGTTTGTTTTGTCATCCCGACGCAGGAGGGATCTCATGCGCTAGGAAATTTTAAGATCCCTCCTGCATCGGAATGACAAAACAACATCAATTTTTTTACTTATATCCTACCCACACCCTTACGCCATTATTTCACTCAATGCGTTGTCGTACAGAGCTTTCGCTTCGGCAAGAGTAAGAATGGGCGTACTGTCGATCACAAAGCTACTGTCCGTTACGGTGCCAAGCAGACGAAATGGTATGATGCTATCGGTCAGGTATTTTTCAACGTATTTCTGCTGATCGAGCGAAACCGAAACGACTACCCGGCTCTGGCTTTCGCCAAAGAGGAACGAATCCAAACGATACCGGTCATCGGCGTCAATCGTAAATCCTTTGTTACCTGCCATCGCCGACTCAGCCAGCGTAGTGAACAAGCCGCCATCCGAAACGTCGTGTGCCGACTGAATCCAGCGGTGGCGAATCAGGGTTTTGATACCTTCCTGCACCTGCCATTCATCGTCGAACGCAAAGGCTGGCGCAGGCGATGCTTTGATCTCCCGGTATGAATACAGGTACTCCGACGACGCAATATCGTTTGTTGATTGGCCAACCAGATAAATCAGGTCTCCTTCGTTTTTGAAGTCGAGGGTCATGCGGTTGGTCGGATCTTCCATCAGTCCCAACATACCAATGGTTGGCGTTGGAAAGACCGGTCCATCATCCGAGCTTTGGTTGTAAAAGCTCACATTACCGCCCGTAACGGGTGTGCTGAACCGGCGACAGGCTTCGCCCATGCCCTGAACGGCTTCCACAAATTGCCAGTAAACCTCTGGCACATAAGGGTTTCCGAAGTTGAGATTGTTGGTAACGGCCAACGGTTCGCCCCCGGTGCAAACAATGTTTCGGCAGGCTTCGGCAACGGCAATCATAGCACCCTGACGCGGGTTGGCGTTCACGTAGCGGCTGTTGCAATCGACCGTAATGACAATGGATTTTTCGGT
>CAXVWN010000134.1:0-5456 GCA_964263725.1 Spirosoma sp.
AAAACCAAAAAGGCCCACACCAATACCGGCCACAATCCAACTGATTGGCTGATCGATACTGACAGCCAAACCCAGCAGGAGTACCGACATGGCGATGGCTGTTTCCACGTAAGGGGTGGAGGGGTAGATCATACCGGCCACACCACCTAGAACCATCATGCCCGCAAAACAAGCCGGCACAATATAAAGCGATCGACTACCCAGTTGGGCACTCCATGCCCCCACGGCGAGCATCGCCAGCAGATGGTCTAAGCCAGTAAGCGGGTGTAATAAACCCGTGCCGCCCATCCCATGCCCCCAGCAGGGATGAACGCACAACAGCAACAGGATCATTAAAAAGCATCCCTTAGCTATAGGAGGTTGTCGACGGGTGTTTATCGTTCTTATGATCGTTCAAGATAAAGACTAAAGCCAGTATGGCCGGAATCATAGGGAATAAGGCGGTATACATGCCTGGAAAGTAGGTATAGGGCACCCCTTCCTGAACCATACTTACAATGGGAAAGACCAGTAAATGAGTGGGCTCACCAACAATCATGCCCACGATCATAAACCACAAAATAAAGTTGCCAAAAGCCTGCCTTTTCCAGAGGCTGTAAGCGGCAAATACCCAAACGAGGGGACCAATCAGCGTGATCAGGTAATCAAATTCAGCATCACGCCAGAGATGGCCTGAAATAGCCGCAATACTCCGATTAAAATGCGTCAACACTTCCTCTCCCACATGGGCATAAAACAACGCTTGTAAGAGCAGATACAGGGGACCTACTTTATAGGGATCGGCGCTATGGCGGGCTGTTGTTTTTCGCCAACCGATAAGTCCAGCCATCATCGAGCCAATGATGACACCAACCGGTAGTAGACCTGCCTGGGTATATAAGGTGATTGCATATACAGCCCCAAAACTGATAAATAAACCTGACCATAAGTTGATCTGTCGGGTTGTCAGTGGCTCAACGGGTTGGGTAACTGCCGTATCTGGGGTTGATTTAGCGAGGGATACTAGTCCCCAGGCGCTAAGCAAAAACTGCCCCATGGCGATAAAAACACCGAGGAAATAGCTGTGCGGAAATTGCGTGAACTGGGATAATTCTACACCCAATTGAATCAGTGCTTCAACGGCACCGAAGAGGAATCCCCAAAGCGCGAAGAAAAGCCCGATGGCAGGTTGTTTAATGAGAAAATAGCCTCCCAGTAAAAGCAGGCAGACGGGGAAGCATACCTGGAGCAGGAACCAGTGGTCATACGTATTGGCAAAGTGAGCCTGAAATAGGGTAGGATACTGGGCGTGAACGAATTCACCAAAGCGGGCTGCGTAGCGAACGGTACTTAACGCCAGTAGACATACAATAGTTAGTAGGTAATATACAACTACCACTGGAGCAACCGGCTTCGATTTAGCCCGACGATACCAAGCGAGTAGGGCTACGCCACTCAACAGGCTATACTCTAGGCCCAAGCCTAGACCAACCTGGGTAAAGAGAATAACCGAAATGGTAATCGCTAAGCAAACTATCCACAATTGACTGGATAAATTGGCCCTGTTCATGAGTTAGTTGGGTTTAGGGGTTGGTTCAATAGTCGATCTTTAATGTGTTTTTTGCGCTGTTGAATAAACTGTAGATACCCTGTCGGGGTCAGGCCAAACACTTTTTCTAACATGGGCTGGGCTACGAACGGATACACGCACAAAGCGACCATATCCGTAAAAAACTGCCGGGCTTCGTCAGCGGACGGAAAGTGTTTTTCAAATCGGGATAACTCGATTCGGTTGTTACCGGCGAACAGGTTGGTCATCCGTTGTGGATCCCGATTAATTTCGTGCAGAACAAAAGCGGGTATGGTTGGATTAGCCGACAGGGCGTCAAGGGTATGGTCCACATACTGCGTGACGATCTGGATCAGCGGTAGTTCACTGGCTAGAATCTGCCCAATTTTACTGATAAACAGATCCAGGGCTTGTTGGAAAACTTGCCTAAATAAGTCCTCTTTGGTTTTAAAGTAATAGTGCAGCATGGCTTTGTTGATCCCTGCCTTATCGGCGATCTCTTGCATGCGGGCTCCGTGCAGCCCTTTTTGTTGGAAGACGGCAACGGCTTGAGTTAAAATTCGATTTCGGGTAGATTCCTGATTTGTTGTCATTAACTAACCAGTTGGTTAATGACAAAGGTATACGATTTCATTGAAACATTCTTATAAGTAGGGTAAGCATTACCTACTTATTAATAGCTTGCTGTAATAGCCACGATTTCGCCCGACATCTATTCCCGGATTATTCACCGTTTCTTGAAACGCCCATTTATCGATAAGCAATTCTTACTCGTAACAGGTGGGAGCAATTACTGAGACGTTGTTAATAGGAATTAGGTGAACACTTCAGCACGGGCTGTCCAACCCAGATAGTCAAAATACAAACTATCGAATGGCTAATGCCTGGGTACTTTCGCCCTAAACTTGCTAGTTAACTCGTTTACCAGACTGCTGAGCCAAATAAAAATAAGCAGGCCAGCAATAATAAACAGCGCTTTCAACTTAAAGGAGAAGCCCACAAATTGCGCCTGACCGTCCAGTGAGAGTTTATATCGAATCCAGTAGCGCTCAACAATTGTCGTTACACGGTCAAAAGGGAATGCTTCGTCGTAGATGAGCGGAATAATCAACCGGTTACTCGTATCGATAAAGCCATATTTGTCCTTCATACGAACCATTGAGAGGCCATGCTGATAATACGAAGCAAAATCATAAGCTAACGGCGTGCGCACTTTGCCCGACTTGTCGATATGGCCGAACTTACCATCAATGGCCACGGCTGACCGATCTTCAGCCGTAAAGCCGGTTGCTTCATCGTACAGATGGGGGATGCGCAGCTTTCCCGTTTTGTCAATACAACCCCATTTGCCATTTTTTTTGACCCAAAATAGGCCATTGGTTGGCTTGCGAGTATCGGTATAGTAGAAGGGAACGATCAATTCGCCTGTTGATGGACTAACGTAGCCGTACTTATTACCATACTGCACCCGTTGCATACCTTGGCCTGAATAGGTGTAGTCGACATCAATGGCATCAAGGGCCACTGGAACTTTCAGCGCCAAATCATTATCGATGATGCCAAATTTTCCCTGGTATTTAAAGGCTGAAACCTGATTGGACCGCTTGAGCTGCTCTTCGACAAACGGGGTGAAATTGAAGTTAAGAATAAAGAATTCGCCCTTTCTCCACCATAAAACGTCTTCCTGGGTGTCGTGGTTACAGATATGATCAATCGTCGCGTCCTTAATCAAATAGTCTTTTGAATAGTGCTGGATGGGGATCTTATAGACCTCTTTTCCGGTCCGATCAATGTATGAAAGTCCATAGTGAGAGTCGGCGGGGTAGATGACCCAAGTTTTGCCATGGCGAAACCGGTCAGTGGAGATGTATTTAGGCTCGATAATGATCTTACCCTGTTTATCTATAAATCCGTGAAGACCATGACCTTGCGGATTTAGTTGCATGGGGACAAACTCGGCTAGTCCTTCTTCGAAATCCCCAATGTCGCGGTAGGCTGGGGTTAGTTTACGTCCGTTTCTGTCGGTCAGGAAGGTTTTGTAGGCACGGCACGCCTTAATAATCTTTTTGACCACATAAACCTCGCCATAGTCCTGGCATTCATCGTATTTGGTCAACCAGGCCTCAGTTTGTGAGGTGTTGGTCTGGGCCAATATTTTGGCCGATGGCAAGAGTAGGGAAAGAAGTACGAGGTTTCGAACAGTAGCAAGGGGAGTTAGACATTGGTTTGAAACTCCCTTCTGACTATTTATATTACGCCAGATACCTCTGAAGTAATTTTGGAGCATACACGTTAATTAAGCAATGAGACTGACTATTTTAGTTAGATGTTATGCCGTTCTAGATTCCATAAAATTACATTGGTAAATGTAGACTAGAGATTCGTTGGGGAGCAATGTAATTGGCTGATCGATGCATTTACAAGTTTTCTTGATAGGGGAATAAATAAGTGGTTGCTTCCTACTTTGTTCATACTAATAATCGCCCATTTCTTGAAGCAGATAAATGGAGATTGAGTTGTCTCAGGAAGGAGCGTTAATATAAGACAGGGTCGCATTGCAGAATCGTACCCCACGGGCGGCCCCAATAAATCCTCATGGGATGCATTTACCGTTTCGATGAGTGATCATCCGAAACGTATTAACGCCCAGTTCACTGTAGCATATGTCCCGATTTAACCATTAAATTAAGACTAAGGACACATGCCCTAAGCAGCATTCTATTAATTCTTCTACGCCGTCTAGTATCACTAGAGCTAATCCTGCTGTTCATCCGTAGACTGGAAATTAACAATCTACCCCGCCTTTTACGTCCAATCCCTAACGAGTATGCAGCTTATGCCCCCAATCTGAAGACATCTGCCCCCAATATGACAGTCTTTCTGGGTAATCAAGCTGACCTTTGAGCCGACTAACCCGACTTTATTTGGTTAGCTTGCTAAATTCTCCGCTTAACCTACCCACCATGCTCCGACTTGTACTGATTTGTGTGTTATTCAATCTCCCTCTTGGTGTTGCCTTCGCCCAACGAAAAGCAGGCCAAGCCCGACTGGATTCATTGCTGGCCGAATTGCCCCGTGCCAAACCCGATACGAACCGGGTAAAACTGCTGTTTCGAATAAGTTTCATGTATATCGATATTAACCCTGATGAGGGGATCAACTATGCTAACCAGTCCCTGGTACTTGCCCGGCAGTTGCCTTGGAAAAAAGGCATGCTCTACGCCTATATGTGTTTAAGCGAAAATTATTCAAAGAAGTCTGACAATCCCAACGAACTTGCCTATCAGTTGAGTGGCTTAAAAATAGCGGAAGAACTAAAAGACAAATACATGATTGCTGGCATAACAGGCAATATGGGGTTGGTGTATTCTAGATTGGCCGATTATCCCCAGGCCTTAGCTAACTATGAAAAAGCCCTGAAAGGGGCTGAGGAATTGGGCGATAAAAGAGGAGTGGTGATTTGGCTGAATAATATAGGTGGCGTATTCAATAAACAAGGGGAGTATGGTAAAGCGTTGGAGTATCGGCTAAAATCGCTGAAACTCAATGAAGCTATGGGGTTTCGAGGTGCACGTAAAGAATTAAATTTCGACAACGTGGGGCAGAGCTATCTCAAGCTGGACGACTATCCGCAAGCGCTCACCTATCTGCAAAATGGGCTGAACCTGAGTAAAGCCAATAGAAATAAAGAAATATTAGTCAGAAGTTATTACAACTTCAGCAATCTGTATTTAAAAATAGCTACTGACAGCAACACCACTCCCTTAACGACGCTACTAAGGAGTAGCAAAACCAATACGTTACAAAAAGCCAACGCTTATGCCGACAGTGCCGTCGTACTGGCCAAAGAACGGAACGATTTACCCTATTTATATCAAGCCTATCAAACCCGGAGTCAGATCCAGGA
>CAXVWN010000135.1:0-6030 GCA_964263725.1 Spirosoma sp.
ATAGAAAGATCACATTTACTATAAACATGCGACCGCAACGGCGGACCGTCCTGAAGGGGTCATACGGAAACGGTCGCCTAAAAAACAAAACTCAAATTTACCCTAACAATTCTCTCCCCTGTGCGAGAGCCGCATCCAGCCCTGATAAATCAGTGCCGCCTGCGGTGGCAAAAAACGGTTGTCCACCGCCACCACCTTTGATATTTTTAGCCAGTTCTTTCACCACTTGACCAGCATTCAGTTTTCTTTCCTGAATGAGCGAATCAGGCAGCATCACAGCGAGTTGCGGTTTGCCGTTGATGTCGGCACCCAACACAAGCGCTAAATTGTCCACTTTTGCTTTCAGATCGTAAGCCAGTTGTTTGAGCGCATCAGCCGAGGGCACATCTACCCGTTCTACGAGTAAGGAATGAACCGGTCCGGCGTTCCCGTTTACGGTTTCAATTTTATCCAGAAGCTGGGTTTTCAGTTGCTGCACTTTCTCATTCTGCAACGCTTCGACCTGTTTCTGCAACGCGCTCCGTTCGTCTAACAACGACTGAACGGCTTTGACAACGTCTTTAGGCGCTTTTAATAAGTCTTTCAGTTCTGAAACAACCGCCATCTGCTCGTTAATCAGCGCTTCGGCACCGGCCGATGTTTTGCCCTCGATCCGCCGAATGCCCGTTGACACAGAACCCTCACCCGTGAATTTGAATAAACCAATATGGCCTGTTGCCGGAACGTGCGTGCCGCCACAGAGTTCGACAGAATAATTTGGATCGAACGTGATCACACGAACGAAGTCGCCGTATTTCTCCCCGAACAACGCGGTTGCGCCTAATTCTTTGGCCTGCTCAATGGGTACATTACGCTTCTCGTCGAGCTTGATATTTTCCCGAATTTTCTCGTTCACGATACGCTCCACTTCGGCCAACTGCTCATCGGTCACTTTGCTGAAGTGCGAGAAGTCGAATCGCAGCGCATCGGGGCCAACGTAAGAGCCTTTTTGGGCTACGTGCGTACCTAATACTTTTCGCAAAGCCGAGTGGAGTAAATGCGTAGCCGAGTGGTTGCTGCTGGTCAGGCCGCGCCGGGTGGTGTTGATAACGGCATAGACAGAATCCGCTTCGGTCAGTAACTCATCGAGACCCGTAACATCCTCAACAATATGAATAGTCAGGTCATTTTCTTTTTTCGTATCCAGCACCGTCAGCGTACCGATTTCATCCGAACCGGCGAAAAGGCGTAAGACACCCGTATCGCCGATTTGCCCGCCCGATTCAGCGTAGAACGGCGTTTTGTCGAGCACAACCTGTACCTGCGTTCCCTGCTTGTTCTGAATCTTGCGATACTTCACAATATGGGCATACGCTTCCGGCTGGTCATACCCAACAAATTCAATGCGATCGGTTTCGGCTAGATCAATCCAATCCCCAGCCGACGATGTTGCGTCTTTCCGCGACCGGGTTTTCTGCTCCTGTAACGCTTTCTGAAAACCAGCTTCGTCAATACTCAATCCTTTTTCACGAGCGATCAAAGCAGTTAAATCAGCTGGAAAACCGAACGTATCATTCAGTTCAAAAACTGTTTCACCGGGAATAATTGGTGACCCATTCAGGTCGCCAATAATCTGATCCAGACGACCCAGACCCGTTCCCAGCGTTCGCAAAAATGAAATTTCTTCTTCCCTGATTACCGTTGCTACAAAGTCCCGCTGGGCGTACAATTCGGGAAATACATCGGCGAACTGATCGGCCAGCGTTGGCACGAGTTTCGTCATGAATGGCTCGGTCAGGTTCAGGTAGGAGTATCCATACCGAATAGCCCGGCGCAGAATCCGGCGAATGACGTAACCCGCTTTGGCATTTGAAGGAACAAGTCCGTCGGAAATGGCGAACGACACGGCCCGGATGTGATCGGCAATAACCCGCATGGCCACGTCCGATTTTTCCATCGTGCCGCCATACTTAATACCCGCCAGTTCTTCGATGACATTGATCGTTCCCGAAAAAACGTCGGTATCATAGTTCGATTTTTTCTGCTGAATGGCCATGCACAAACGCTCGAAACCCATTCCCGTATCGACGTGGCGGGCGGGTAGCGGCTCTAACGAACCATCTGCTTTGCGGTTGAACTGCATAAACACAAGGTTCCAGATTTCAACCACTTGCGGGTGATCGGCGTTTACCAAATCCTTACCCGGTGTTTCGGCTACTTCTTCGGGCGAACGAAGATCAACGTGAATTTCGGAACAAGGCCCGCACGGACCCGTGTCGCCCATTTCCCAGAAGTTGTCTTTTTTGTTGCCGTAAATAATCCGGTCTTCGCCAACAATGGGTTTCCAGAGGTCGAACGCTTCCTGATCGAACGGAACACCATCTTTCTCATCGCCCTGAAATACCGACACATAAAGCCTGTCTTTCGGCAATTGATAGACCTCCGTCAGCAATTCCCACGCCCACGTAATGGCTTCTTTTTTGAAATAATCACCGAACGACCAGTTGCCGAGCATCTCGAACATGGTGTGGTGATAGGTGTCAAAACCAACATCCTCAAGGTCATTGTGCTTACCCGAAACGCGCAGACATTTTTGCGTATCGGCAACCCGTTTGGATGGGGGCGTACCATTGCCAAGAAAGAAATCTTTAAACTGAGCCATACCTGAATTGTTGAACATAAGCGTCGGGTCGTTTTTGGCAACGAGCGGGGCTGACTGAACAATCAGGGGTTGTTTGGAGCGGAAGAAGTAGAGAAAATGCCGACGTATTTCGTGGGAAGTCATACAGTAGTCATAAGTTAGCAAGCAGCAAGGAGCAAGTGAAAAAGCCGATACTACCTGTTTATGACTTATACCTTACTACTTACTACTCACGTAAGTGCCGCAAAATTACGCCAAAACTTGCGTTTATTCAGTTAGCTTTCCAAGTTTGCGGTATGGAAAACGGGGGCAAGTTGTACTACGGCATAAAAGAAGTAGCGGAGATGTTTGGGATTAATGCCTCGAAACTGCGGTATTATGAAAAAGAATTTCCGACTTTACAACCAAAAAAAAATCGCTCCGGCGATCGGGTCTATACCCAGGCCGACATTGACCACCTAAAAGAGATTCTGGAGTTAATCAATGAGAAGGGCTATACGCTGCCCGGTGCGCGGGAATACCTCAAAACCCGCGACACCAACCGACGCGAGCATGCCCGTTATATCAGCAAACTACAAAAGCTAAAGTCTTTTTTGGAAAAAATGCGGGCGGATCTGGACAAACCACCGAAGAATAAGGAAATAGATGAGGTTTAACGGTTTGTTATAGATACGAATCGGCCAATTGTTCGTGCGGATTTTACCGGTAAACTGGTTTTTCCCGCTAGAAAGCGGTAAGCTTGCAGAAGTCATCGATGACCTCTATTTAGTTTACAAAATCAGATTATCCATTTCGTGTCCACCGATACCCATTACCAAATTGCCCTGACGCTCGTTCCCGGCGTGGGCAGCATTCTTATCCGACAACTGATTAGTTACTGCGGCTCGGCGACGGAAGTGTTTCGGTCGCCGTTGGCCCGCCTGATGAAAGTGCCCGGTATTGGCGAGGTAACCGCACGCGCCATTTTGAAGCCCAGTGTTCTGGCCGAAGCCGAACAGGTTGTGAAGCAAGTAGAAAAACTAGGCGCAACGGCTCTCTTTTACACCGACAAAGCGTATCCAGCCCGACTTAAAACGCTTTACGATGCACCTGCCCTACTCTATTTTCAGGGCTCGGGTAATCTAAACGTTCCGCGCACGCTCGGGCTTGTGGGCACGCGCCAAGCCACCGACTATGGCCGACGCGTTACGAATGAAATTATAGAAGCGGTAACTCCCTACGGCATTAGTATTATCAGCGGGTTGGCCTATGGTATTGACATTGCCGCTCACCGTGCCAGCTTAAGTAACGGCTTACCAACGATTGGCGTGATGGCCAGTGGTTTAGATATTATTTACCCGAATGTTCACCAGAAAACGGCCGGAGAAATGTTGGTACAAGGTGGTTTGTTGACCGAAAGTCGGCCCGGCACCAAACCTGATGCGCATCTGTTTCCGGCCCGTAACCGCATTATTGCTGGCTTGAGCGATGCCGTTGTGGTGGTCGAAGCAGCCGCCAAAGGAGGAGCCCTGATTACAGCCGAGTACGCCAATAACTACCACCGCGAGGTATTTGCCGTACCAGGGCAGTTGAATCAGGCATTTTCTGCGGGTTGTAATAAACTCATTCGGGAGAACAAAGCACAGATTTACACAAGTCCCAAAGACATTATAGAAGCCCTAAATTGGGATAAAGCCGGTGATCACGTATCTAGAAAGAACATTGCTCCCCCATTACCAGTAAATATTACGGAGGAAGAAAGTCAACTGTTGGCCTTGCTTCGGCAATCAGCCGATTTGCATATTGATGACTTAAGCTGGAGGAGTCAGATTCCAATGGGCCGTCTGGCTTCTTTGCTACTCACGCTGGAGTTTCAGGGGTTTGTGCGCTCGCTGCCCGGAAAAAAATATGCCGTCGTGTATGTTTAATATTTCTGCCGTTGTTTTACGGCAGGTAGCCGTTTACAGTAAGTCAAATACCTAAATCGGTTTTACTTTTACGCGTTGGTTTATCAACTTATTTACGGCATGTCTTCTTCCCGATTTAGTTTATCTGTTCTTTTTTCCGCCCTTATCTCCTTTTCCTGTTTGGCCCAAACGACCCCGGCAGCAAAAAAGAGCGGCAATCCAATTTTTCCGGGCTGGTACGCCGATCCCGAAGGCGTCATATTTGGTAATCAATACTGGATTTACCCAACCTATTCGGCTCCTTACAATCAGCAAATATTTTTCGATGCCTTCTCGTCACCAGATTTAATAACCTGGGAAAAACATAGTCGCATTCTTGACTCAACGGCCGTAAAATGGGCTAAACGAGCCATGTGGGCACCCGCCATTATTGAGAAAGGCGGCCAATATTTTCTGTTTTTTGGCGCGAATGATATTCATGATGACAAGAAAGAAATAGGTGGCATTGGCGTGGCCATTGCCGATAACCCTGCCGGACCCTTCCGCGATTACTTGGGAAAGCCATTAGTCGGACAAATTCACAATGGGGCGCAACCCATTGACCAGTTTGTTTTTAAAGATCAGGATGGGCAATACTATTTGCTTTATGGTGGTTGGAGTCACTGTAATATTGCCCGATTAAAAGATGATTTTACCGGCTTTCTTCCGTTTGAAGATGGCACTACATTTCGCGAAATGACGCCCAAAGGATACGTTGAAGGGCCTACGATGTTCGTCAGAAATGGCAAATATTATTTTATGTGGTCAGAAGGCGGCTGGACAGGGCCTGATTACTCTGTCGCATATGCCGTGGCTCAGTCACCCTTCGGGCCGTTCGAGCGCGTAGGAAAGATTTTGCAGCAAGATCCTAAAGTTGCAACCGGAGCAGGTCACCATTCGGTTATTCAAGTGCCCGGCACCGACGAATGGTACATCGTTTATCACCGTCGCCCGTTAACCGAGACGGATGGCAACCATCGGGAAACCTGTATTGATCGAATGTATTTCGACGATAAGGGCGCTATCAAACCAGTTACTATCACGGTTGAGGGCGTAGAGGCACGGGCGTTCAAATAAGAATCAGTAACCTCCTGACTAAAGTACTTGATTACCAGAATGAACGAACGGTGCCGTTTACACGTAATGAAGAGACGCGGTAAACTAAAGCCGTTTTAATTATGGGTAAAGGCGATATTAAGTCCCGCAAAGGAAAGATTGCAAGAGGTTCATACGGCGTTACCCGCCCTCGGACAACGACTAAACTGGTAGCTCCGAAAGTAGTAGTTGCAGAGCCCCAGGTTTAATACACGACAACAAAAAAGCGTCGCCAGTTAGTAACTGACGACGCTTTTTTGTTGTCGTGAAGACTGCTTCAAGCATAAACTAGATTAGCTTGTTTTTGTCCCACCAGTCCGCCGTTGTGGTGGATTCACTTTCGTTGGTTTTAGCGCTGGCTGTGCTATGACTGGGGCCGTTGGACTGACC
>CAXVWN010000136.1:0-27710 GCA_964263725.1 Spirosoma sp.
AGTTCCTGCAATTCCATGTACCAGCCACCCCGTTCGGGTTCGCCGGGATAAGGCTCCGTAAAGTCGGCAGATTTGTTAGTGATGCCGTGCGTTCTGAGTCGGAGCAAGTGCTTGTGAAGAGCTTCATCGTTGGTGGTAATCATGCCACCTTCGCCAGCCGCAATGTGCTTAACCGGGTGAAAACTGAAAATAGCCAACTCCGCCAGAGACCCATCGCCACAGCGGTGTTCTCGGTTCGACGTTTCGAGTCCATTTTTATCAATGAACGCTCCCCCCGGCGAGTGGCAACTGTCTTCCAGAAGCCATAAACCGTACTCGTCGGCTAGTTCGCGGAAGGAGGCCATATCTACTGGATACCCTGCAAAATCAACGGGGATAATACCCGAAAAATAACCTTTCGGATGCTGTTCCAGCAGCGACCGTACGGCATTAATATCAAGCAAAGCCGTTACCGGGTCAATGTCTGCAAAGTGAATTTCACCCCCGCAGTATCGAACACAGTTGGCCGAAGCAGAAAACGTAATTGGTGTCGTAATAACCCGCGTGCCGGTGGTCACGCCCAGTGCCATGCAGCACAGGTGTAATGCCGCCGTACCATTAGCTACAGCGATGGCATATTGACAGCCAATGTAGTTTGCAAAAGCTGTTTCAAACGCGCCAATATGTGGACCCTGCGTTAGAAATGGCCCGCGCAACACATCGGCTACGGCCGCAATATCTTCGTCCGTAATATGTTGGCGACCGTATGGAATGGGTTGTGTCATTCAGAATGAATGTATAATGAAAAATGCATAACGTCACTGCCTAGACAGTGTTCATTACACCTGAAAATCAGCGTCGACGTGTTCTCTGATTTGATCGCGTAGTTGCTCTATGTTGAGCCAGTCGGTGTTGGTGCCGGAGTTGTATTTGAAACCCATCTCGACTTGCTTCCCGTTGAAGGCTTTCATGTAATCGTCGGTGCTCCAGGTGGGCGTTGACGGCGTAATGACGTAATACTTAGCTGTCTCGATTGTGTTTAACGAGTCGGTTTCTGTAATCATTTCTTCGTGCAGTTTCTCCCCCGGACGGATACCAACTAATTGCTGCTCGCAATCAGGACCAATGGCTGTAGCGACATCAGTAATGCGATAAGATGGGATTTTTGGGACAAAAATTTCCCCGCCCCAGGCATGTTCGAGCGCGTGAAATACCATTTCAACACCCTCTTCGAGCGAGATATTGAAGCGCGTCATATCGGGGTGAGTGATGGGCAATACACCGTCTTTGCGCTTTTCCAAAAAGAACGGCACAACCGAACCTCGCGACCCGATAACATTGCCATACCGCACAACGGAGAACTGCAAATTGCGGCTGCCTTTCATATTATTAGCGGCCACAAATAATTTGTCGGAGCAAAGTTTTGTGGCACCGTAAAGGTTTATAGGAGCGGCAGCTTTATCAGTCGAAAGGGCCACTACGCGCTGCACACCGTTATCCAGCGCGGCATTGATGACATTTTCAGCCCCAAAAACGTTGGTTTTAATACACTCCATTGGGTTATATTCGGCGGCTGGTACTTGTTTCAGTGCGGCCGCATGAACAATGATGTCAATGCCTTCGCAGGCCCGTTTAAGCCGTTCGCCATCCCGTACATCACCGATAAAATACCGGATGGATTTGTATGTCGATTGAGGATAATACTGAGACATTTCGAACTGTTTCAGTTCGTCGCGCGAGTAAATGACTAAGCGTTTGATGTTGGGATGATGCTGGTAGACCATCTCCACGAACTTCTTACCGAAAGAGCCGGTACCGCCCGTAATCAAAATGGATTTATTCGTTAGATCAAGCATAAATTGATAGTTAATGGGTCAAACTAGTCAGTGACGGGTGATTCTATTACCGACTTATTGACAAATTGATGTCGCTCGAACGCGTCGATATAACTTTTCGCGCTGGCATTTACAATTCGAACGCCCCGATGGTCGGCGTAATCGCGCAGAACCTCGTAGCCCCGAAAGACTTTGTGTAAGGATAAGAACTGTGAGGCCATCGAAAACGTGCGCTGCCGGTGTACGTCTGAATATACGGGCTGGTGCGTAACGTCTTTGGGCTTATCGTAGAAGTGAATTTGCTTTATTAATAACTGGTTTTGTTCGTTAAGTCGTATTTGCTCGTGCCAAGATGTGTCGGCTCCAAAGAGGTAAATTGTGTCGAATTTCCGGTTAATCATCAGCGCCAAAGCCGCAATAATAACCGTCTGAGCTTGTGGCATGCCCAATCCTTTTTCATACAGCCAGTACGTCAACCAATTAAATCCGCGAACAACGGTGTAGTTGAAATAAACAGGCTTGATATGCGAGTTGCCCTGTTCAATTTTCCTCAATAAATACGTGCCTCTGGCAAAATGAGGCACATACAACGTCATTGGCCAATTGACCTGTTCCAGAAATATGGACAAGGTTTTCTTGATATCGTCGCGGTCGGTGGTGTGTTCGGTAAAAACGAAATAATTTGGGTCAGAGATAATGTAATCCTGTGGGCGAAGCCGGATAAAAACGTCGGCGTGAGCAAAGTTATTAACACAAACAATCTCGGTTTGTCGAATGAAGTCGAATTGGTCGGCCAATGATTCATTTAGTGACGGCCCATTGCCTAACACCGAACAAACGGGCAATTGCCGGTCGGGCAAGCGAGTCGCGTACCGACCACGTATCGCTACTTTTAGCAGCGATACCAGCGATGCGAACAGGTCGCTAAGAAATTGACTAAGGGAATTGAAACCAGCCTCTATCATGCAAGCGGCACGTAGGAACGCACCTTTTTTCTACAAAACAACAAAAAAAATAGCAGATAGAGGGATAGCCGGGAAGTACAGGATTTAATTACCAGAAACCTTGTAAATTCTGCAATCCGGTCGGCAAACGTTACAGCCATTTCTCAAAAACTAATTTCGGCGATTCCTGAGCCCCGAGATTGCGCTTGAAACGCATTAAGCCTGGTTTCGGTTGCCGGTCATTATCGAGCGAGACTCCTAAATCGAATAGCCTAATTTCCTGTTGTTGACAATAGGTGAAAAGACCATCGGTAAGCGCAACCATCGGGCTGAATGTGTGATAGTTAGGATGAGATACGGGCAGGAAATTGTATAAAATATCGTGTCGCACGCGTACTGTTATCGTTAATGCGGCCAATTGTGAGCCATCTTTTACAACGAAAACAACGAACTGATCTGGAAATTTCTGACATAATTCGGCCAGTCGTTCAGGGCTGATCGTGAGCTGATAACCTTGCTGCTGGCGGGTCGTTTGGATAAAATCAATGGCTTCGGCTATGTTTGGCGATTGCCAATGAGCGAACTGAAAACCGGCCTCCCGACATTTGCGTAAACGCCGACGTTCTGCCGAGACGAGATGACTTTTGAAACGTTCACCAGTAATGGGCAGGAAGAAGTTTTGATTAGCTTCAACTACAATAAATTCATGTTTAGCAAGCGTAGTCGTCAGTCTTCCAGCCTGTTGTGGTGCACAACAATGTGGATAACTTACGAGTCGAAGCTTTATTGCCCCCGCCTGTCGAACGGCTTCAAGGAGAGACGATAGAAATTTATCCAGTGCTGCATCTGGAAATGTTTCCGCAAATTCAATAGAACCGAATGGGGCCGCAATCGGGCTCACCGCTTCATTAGAGGAAATAAAAAAGGCACAACGGGCATCGGCCTGTTTGGTTGTCTGATTCAGTGCCGAGAGTAAATAGAATTTTCCGCCATGCTGCTGCCGGAGATGTTGAGGTTCATTAAAGAAAAAGCCAAGCTGACAAAAACGGGGAATATCAAGCGGGTCTGGATTTTGCTGTAATAAAAAGGTATACTCCGCCATGCAATACGTCATGGCTATAAAGACGGAACAAAGAGGAATAAAGTAACGAACGAAAAATTTGTTTTGGCACTACAGACTGTGTTTATGCTAAAGTCAGAACAAATGCGCCCCGATCATGATCGGGGCGCATTTGTTCTGAAAAAAGTGGTTTCTACGATACCCTCTTTATTGGAGTGGCTGCTTTCGTTTGCCTAATTGAGCATACACTAATTGAATAATTCCGTCTTTCAGACCTAAATCTGGGACAATAATCTTGGAGGCTCCGGCCCATTTCATAACCGAAATATAGATGTCTGCGGCTGGCACAATTACATCGGCCCGGTCGGCATTCAGGCGAAGCTTATTGATACGATCTTCCTGGCTAAATCCCGCAATGAAATCCCGCATACGCTCAATTTCGCTGCGAGTTGTTTCCGTTCCCGAGATTTTAGACGCCAGATTAAACAGTTTGCTAATGTTTCCACCTGTACCAACGGCAATAACTTCCTGAAACGAATCGACATTTTCCTCAACCCAATCCTCAATTTTACGCCAGGCTCCTTTGTGTTCTTTGCCCTCCAACAAGCGTACGGAGCCAATTTTGAAAGACTTGGAATTGATTTTTTGGCGATTCACATACACGTTCAATTCGGTGCTGCCACCGCCAACGTCAATGTGAAGGTATTGCTGGTCGTCGAGCGCATGAACGACAACATCATTAATAAGTTCGGCTTCTTTACGGCCATCAATAATGTGAATTTTAATGCCGGTTAAGGCTTCAATGCGTTTAACAACATCTTGACCATTAGTTGATTCGCGCATGGCTGAGGTTGCGCAAGCCATATAATCTTCTACCTCATGCAGTTCCATCAGCAGCTTATAAGCCTGCATAAGTTTGGTTGTTCGGGCTTCGCTTTCAGGTGTCAACGCACCGTAATTAAACACGTCATGCCCCAGCCGGAGCGGGAAACGTACATATTCAACTTTCTTAAAGCTAACGAGATTGTCGTTATGTAACACCGTCGAAATTTGCAGACGGGCTGCGTTTGAACCGATATCAATGGCTGCCAGTTTCACTATCTATTAGATGTTTATGAATAGGCCAAAGGTAATTTTTTTGCGTATATGAGCGAAGCTCCGCAGTTTATTTTCAATAGATGACCATAGCCAACTTCTTTGTTAGTAGAAGCACATCATAATAGCAGGTTTCACCGTATGACCATTACCTCATTAATTAAGGTTAACTAAAATCGAAAAATCATAGGTAATCGTTAGACTAAAATAAAATGATAGTAAGATAATACGTGACATTATTTAGTCGGGCTGAATAATAGTCGCTTGTTTTTACAGATAGTAAGGGTGGTCTGGTTAGATAATGTCACTTAGTATGTTGCACAACAACGGATGGATTAAAGGAAGTGTCGTATCGTTACTAAGCTTTATTTTTAGTTGGTTAGTGCTTGAGGGTGTGTGTAGCCTGCTGTTAAAATGGAAAAAAGGTGATCTGTATATAGCCGTAAATAAGCCGACGAAAAATAGTAATACCATCGTTAAGCAGAAGAAGTTTGCGCTCCTGCAATATGATAGCTTAGGTATACTTAGGCCAGCCCCGGGCCAATATGAAGTAACATATCCGATAAAGCAGGGCAACACAACCGATAAAAAGCAGTCGTCTTTCTCGAAAACCGTTTCTGTTACCTATACTATAGACAGCTTATCCCGACGTATAACCCCGTTCGATAGTAGTCAGGCCGTTGGCAAGTATGCCCTGTTTCTGGGCTGCTCATTTACGTATGGGGAATCGGTATCTGATACGAGCACCATTCCTTTTTTTTTTGGCAAACAGACTGGTTATCGGCCGTATAATTATGGTGTGTCGGGCTATTCTCCCAGCCATATACTGGCCCTCCAGCAGGCGGTTAACATGCGGAAAGAGGTAGCCGAAAAGAATGGAATTGCTTTCTATACGTATATCGAAGACCATCTGGCCAGGGTGGCGCCCAGCACCAGATGGGTCTATAATTCAAATGGTTACTGGCCCTATGTTAATCCAAAAACAATGACCGTAGAGGGCACATATGCCCAGAAACACCCTGTTTATTGGGAGTTGATTCGAGGGATGTATTCGAGTAATATAGTTAACCTGTTCAATGTTAACTTTCCCCGGCGATATAGTACTGAACAATATGAAAAGTTTGTGCGGATTATTAAGAAAACCGAAGAACGATATCAAAAACAGTTTGGGAATGACAACTTCTATGTAGTTATTTTTCCCGCCTATCCGATGCCTTTTGAACTACGCCAGCTCTTTCAGCAAGCTCATTTGAAGGTTATTGACTACTCAAACCTGCTTTCGTGGAAAACGGCTTATGATGGTATGCATCCGGAGAGTAAAGCTTATCAGCAGGTAGCTCAAACCTTAGCGGCCGACTTACGGATTAAACCGATCACAAAAGCACCTGCCCGGTGATTATTAAATAAGGCCAATAGTATGGATTCAGATAATAGTTTGGGAAGAGACTACCTAGGCTGTGCCTTTCTGTTTGACCGTAAACTAATTTGAGCTGCCCGTATTATCACGTTTAGAAGAAAAATTATTATTTTAGGCGCTTTTTGACCCCCACCACAATTCATGATTATATTAGGCATTTCTGCTTTTTACCACGATTCCGCAGCCGCATTAATTGAAGATGGACGTATTATTGCCGCTGCTCAGGAAGAGCGATTTACTCGTAAAAAGCACGATCCAGGTTTCCCGGCTGAAGCTATTAAATACTGCCTTCAGTACAGCGGGGCAGATATCAATAAACTGGATGCCATTGTTTTTTACGATAAACCGCTGCTCAAATTTGAGCGGCTGCTGGAAACCTACTACGCTTTTGCGCCCCAGGGCTTGCGGTCGTTTCTGATGTCAATTCCGGTTTGGCTTAAAGAGAAATTATTTCTGAAACGACTCATCCGGGAAGAGTTAGAAAAATTGGGTTACGACCCATCCCATAAGGTAAAAATGCTTTTTCCCGAACACCATCTTTCGCATGGTGCCAGCGCTTTTTACCCATCTCCCTATAAGCGGGCAGCTATCCTGACCATCGACGGTGTGGGCGAATGGGCTACAGCCTCAATTGGGTTAGGGGAGGGCAAAAACATTTCCATCCTGAAAGAACTACGGTTTCCGCATTCGTTAGGGCTATTGTACTCCGCGTTTACCTACTTTTTGGGGTTTCGCGTTAACTCCGGCGAGTACAAACTAATGGGTTTGGCCCCGTATGGCGATCCGAACTCGCCCGATGTGGCCCGATATATGGCTGTTATCAAAGCGAAATTAGCCGACTTGCGGCCTGATGGCTCTGTTTGGCTCGATCAGTCCTATTTCGACTATGCCACCGGGCTGAAAATGGTGAACGAAGAAAAGTGGGCCGAACTGTTCGGTTTCCCCAAACGAGAGCCCGAAGACGAACTTCTTCCTCAGCATTGCAATCTGGGTTTGGCCATTCAGTATTTGACCGAAGAGGTTGTCATGAACATGGCCCGCGAAGCTAAACGCTTAACCAATGCCGATGCGCTGGTGCTGGCGGGTGGTGTGGCACTTAATTGCGTCTCGAATGGAAAGCTACAGGCAGCCGGTATTTTCAACGATATATTTATACAGCCAGCCGCTGGTGATGCGGGTGGAGCGTTGGGCGCGGCCCTGGCGGCCTACCATATTTACTTTGGCAAAGAGCGCGAAGTAACAACCGAGCGCGATGCAATGCGGGGTTCCTATCTGGGGCCAACGTTCTCCGATCTGGATGTTGAATTGATGGCTAAAAAATACAAAGCTGTCGCCACGCATTATGCTGATTTTAGTGAGCTAAGTCGCGATGCGGCCAAACTGTTGGCCGATGGCAACGTACTTGGTTGGGTACAGGGGCAGATGGAGTTTGGGCCACGCGCCTTAGGTGGACGCAGCATTTTGGGCGATCCCCGAAATGCCGAGATGCAGAAAAAACTGAACCTGAAAATTAAATATCGAGAGTCGTTCCGGCCTTTTGCGCCCTCCGTTTTGGCCGAAGATTGTGCCGAATATTTCGATTATGATGGTATTTCGCCTTACATGTTGCTGGTTCATCCAGTAGCCGAAAAACGCCGGACACCGGTACCCGCCGACTATGCCAGTTTTCCGTTACGCGAGAAACTTTACTACCAACGGTCAGACTTGCCATCTATTACGCATATCGACTACTCGGCTCGTATTCAGACTGTTCACAAAGACACCAATCCTCGATACTATCAATTAATTGATTCGTTCAAGCAACTAACGGGCTACGGTGTAATTGTCAATACCAGTTTTAACGTGCGTGGCGAACCCATCGTTTGCACCCCCGACGATGCTTATCGTTGCTTTATGCGTACCGAAATGGATTATCTAGCCGTTGGCAATTACCTGTTCGACAAACGGAAACAACCAGAATGGCAGGGAAGTGATAACTGGAAAGAAGAATTTGTTTTAGATTAAAGATCAATCTGTTTTTATGTAATCAAAACTCATTTCCATCTCGCATGATATAGAACGTAGCTGAGTACATTAAATCAATACTTAACCAGTTCTGGACGTAGGGAAACTCATAGGCGATATGGCTCCAAATGATTAGGCTGTAGGGTGTCCTAATGGTTTTGCCCGTTCAATTGTGAGTCAACCAACGGGTAGATAAGACGCTTCTTCGACTCTTATCGTCGAATCTGGTTTTCGGGCAAATAGTATCTATTCACAAGTAACTAAAAATAACTCATGGAATTCTTACATGACATTTTCCAATTTCTGAAACAACGCAAAAAATGGTGGCTGGCACCAATGATTATTTTATTATTACTCATTGGTGTTCTGATTGTTATTGGCGGTGGCTCAGCGGTGGCTCCATTTATTTATACATTATTTTAACTCATGGATGTTACCGAAAAAGTAAAAGCCCAACTGGTTATTGTAACCGGACTGGTGGTGTTGTATTTTGTCTTTAAGTCACCCTGGTGGCTTTACAGTGCTGCGGCTGTGGGTCTCTTAAGTCTGGCTATTCCGGTGGCGGGCGACCTCATTGTGAAAGCATGGTTTAAATTGGCTGAAGTGCTGGGAAATATCAATGGCAAAATTATTTTGTCGGTATTATTCTATGTGTTTTTATTCCCAATTGCACTGCTATATCGGATGTCGACTAAGAATCCACTGTCTATCAAACGGACGGATGATTCCTCATTTTATACGGAGCGAAATCATTTGTATACGAAAGAGGATTTGGAACAGAGCTGGTAGTCAAGGCATAGGAACCTACTTATTTCGGGCATACCGGTTGTCGGTGTGCCCGATTTTTTTGTTTAATTTTGTGGTGGCTTATCCAGAAAGACGGAGGGAACGGACCCGATGATGTCTTGGCAACCAACCACCTCAAGGAAATGGTGCCAACTTCCTCCCGGTCAGTAACCGGGATAGATAAGTTAGCCTTCGGCTATCTGTCTTTTTGTATATAAGCCTTTTTGTCTTTTTGGACTTTTTTTAGGACGTCGGTTGTTGGTATCTCTAACAATCACGCGTTGCAACACTGCCTTTGAAAACGATATACGAAATTCTTCATGAACGTATCCTTGTCCTCGATGGGGCGATGGGTACGATGATTCAACGGTACAACTTAACCGATGCCGATTATCGGGGTGAGCGATTCCGGGATTGGCCGCATGATTTAAAAGGAAATAACGATCTGCTTTCCCTGACAAAGCCGGAAATAATTCAGGCAATCCATAAGCAATATCTCGAAGCGGGAGCCGATATTATTGAAACTAATACCTTCAGTAGTACGACCATTGCCATGGCCGATTACCGGATGGAGGAGTTGGCTTATGAACTTAACTATGAATCGGCCCGGATTGCCAAAGAAGTTGCCGTTGACATAACTCGCCAGAATCTCGATAAACCACGCTTTGTGGCTGGGGCAATGGGACCAACCAATCGGACCGCTTCACTCTCACCCGATGTGAATAACCCGGCTTACCGCGCTGTTACATTCGATGATTTGGTAAATGCTTATTATGAGCAGGTAAGTGGCCTGGTTGACGGTGGATCGGATTTGCTTCTGGTTGAAACGATTTTCGATACGCTCAATGCCAAGGCGGCTATGTTCGCTATTGACAAGTATTTCAATCTAAACCCGCAGAAAACTGTCCTTCCCATCATGATCTCCGGCACCATTACGGATGCCAGTGGGCGGACACTGTCGGGCCAGACAACCGAAGCATTTCTTTATTCTGTTTCGCATTTGCCTTTGCTTAGTGTGGGGCTGAATTGTGCCCTCGGTGCCGAATTGATGCGGCCATATATTCAGACACTGTCGAAAGAAGCTCCCTTTTTTACGTCTGCTTACCCGAACGCGGGCTTGCCTAACGAATTTGGCGAGTACGACGAAACGCCGGATATGATGGCGTTGCAAATAGAAGATTTTATTAAAAACAGCTTTGTCAATATTGTTGGCGGTTGCTGCGGCTCTACGCCCGACCATATCCGGGCTATTGCGGATGTCGCGGCTAAATACCCGCCCCGGCAGATACCAGAACCAGAACCATATCAGAAGTTGAGTGGTCTGGAGCCGCTGAAGATTACCGAGTTAACTAATTTTTTGAACGTTGGTGAGCGTACCAACGTAACAGGCTCGAAGAAATTTGCCCGGCTCATTAAAGCAGGTAATTTCGATGAAGCACTGAGTATTGCCCGTGGACAGGTAGAAGGTGGAGCGCAGGTGATTGACATCAATATGGACGAAGGTATGTTGGATTCGGTGGAAGCCATGACGACTTTCCTGAACCTGATTGCCGCTGAACCAGACATTGCCCGAGTACCCATCATGGTCGATTCCTCAAAGTGGGAAGTTATCGAAGCCGGCCTGAAATGTGTGCAGGGAAAAGCCATTGTCAATTCTATTTCGCTGAAGGAAGGCGAGGAAGCATTCATTGAACGAGCGCAACTTGTCAGACGCTATGGTGCGGCCGCCGTTGTGATGGCGTTTGACGAAAGTGGCCAGGCCGATTCCTACGAGCGACGTATCCAGATTTGCGAGCGGGCCTACCGAATTCTGGTTGATAAAGTCCATTTTGCCCCGCAGGACATTATTTTCGATCCCAATATTCTGACCGTTGCCACGGGCATTGAGGAACACAATAACTACGCTGTTGACTTTATAAACGCTACGCGCTGGATTAAGAAAAATCTGCCGCTGGCCAAAGTGAGCGGGGGTGTGTCCAATATTTCGTTTAGTTTCCGGGGTAACGACCTTGTGCGTGAGGCCATGCACTCGGCGTTCCTGTATCATGCCATCCGCGCCGGGATGGACATGGGTATTGTCAATGCGGGCCAGCTGGAAGTATATGACAGTATTCCAAAAGAATTGCTGGAGCGTTGCGAAGACGTATTACTTAACCGGCGGGATGATGCTACCGAACGGTTGGTTGATTATGCCGAAACGGTAAAAGCCAAAGGTAAAGAGATTGTAAAAGATGAAAGCTGGCGGCTGGAACCCGTTCGTGAACGGCTCAAACACGCGCTCATCAAAGGTATTACGGATTATATTGATCAGGATGTCGAAGAGGTTCGCCTGCAGGTTGAGCGGCCATTGCACGTTATCGAAGGTCCGCTTATGGACGGGATGAGCGTGGTTGGTGATTTGTTTGGCGAGGGCAAAATGTTCTTGCCGCAAGTAGTAAAGTCAGCCCGGGTAATGAAAAAGGCCGTGGCTTATCTGACGCCGTTTATTGAGGCTGAGAAATCGGGTGGAGGTTCATCGTCTGCCGGTAAAATCTTGCTGGCAACCGTCAAAGGTGATGTGCATGACATCGGCAAAAACATCGTTGGCGTCGTGTTAGGATGTAATAATTACGAAATTATTGACCTCGGCGTTATGGTGCCTACGCAGAAAATTCTGGATGCGGCCCGCGAACATAATGTGGATATCATTGGCTTGAGTGGTCTGATTACACCTTCGCTCGACGAAATGGTCGGTGTGGCGAAGGAGATGCAGCGGCAGGGTTTCACGATGCCATTGCTGATTGGCGGAGCGACGACCTCACGAATACATACTGCCGTTAAGATTGATCCGCACTATGCCGGGCCGGTTATTCACGTTCTGGATGCCAGCCGAAGTGTTCCCGTTGCCGGAAAGCTCGTTAGTGAAACGGACGGTACTAAGGAAAAAATCTTCACGGAGATTAAAGCTGAATATGTGAAGCTTCGCGATGATCACGCCCGACGACAGAAAGATAAGGCCAGTTTGACCATTGCGAAAGCGCGCGATAATCGCACAAAAATTGACTGGAACACCTTTGAACCAACAAAACCGACGTTCTTGGGTAACCGTTATTTTGAAGATTATTCCCTGGCCGAACTAGCGAAATACATTGACTGGACTCCCTTTTTCCAGACGTGGCAGTTGCATGGCAAGTATCCGGCAATTTTCGACGATGCTGTCGTAGGCAAAGAAGCGAAGCAATTGTTTGATGATGCCAACGAGCTTTTACAGGAAATCATTTATAAGAAACTCCTGAAGGCGAAAGCAGTTGTCGGGTTTTTCCCCGCAAATTCGGCTGATGATGACGTGTTGTTGCACGATTTCGAAGAAGAAGCGCGTGAGATACCCTGCGAACGACATGGTTCTCACCAACATATCGAATATAAGATCAGTAAAGCGCAGTCGAAAACCGCCGTCAGTCCGGCTGGCGAACTGATTTATGACACGAAAACGGTGTTGCATTTCCTGCGTCAACAGAACCAGAAAGCGCCCGGTTTACCCAATTTCTGCCTGTCGGATTTCATTGCTCCGCTCGAAAGTGGTCGGGAAGATTACATCGGTGGATTTGCGGTAACGGCAGGTATTGGTATCGAAGCGTTAATTGAAAAATATGAACGCGATCATGACGACTACAACAGCATCATGGTTAAAGCGTTAGCCGACCGTCTGGCTGAAGCTTTTGCTGAGCGAATGCACGAGCGAGTTCGTAAAGAATTCTGGCCTTACGCAACTGGCGAAACACTAACCAGCGAGCAGTTGATTAAAGAAGCTTATCAAGGTATTCGACCCGCGCCGGGTTATCCGGCCTGCCCCGACCATACCGAAAAAGGGACTCTGTTCAACCTACTGGATGCCAATAAGATAGATATTGAACTGACAGAAAGTTATGCCATGTATCCGGCCTCGTCGGTCAGTGGATTTTATTTCTCGCATCCCGAATCAAAGTATTTTTCTATCGGGAAAATCAACAAAGACCAGATTCTGGATTATGCTCACCGGAAAGATGTGCCGGTTGAGGAAATCGAGCGGTGGCTGAGTCCGGTGCTGAGTTATGATGTATAAGGTTAATTAGTTTACAGTATAACTGTAAAAACGTAAAATGCCCGACCGTCTGGCCGGGCATTTTACGTTAAATAAAGCGAAATTTCTTTTACGGCATCAATACGGTGTCGATCACGTGAATCACGCCGTTCGACTGATTAACGTCGGCAATTGTAACTGTAGACATACCCCCTTTGGCATCTGTCAGCTCAATTTTCTTGCCTTTTTGAGTCGCAGTCAATGTGCCACCCTGCACAGTTGTTAGCGTAGCTTTACCACCGCCATCGGAGATAGCTTTCATTAGGTCGGCTGCACTCATTTTGCCTGATACAACGTGATAGGTCAGAATTTTTGTCAGCGTTTCTTTATTTTCTGGTTTTACCAGCGTTTCAACAGTGCCCTTAGGTAGTTTGTCGAAGGCTTTGTTAGTAGGAGCAAAAACCGTGAATGGGCCAGGGCCAGACAATGTTTCAACCAAACCAGCAGCTTTAACAGCGGCTACGAGCGTGGTGTGATCTTTAGAGTTTACCGCATTCTCGATAATATTTTTCGAGGGGTACATCGGTGCGCCACCAACGGTAACGGTTTTTTCCTGAGCAAATGAAACCTGGCTGATAGCCAGTAAACTAAGTATAGCCAATGTGAACGTCTTCATGTCTTGTTTTTTAATGAGTTGAAATGTGTACTGAATGTTTTACTGTGTGTCGATCGAACGTGAAGACTTACGGCGGGGCTGTAGCGTTTGGATTTAATTAATCGCAAAATATTTATAATCCATTGATAATTAATGGTTTGTTGCTGAATGCTGGAATTGGCTGGGGGCTAATACAAAAACAAACCGCCGGGTAGTTGCCCGGCGGTTTGTTCATTAGGAAGGCGATGTGGAGGAAGATGTAGATAGAATTAACAGGACAAAGATGATGAGTAAGTCAATACTGGAATAGGGGAGAATAGCCCATTATATAGCGGGGAATGTACGGTACCACATACGGGAGATTTCCCGTATTTTCAAGGTGCCAGTCAATTTTAAGGTGATAAGCATCTGAAAGTGAGTTACTTGTCTTCTGTTCTGTGCTATATTATTTTGCCTGCGTGCCTATCAGTTCATAATAATATTATCTTAACTGCTCTAAATAAACCAACCTCTAATCATGTCACTAAAAAAGACAACTATCGCCGAATTACGGACTCAGGTGAAAAACTATGTTGACTATACCGTCGATATAAAAAAGACTGATCCGAGTGAAATCTTTCTATCTGCTACGATGAGTATGGAGACGCTGAAAAAAATTATGGAATCTCATAAGGACTGTAGTGGCATACGCATTTACCTAACAAAAGAGACCTCACATGATTCCGGGGTTAAAGGTGATATTTGGCCATTAATTGTACCGGTTAAAAAGGGAGACAATGGCTTGTTTACTGACTTACTGAATGACAGCGATATGATACTGGAAAGTGGCGACATGGGTAATTTTGATTGTCGTAATCCTCCCTGTGCTACAGCACATCAAGGTAATAAGTTATTATAGAATGGACTGAAAAATAATGAATCATTGGGGAATCGTGCCACACGATTCCCTTTCTTTACGTATGGGCTGGCTAAACCAAATTTCAATACTAAATCAAATTTACCTCGCTATTTTAGTCGGTGATATAGTTATTATCGTAACTAAGTATAGTCGTTTGCCAGAAAATTTACGACCGGTATTAATACTAGTATTCAGTAATTTATTAATTGAAGCTATATCCGATTATATAAAAGTCACAACCAATGGAAATAATTTATTTCTTTATCACTTTTACGCTCCTATTGAATATAGTTGTATTGCCGCCCTATTTTACAGCACATTACAACAACATACGCAACGAAATAATATTAAAATATCAGTTGCTTTATACACAGTTTTGGTATTGATCAGTACAATTTATTGGCAACCGTTGAGTCATAATAATTCAATTACCTATATGATTGAGAGTGCTTTCGTTATTTACTGGTGCTTCATTTTTTTTCAAACTATTTTAAATAAAGAAGATTTATATCAGCCCGAAAGAGATCATACTTTTTGGGTAGTTGTGGCCCTTCTTATTTACTTTTCAGGTACATTCTTTACTATTGGTTTGATTGATTATTTTATTATTAGCAATCAAACATTAGCCTCTGTAATCTATTATGCCAGCTTTCCTTTTAGCTTTATACTTTACTTAACAATTGGATTTGTATGCTCAATGCCTAATGTATTAAGTAGCCATGGCGAATAACTCATTAAAAGGCGTTTTAATAGCTTTTATTGTTGGAAGTATTGTAATCGTATTAATGGCGCTTTTTAGTGTAAGTTTTATCATTTATTATCGCCGTCGTCGTCGCGAATCACTATTGGAACGTAAAACAATGCAAGAGATATACCAGCGTGAACTCCTCCAATCGCAGCTCGAAATCCAGAATCAGACACTCCAGCAAATTGCCAACGATTTGCACGACAATATTGGTCAACTGCTCACGGTCGTTATTATGCAACTCAATGCTCTCGAAGATGAGGTTGTTGACCCTGATCAACAACAGTCTGTTAAGCAAACCCGCGATTTGGTCCGAACTATTATTGCCGATGTTCGTACGCTCTCCAAAACACTCGATCATGATACCGTTCGTCGGTTTGGGCTGGTACCTAGTCTAACACTCGAACTGGAGCGAATTCAGCGAACGGGCCACATAAATACACAATTTACAACCTTGGGCGAACCCTATTTGCTGAGCGAGCAAATGGAAACTGTACTCTTACGGATGACCCAGGAGTCACTCAATAACGCGCTTAAACACGCGAAAGCGAAAAATTTACACGTCATGGCCGACTTTAAATCAGATATGTTCATGCTAGCGATCATTGACGACGGCCGGGGATTTAGTGTTCAGGAAGCCGCTACCCGATCGCTCAACGCTTCGGGAGCGGGACTGAATAACCTTTACCGGCGGGCTGAAATGCTGGGCGGAACGTGTACCATTCTTAGTCAGTTTGGTGCTGGTACACGCGTTGAAATTCGAATGCCCCGTCACCAAATTGGCTAGATTCTTTCCATCGTCGCTTCATGATTGCCGATGAACCTAAATTTTTTTGATACAGTATTCATAATCCGTAATCATAATTGGTCAGGATCATGACTTATTTCATACTTCGCAGTGAATTAATATATGGTTAATCTATGATAAATTAATATTTTTATATGATAAAGTCTTTCTTGTATACAAGAACTACGAATTGCTGATTATATAGTCAAAAAATAACATAATCCGGGTATTGCATGGTTTAGATTAGCTTTCTACTTTTCAGGTAGTATTACTGTATTATTACCTACGTTGTCAAACCGATGCCTGCATTTATTGCCATTGTCGACGATCATCATTTAGTAGCTGCGGCTTTGTCTGATATGGTCCGCAAGTTTGATGACTACGATGTTCTACTCATCGCCGAAAATGGTCGGGATTTGCTGGGACAGTTAGCCTATAGCACTCAATTGCCCAATATTGTGCTGCTGGATCTGAATATGCCAGAGATGGATGGTTTCGAAACCGCTCTACAACTTCGAGAACTCTACCCGTCGATACGAGTACTCGCTCTATCAATGAATGATCGAGAAGATCAAATTGTCAGAATGGTACGTAATGGAGCACGAGGATATCTACTCAAAGGCTGCCGACCGGCCGAGTTTCATAGGGCATTAGACGATATTATGACTAAGGGGTTTTATTATTCCGAATTCCTGACAACGCAACTTATTCGAAACCTGAATACACCCACCGAGAACGGACATGTTACGTTTTTTAATTTGAACAGCCGAGAGTTCGAATTTTTGAAAATTGCCTGTAGTGAACTAACATACACCGAAATTGCCAACAAAATGTGTGTTAGTCCGCGTACTGTAGATGGCTATCGTGAAGTTGTTTTCCAGAAAATGAATGTAAAAACTCGGGTGGGCATGGTTATGGAGGCCATGCGACACGGTTTGGTAGACTTATAATTTATACTCAACGTTGAATTTCGTAATCGCAGGTTTACAATCCTGAACGCATGGAACGACTGTTATCTTTGTCAAAACAGTAGACAAATGCAGTTATTCTTTCATCGGGTTAATCTCCGCCTGAACCATACGTTTACCATCGCCCATGACAGCCGCGACGTGCAACCAACCTTAATCGTTGAACTACGCGATGGTGAGTACAGTGGATTTGGCGAAGCCACGGCAACCCGTTATTATGGTATTACCATCGATGGAATGGTTGCGGCTCTCGACGCCTTGCGCTCTCATATCGAAACCTATTCCCTGACTGATCCTGAAGTTTTCTGGGCGGATACACAACCGTATCTGGCGCAAAATCCGTTTGCGCTATGTGCGCTTGATCAGGCGGCCTGGGATTTGTGGGCCAAACGGCAACAACAGCCTTTGTATAAACTATGGAACCTGAATCCGGGAAATAGCCCGCTGACCGATTACACCATTGGCCTCGATACACCCGAACGAATGGTTGAAAAAATGCAGGAACGCCCCTGGCCTCTCTACAAAATTAAATTGGGTCAGCCAGAAATGGATCTAGTTCTTGTCAATGCGTTGCGTCAGCATACCGATGCGGTGTTTCGCGTGGATGCGAATTGCGGTTGGACGGCGGTTGACACGATTACCAAATCGAAAGAACTGCGAGCGTTAGGGGTTGAATTTATTGAACAGCCCCTCCCCGCCAACGATTGGGCAGGAGCCAAAACCGTGTACGAGCAGAGTGTGTTGCCCATCATTGCTGACGAAAGTTGCATTGTTGAGAGCGATGTGGACCGATGCGCGGGCTATTTTCACGGTGTTAACATTAAGCTTACCAAATGTGGAGGACTAACACCCGCCCGGCGCATGATTAGCCGAGCTCGTGAGTTGAATTTGCGCGTCATGGTCGGCTGCATGACCGAATCGAGTGTAGGGATTTCAGCCATAGCGCAGTTGCTTCCCTTGCTCGATTATGCCGATCTAGATGGAGCGATGCTAATTGCCAATGACCCAGCTACGGGTGTTATATTCGAGTATGGCAAAGTAGTTTATGCCACTGAAAATGGCACGGGAGTGAATTTATCAATGAGCGAATGAGTGAGATTTTTCATATAAATCACCTGCCTAACCGAACCGTAGCACACAACGGTCAGGAGTATCTTTTCTTTAGTGGAACAGCCTACTTGGGATTGCCGCAACACCCTGCCTTTCATCAATTGATGGTGGAAGGTATGAGCCGGTACGGCACCGTTTTTGGGAGTTCCCGCAATGGTAATGTACGACTTGGGGTATACGAAGAAGCCGAAACTAAACTAGCCGCGAAGATTGGTGCCGAGAAAGCCCTGACACTTTCGTCGGGGATGATGGCTGGCCAGGTTGTAATAAACTGGCTTAAGAGTCAGCAGGCTACGTTTATCTACGCGCCAAAGGCGCACCCGGCCCTCTGGCATGAGCCAGTCGTTACGCTGCCCCAGCTGTCGTTTGCCCAATGGACCGCACAATTACCTGACCAGCTGCGAGCGATGGCCCCCGGTCCGGTGGCTATTTTGACTAATACCCTCGACGCAGTTTGCTCAGACTATTACAATTTTGATTGGGTTAACGACCTGCCCGACGACCGACCTATTACCCTTGTTGTTGATGATTCACATGGGTTAGGTGTGCTCAACAACGGGCGGGGCATCTGGCCACAAATCCCGCGTAAACCGAACCGCAATGGCGGACCTGTTTGTGTATTGGGTACGGCTTCGCTGGCAAAAGCAATGGGGTTGCCGGGTGGCGTAGTTTTTGGTGACGAGAGTACAGTAAAATCCCTGCGTCAAACGGCGTTTTTTGGCGCTTGCTCGCCTATAGCACCAGCTTGTTTGGATGCTTACTTACGAGCAGATGCTCTGTATGCCGAAGGATATGAACGGCTTCAGAAAAATGTTTTATTGGCGGAGAAACTGTTGCTTCCCACAGGGTTATTTCGTCATGCGAAAGGTTACCCGGTTTTCTTCACCGAGCACGATGAGTTGTATGCGGATTTGCTCCAACATAATATATTGATTTACTCATTCGCCTATCCAACGGCTGCCGACCGGGCCAATACGCGCGTTGTCATCAGCGCCTTTCACGAACCAACTGATATTCAACAGCTAGTAGAGGGGATTTTAATTAGAAATAAGGCCATTTCCTAAGTATTCAGCGGCTAATTGCCACAAAAAGTAGTGAAACGGAGTATAGTGAAAAAACACTCAGCCAACTATGAAAAAGAGATATGCCCTCTTTGTCCTTACTGCATTGGCTTTTGCCGCTTGTAGTAAAAGTAATGACCCTGCTCCCGACGCGTCAGCAGTGATTGCGGGAACCTATCAGCTTACCTACCTTCGCCAAGATTCGGCCAGTATCGTCGACTCTATTAGTTTACCTTATAAAGTAAACGGTACAACTGTAATTTCGGGCACTCTCGTGGCAACACGTATAGCGAGTGCAACGCTAACGGATAGTATTGCCGTTACTTTGTTAGTTAATGGAATATCCTCAAGCTCTCCTTTGGGCCGGGTTACTGTTCAAACAAACGGGACAAGTTATGACCTGTATGATGGCGCAAATAAGATTGGCACTGCCGATGGCACGAGCATAAACATTGACACAGACCCGCAGGATAACCAAATATATAGATTAGTCCTTAAGGGTAAAAAATGAGTCTTTTACTAGCCACAAAGGCCAGCGTTACCTCAATATGTAACTATGAGGTAACGCTGGCCTTTGTAATTTGGACTTAGTACTATTTTAACCCTTCCAAGAAAACCAGGCTGGGCAGCATTTGCTCCATTGAGCGCGACGATTCGTCCTCAATGAAATAATGCTTCACGCCCGACTTTTTGGCTTGTTTCATAATGGCGGCAATGCCCACATCGCCCTGTCCAAGCGTCACATTTGATTCTACGTCAGAATGGCCATTGTTGCTATCGGGTGTGCCAGGTTTACGGTCTTTAAGGTGCATTAACAAAAATCGTTTATGGTATTTCTGTAACAGCGCAACCGGGTCATAACCAGGCGATTTCACCCAAAATACGTCCATCTCGAAATTAACCGATTTCGGGTCCAGGTTTTCGGCTAAGTAGTCGAAGAAGGTGCCGTCTTTATAGGTCTGAAATTCGTACCCGTGATTGTGGTAGCAGAACGTAATGTCATTTTCGGCGAGTAGTTTTCCGGCTGTGTTGAAAACGTCGATAGCCCGATCAGCATCATAAATTGTAAAATTGTCACCTGCGTGAGGAATCCAGGTGCAGACGACGTATTTAGCCCCCAACGCTTTAGCTTCTGCTAAAATCTTAGGCACATTATTGTCTAAATCATCAAAACTCGCTCCGGTACTTATGGCTTTAATGCCGTTCTGGTCCAGCAATTTGCGAAAGTCGGTCAAACTCAGGCCGTAGGTTCCGGCAATCTCCGCTTCCCGAAATCCCATCTCTTTTATTTTAGCCATCGTTCCCGGAACATCTTTCGCAAACTGATTACGGAAACTGTACAGTTGCAGGCCCACCGGGGCGGGTTTCTGTGCCAGCGAAACCAATCCACACAACAGCAGTCCGGCGAGTAGGAGAGAGGATTTTGTGTTCATATAGCGAAAAAAGGGTTAGTTGGTTTCACGATTGGCGATGTTGGGTAGTCCAACCCATCACAACCGTAAACCGAATACGGTAAGCTATTTACCCGTTTGAGTCGTAAACGTACTTTCAAAAATCTTGTCGGCATTACCCGTTTCAAAACCTTCGCGCCGGTGCTGACGGGTAATTTGGTCAGCGGGAAGGTGTCGAAATGGGGGTAATATACGACGTTCGGCAAACTCGACGTATGAACCCGCAATACGAAAGACTTCAGCAGGCGACCCTGCACCCCCTGCAAATTCGGCGTCAATCATCTGGGCAACGGTAGAGGCTTGTCTCAAATCACCATCTGGGCTAACTTTGATTATGCCCCCCGCCGAATTGAAGCGCAATCCACGGTTTTGCAAAAAGGCAACAAACTCGTCGATGGTGTTATATCCTGACTTGAGATTATGAACGCTGATGGTGAAGTGGTTCAGGTAATAGCGGTTATAAATCACCCAGGCCGCGTATTCGCTTTCTTTCAGCAACGTCTGATAATCGGCCAGCGTGGGCGTGGTCCAGAGTGGTTGATGCAAAAACTGGTCAACAGCGTCGGCATTGTCTAAATCCAGCGCGTCAACGGGATCACTTGTCCTATCTGTATAACGGTGAATAATTCGTTGCGCTTCGTCCGACAATTCATTGACGCGTAGCTCACTAGCAAAAATGCGGGGTAAGCGCGGTTCGGGTGGACTGTACCAGTATGCCTTTAACTTCTTGTCAATGAAATTATATTCATCGCGCCGTTCGTAGCCGTAGTGCCTGAAAATTTTCTCGAACGAAGCCAATCCTAGATTCGGTACGCCCATTGTTCGGAAGGCAATGTGGTCATTATCAATATCGTCCGGCGATTTAATAACGTCCGCGTCGAGCATGGCGTCGAATACGTTCTGCACATCAGGAACGCGTTCACTGTATCGGCGCATCAGGCCACTCAGCACAGCATTAAGCGTTTGCGTATTTTTTTGTGAAGTGGTCATAACAGATTTTTGTCGTCCTAACAAAACTAGCGCCACCGGCTCCGCGCCAGCAGCACATCTTTACTCGATTCGGTATGAAGAATCCGATGCAAACATGTCGTTGGTGACTCGGTCGTCGATTGCACCTGCAACTGATCATGCCAATGGCTTTCGGTGCGGTAAACTAAATCAATTTCGGCTAATTCCCGCGTTTGTAATGTCTCGCTATCAATCGCTTCGAGCAGCCAGCCAACATAAGCCACATTATTAACGTGCTGATTCTGGTCGATGCTGAGCCAGCCTACCTCCACACGTTTCGTATCGTTTGGTACAAACGGCATCGTTTGGAAATCAGGTTTGAGGGGAAGTGTGGGCAATGGGTCAACGTTGGTTGGCGGACTCAACCGGCGAATAAACTCGGGCAACGGCACCATAGAACGCTTCTCCATACTAAAAACAAGCCACGTACTACTGGCATCAGCCAGCAGCGTCCCGTCTTCAGCCAGTACCCGAAAGTCACGATGAATGAAATATTTCTCCACAGTAGTGGGATAGGTCATTAACTGGATCGTCTGACCATAGCGCGGGTATTGATGCATCCGCAGGCAAAAGCGCATCAACATCCAACCATAACCCTGTCGGCCTAAATCGGCAATGCCGATGCCGTAATCAATAGCATTTCGATTCGCTGATTCCTGCATCAGGTTCATCAGGGCCGGAATACTCATTCGCCCAAAGGCATCGCACTCGTAACCACGCAGTGTAAAGGTGTCAGTCTGGATAAAAGCCATACGGCAAAGGTAATTAGCTGCTAGGTTAACTAGCTAATGTTGCTATTCGGTAAAAAAACGATTTGACCTTTTACTGCTGGCTGAAATTGTGCGCATATATCGTGTTCAACTCGTCCTGAAAGACTCGGTGATAAGCACCAATTTTGGCAGGCGCATTAACTGGAATATCATAACTCGCATTCAGGCGGTGATCGCTAATTATGTACATCACATTATCCTGATTAGCCAATTGAAAAAATGTGGATAACGGTATTTTTTTTGTATCTCTCTCAAGCAAATAATAGTAGGTCAACCCCCTGATTTTATACGTATCCATTTGCCCAAAGAAAAACTCTATAGGGGCAATTATTTTAGTATGATGACGGGGCATATAGGTAGCTAACAATGCATTATGTACTTCAATATCCGGTACTGTTTTATTTTCTATGATGACTTCACGGATCTGTATAACGGCTACAACACAATACAAGACAAGCAGCGTTTGAATAAAACGTTGCTGCCAAACGGGTTGACCAGTTATGTATTCTGCCAGCCAATTGGCTGCGAGAATAGCCAGCCAGGGTAGAAATAGCAGAAAATATATATCTGTGTTGCTTTTTGTAAGTAGCCAAAATGAAACAATCAGCAGTATCGCATATAACAAAACAGGTTGGGAGAATCGTATATGTTTCCGGAATAAAATAGCGCATATAATGACCAACGCGCTCAAGGCGGCTTCATTCTGACTATGAAAAAAGATCTGGTGATAGTCAGTTAGGACAGCAAGTTTATCGGCCAAATTTAAATTTTGCTGCGTAGCCGGATCGTCCCGAAACTGATGTATTAACAGCATCAGATTGCCATCCAGTATAGCATCTACGCCATATAAACTTAATGTTAGACTGCCCGCCACAACAAATAAAAAGGTCGGTCGGAAACCTAATTTTACAAATAGCCAGATCGTTCCGGCAACTAAATAGATTAATCCATTAAGATGGGTTAGCGCAGCCAAACCAGCCAGCACGCCCGCCAGTATTGGTTTCGAGCGGGAAGTACTACCCGAATCAAGAGCCCAATAAGAGGCAAATCCCAGCGTCATACACATTGTTTCCGGGCGGTTAACGGATATGAACCGAATCAGGGTGCCGCACCCGAAGTATAGCAATACCGATAGATATTTTTGTTCGGGAGCAGCCCGACGATTATATAGCCAGACCAGATACCCGACCAGTAATCCAAACAGTACACTAACTAATTTACTGGTGGCTACCGAAATCCCCGTGATGTATAGTATACCCGCTCCGGCATATATGTAGAGTTTGTGAAAGACATATAGTCTATTTTCCCAGCCGTTATATCCGCGAAATAGCTCAGACTTTACATACCCGGTACGGATGAGCCAAAATGACTGCTCGGCAAACCAAGCTTCATCATAATATTCAGCTCTGTGAATAAAGGTAATTAACAGCGCAACAAGTAGAGAGGATAGAGCAATGTAATAAATGCGTATTGGGAAAATAGCAGATGACATGACCAGAAAGTAATACTTTTCTGAAGTTACATAGTTCAATAGTAAGTATAGCCTATTTTGTGAAATATAAACTCTATATACTCTAAGTTGATTGGCAAGTAGCTATATCCTCTGAAAAAAACTCCCCCGCCACGTTAGCCGCAGCGGGGGAGTTCCTTTGTAATTAAAAAGAGAAGTACCGGTAGAACTACGACTGTGAAGGCGTGGTTGACGTTGGTGTTGCGTTCTCTTTGGTACCGTAACGCTTGCGGAACTTGTCCACACGACCGGCCGTATCGAGCAGTACGTTTTTGCCCGTGTAGAACGGGTGCGACTGCGAGCTAACTTCAATCTTAACGAGCGGATAGGTTTTTCCTTCGAACTCGACACTGTCTTTGGTTTGAACTGTTGAGCGCGTTAGAAATTTATAGTCGCTCGACAGGTCGTGGAATACCACTTCGCGGTAATCCGGGTGAATGCCCTTTTTCATGATTAATCTCAGTTTCTTGTCATCTTCTCGGTTTCCGACCGAAAAGGATTGCAAAGGTACGGTGTTCGGGTCGAATAGCCAAGCCTTTTTAGGCTTCTTTTGTAGGTTGATTATGAACGAAATAAATTGGTACCGTTGCCTAATATTGGCGTAACAAAGGCTTGTCACTCCCCGAATTTTGTTTTTATATTTAAGGATAATTATACTTCCTCTCCAGTTCGCCAGGCTACTAATAGACCCCATAGACCGATTAGTAAATTCGCTTTTTTTTATTTTTAGAATAGCTCTCTGATGGAGTATTGGTAAGTCGTTCAGCATTACGGCTTAACAATTTCTTAACCTGCCTGGTAGAGTTGTACCTTTCAACGATTCACAAAAATACCCGAACCTTCCGGGTTGCTTTTCCGTCTATTTCAAAAGAACTTTAGAACGCCATACGAATCCAGCATCAGCCGAAGGCTACCAGTAGGGTTGTTCGATTGATTTGTAGACACCTTTCGTCGGAAGGAGAAACTGGATTTCTTCTAAGTCGTATCTCTTACTAGTTTTATTTTTACTGCATTTATCATTTTTTCATACATTATAACTAACCCAAACGCTCATGTTTGTAGTCAAACGCGATGGACGCCGGGAGTCGGTTAAATTCGACAAAATCACGGCTCGAATCGAGAAACTGTGCTATGGTCTCGACCCCGCTTATGTACAACCGGTAGAGGTAGCTGTAAAGGTCGTTAGCGGCCTTTACGATGGTGTAAAAACTACCGAACTCGACAATTTAGCCGCCGAAACGGCCGCGTCGATGACCACAAAGCACCCGGACTACGCCATTCTGGCGGCTCGGATTGCCATTTCGAACTTGCACAAAGAGACGAATAAATCGTTCTCTGGCACGATCAAAAAACTGTATCAGTACGAAGATCCGAAAACTGGAGAAAACGCGTCGCTGATTGCCAAAGAAGTCTATGAAGTTGTGCGCCAACACGCAGCACTTCTGGATTCTACGATTATATACGATCGGGATTACGGCTACGATTATTTTGGTTACAAAACTCTCGAAAAATCATATTTGCTGAAATTAGATGGCCGCATTGCCGAACGCCCACAGCATATGCTTATGCGCGTTGCCGTTGGTATTCACATGGAAGATATCGACGCGGCCGTTGAAACCTATAATCTACTCTCGGAGAAGTGGTTTACGCACGCAACGCCAACGTTGTTCAATGCTGGAACCCCGAAGCCGCAGATGTCGAGTTGTTTCCTGCTAACGATGAAGGATGACTCCATCGACGGTATTTACGATACGTTGAAACAAACCGCCAAGATTTCGCAATCGGCGGGTGGCATTGGGCTGAGCATCCACAATGTTCGGGCGACGGGAACGTACATTAAAGGCACGAACGGAACATCGAACGGTATTGTGCCGATGCTGCGTGTGTTTAATGACACGGCTCGTTACGTGGATCAGGGTGGTGGCAAACGCAAAGGCTCGTTCGCTATTTATCTGGAACCCTGGCACGCCGATGTGTTCGATTTCCTTGATCTGAAAAAGAACTCGGGTAAAGAAGAAGGCCGCGCCCGCGATCTGTTCTATGCACTCTGGACGCCCGATCTGTTCATGAAGCGGGTAGAAGATGACGACGTTTGGTCGTTGTTCTGCCCACACGAGTGCCCTGGACTGGCCGATTGCTACGGCGACGAATTTGAGGCTTTGTACACGCGTTACGAACGTGAAGGCCGTGCCCGACGAACCATTAAAGCGCAGGAATTGTGGTTCAAAATTCTGGAATCGCAGACCGAAACGGGTACGCCGTATATGCTGTATAAGGATGCGGCTAACAAGAAGTCGAACCAGAAGAACCTCGGCACCATTAAGTCGTCGAACCTCTGCACCGAGATCATCGAGTACACCGCTCCCGACGAAATAGCGGTTTGTAACCTCGCATCGCTTGCCCTGCCCAAATTTATCACGCGTGGGAAAGATGGCATTATGCGGTTCGATCACCAGAAGTTGTATGAAGTGACCAAAACGGCCACCCGCAACCTCAACAAGATCATCGATGTTAACTATTACCCGGTAGAAGAAGCCCGTCGGAGCAACATGCGCCACCGGCCTATCGGTATTGGCGTGCAGGGATTGGCCGATGCGTTTATTATGCTTCGGATGCCGTTTGAATCGGACGAAGCGCGTCGCCTGAACGAAGATATTTTCGAGACGATTTACTTTGGTGCTATGACTTCCTCCATGGAGCAGGCGCAGGAATCCGGCCCGTACGAAACCTGGAAAGGCTCGCCGATTTCGGAAGGTATTTTCCAGTTCGATATGTGGGGGGTAAAACCAAAGTCGGGTCGTTGGGATTGGGAAAGTCTGCGAAAGGATGTTGTGGAACACGGCGTTCGCAACTCGCTGTTGCTGGCTCCTATGCCAACCGCTTCAACCTCGCAGATCTTGGGTAACAATGAATGTTTTGAACCGTACACGAGCAACATTTATACCCGTCGTGTATTGTCGGGCGAGTTCGTGGTGGTAAACAAACACCTGCTCAAAGACCTCGTGAAACTGGGCCTATGGAACGATGCGATGAAGAACAACCTGATTCTGGCTAATGGCTCGGTTCAGGCGATTCCGAATATTCCGCAGAATATCAAAGACCTGTACAAAACGGTTTGGGAGATTAAGCAGAAGCATATCATCGACATGGCCGCCGATCGGGGTGCTTTCATCTGCCAGTCGCAGTCGCTGAATATCCACATTCAGGACTCGAATTTCGGTAAGCTAACCTCCATGCACTTCTACGCGTGGAAAGCGGGTCTGAAAACGGGTATGTATTACCTGCGTACCAAGGCCGCATCCGACGCCGTGAAGTTCACGGTTGTACAGCCACAAGCCGAACCACAACTGGAGCCGGTAATGGCTGAAACGGTAGCCGTCGAAAAACCTCTCGATTACGTGCAGTACGCCAAAGACCACGCTCAGAACACAATGCCACAGCCCGTACCAATGGTAACGGACCTCGAGCAACAATATGCCGCCATGACCTGCTCACTCGATGACCCCGAAGGTTGCGAGATGTGCGGGAGTTAATCACAGATTTTAGAAGTTATATAAGCAGAAAAGCCCTGATATCAGGGCTTTTCTG
>CAXVWN010000137.1:0-3877 GCA_964263725.1 Spirosoma sp.
AAAGACGCCATTACGTCGGCGGGTCATGCGCAGTTTGTGGACGGGCCAGATGGTAAAATGTACTGCATTTTTCTGGCAGTACGACCCTACGAAGGCGATTATTACAATACAGGTCGCGAAACGTTCATTGCCCCCGTAACCTGGAAAGACGACTGGCCCATGATTGAGCATGGCGAAAAGCCGATTGCCTACAGCTATACAACGAACAGTAAAGAAGTTAAGCCGAAAGGCGCATTGCCGCAGTCGGGTAATTTCGCCTATACGCTAACCTTCGACAAAGAGCTTGATACGGGACTTTTATTCATGCGAACCCATGATAAAAACTCATATTCACTGTCGAAGAAGGAAGGGCTGATGCTGAAACTGAAGCCTGAAACGATCATGGAAACGGGCAATCCGGCCTTTATCGGAAAACGCCAGCAGCACCTCAACAGCACCGCCGAAACGGAACTAATATTTACGCCAAAATCGGACAAAGAAAAAGCTGGTTTCGTGATTCTACAGGATGAGGGTCATTTCTATTTCCTGTGCAAATCGAAGGCGCAGGATAAAGACGTGCTGCAACTGTATAAGAGCGTCCCCAAAGAGAAAAAAATGGAATTACTGACCGAAGTGCCGCTGGATGCCAAAGCGGGCAAAATAGGTTTACGTATCGCATCGCAGGGAGATAGCTACAATTTTCAATATACCACCGACGCTAAAAACTGGCAGCTTCTGAAAGATAAAGTAGATGGTAAATTTCTGAGTACCAAAGTGTCGGGTGGGTTTATCGGATGCGTGTATGGCCTGTACGCTACGTCGTCGGGAGAGCCAACGACCAATTTAGCTTCATTCCAATACCTGAAATACGCAGGGGATGACCCGATGTATAAGAAGTAAACAGCGTCAGGTTTTGTCATCCCAACGATAGGAGGGATCTTCGGGAGTAGGCTTTTTTAGTATCTACTGGAGATCCCTCCTATCGTCGGGATGACAAAAGACCCGGTATAACAAAACACAGCTTTAGCCCTTGAAATCGAACGCATTATATATCGTAACCTTTCTCCTGCTTAATCTCCCGGCGCTGGCACAGATGCGGTCATTTCCCTTGCAGGAAGTAAGACTGACGGATGGGGCATTTAAAAATGCGCAGGATGTTGACCTTACCTATATCCTGGCGCTGAACCCAGATAAACTGCTGGCTCCGTATCTGATCGATGCCGGGTTACCGGTAAAAGCTCCACGCTACGGCAACTGGGAAAGCTCGGGTCTGGATGGGCACATCGGTGGGCATTATCTGTCGGCGCTGGCCATGATGTATGCCTCGACTGGGAATGCCGAACTGAAAAAACGGCTCACGTATATGGTCGATCAGCTAGCTAGCTGTCAGGCCAAAAACGGCAATGGGTACGTTGGTGGCATTCCGCAGGGCAAGGTGTTCTGGGAGCGTATTCATAAAGGGGATATTGATGGTAGCAGCTTCGGACTGAACAACACATGGGTACCGCTGTATAACATTCACAAACTGTTTGCCGGGTTGCGCGACGCTTACGAGTATGCCGGAAATCAACAGGCCAAGCGAGTACTGGTTGGTTTAGGCAATTGGTTTGTTGAGCTGATCAAACCCCTGTCTGACGAACAGATTCAGCAAGTCCTGCGCACCGAGCACGGCGGTATCAATGAAACTTTTGCTGATCTGTACATCCTGACCAAGGACAAAAAATACCTCGAAACGGCGCAGCGAATTTCACACCGGGCACTCCTGAATCCGTTGCTGGCGAAACAGGATAAACTAACGGGATTACACGCCAATACGCAGATTCCGAAAGTGATTGGATTTGAGAAAATCGCCAGGCTAACGGGGAAAACCGATTGGTCTGAAGCGGCCATGTATTTCTGGCAAAACGTATCGCAGACGCGCAGTGTCGCATTTGGCGGCAACAGCGTTCGTGAGCATTTCAACCCGACAACCGATTTTAGTCAAGTACTACAATCCAATCAGGGGCCGGAGACGTGTAACTCATTCAACATGCTGCGCCTGAGCAAAGCCCTGTTTCTGGATAAAAATGAGGTGAGCTATCTGGACTTTTACGAACGAACGCTTTACAACCATATCCTGTCGAGCCAGCATCCGGAAAAAGGCGGATTCGTGTATTTTACCCCCATTCGGCCTAACCACTACCGGGTGTACTCTCAGCCCGAAACCAGTATGTGGTGTTGCGTGGGGTCAGGCCTGGAAAATCACACCAAATATGGCGAGTTGATTTTCAGCCATTCGGCCAACGACCTGTTCGTCAACCTGTTCATTCCGTCGACGGTCAACTGGGCGGATAAAAAGATAAAGCTTACCCAGCGCACTAAATTCCCGTATCAAAATGGGTCTGAACTGGTAATAGAGACAACAAAGCCACAGAAATTTTCTTTACAAATCCGTTACCCGAAATGGGCTGAAAACCTTGAAATTCAGGTGAATGGAAAGGCTCAGCCCATTATCGGGAAGCCAGCCAGCTACGTTGCCATTAACCGGACGTGGAAACAGGGCGATATAATAACCGTCCGTTTCAAAACCTCGATACGACTGGAGTATTTACCCGATGGCTCGAACTGGGCGGCATTTGTTAGTGGTCCTATTGTGTTGGCCGCTAAAACCTCGACAGAAGACCTAAAAGGACTTTTTGCCGACGATAGCCGAATGGGTCACGAAACGAAAGGTAAGCTTTACCCGATTACCAACGCTTACGCGCTCGTGGGTGACCCGACAACGTACCTGAACTGGCCTAAACCTGCTGATCGGCTGCGGTTTAGCCTGGACTCGTTGACACTGCAGCCGTTTTACGAAGTTCACGATGCCCGCTATCAGATGTACTTCCAGACCTTTTCCAAAGTGGCATTCGACGAGCAGAAAGCCCGTTTGAAACAACAGGAAGCAGAGGCTCTGGCTCTTGACGCCAACACGGTCGACAAGGTCAATTGTGGCGAACAGCAACCCGAAGTCGATCACGCCTACAAAGGCGAAAAAAGCGAATCGGGTTATGACGACGAGCGGTTCTGGAGACGTACCCGTTCATTTATTTCGTATGAGCTACAAAACCGAAATCGGGCGGGAAAATTTCTTGATATCAGTGCTCTAGATGATATCAAACCGGAGCAGATGAGCTTTGTAATTAATGATAAACCAGCCGAAATTCTTTCTACCGATGGGAAAACAATCCGGCTTAAAATGAATGATGACGAGGTAGTTAAACTAAAAGTCATGGCTACAAATGGAGCGAACACACCTCGCTTTAATCAAATCAGAATCTTGACGCACTAATCCATGAACCTCTCCGGTATGTTCGACAGCATAAAGAATGGCTTCAAATGTGTCAAATCAACACTATTGGGGCGTCGGCATGGTTTACTGGGATCTATCCTGCTGTTGATGCAATTTATGGCAGCGGCACAAACTGCTCGTAACCCTATCATTTATGCCGATGTGCCTGATTTATCTATAATTCGGGTGGGCACTACATACTATATGAGCAGCACCACCATGCACATGAGTCCGGGCTTGCCAATCATGAAGTCAAAAGACCTGGTCAACTGGGAGATGGTTGGCTACGCCTACGATTCGCTGGCCAGTGTTGATGCGCTGAACCTGACCAACGGCAAAAGCGCCTACGGACGTGGTTCCTGGGCCAGTAGCCTACGTTTTCACAACGGTACGTATTACGTGACCACCTTTGCCCAAACTACCGGCAAGACCTATATCTATACGACCAAAAACATCGAGAAAGGCCCCTGGAAAGCAACATCATTTGCCCCCGCTTACCACGATCACAGCTTGTTTTTCGATGATGACGGCAGAACGTACCTTATTTATGGCGCGGGTAAACTCCGGCTGGTGGAGCTAACGGCT
>CAXVWN010000138.1:0-11564 GCA_964263725.1 Spirosoma sp.
GTTGCAAACCCATCGGCTGTAACGGGCGAAATTGTTCGCAGTATACAGACTTACCTCCAGAATGGTCAGCTAAACTCGTCGCAGATCGTTCATACGTTCGACATGCGCTATCTGGCCGACGGGGGTAACTATTTACCAAACGCATTTTTAAATCCGGCGGGTGAACCCACGGTTTTGGGATTGCCCGCCCGAATGCTGGCGTTTTGGTCTGTATTTATCGGTTTTGCCATTAAACTTCCGGTGGTGCCCCTACACACATGGTTGCCCGATGCGCACGTTGAAGCGCCCACACCTGTATCGGTGGTTTTGGCTGGCGTATTGCTAAAAATTGGTGGGTACGGCTTTATTCGGATTGTCTGGAATTTCTTCCCCGATGGAGCATCTGAGTACGCGCAGATACTGGCTGGATTGGGCGTATTATCGATTGTATATGGGGGCTTGAATGCGCTGGCCCAAACCGATCTCAAAAAAATGATTGCCTATTCGTCGGTATCGCATATGGGCTTTGTGCTACTGGGCGTGGCTTCGCTAACGGCCGAAGGTATCAATGGAGCCGTCTATCAGATGGTAAGCCATGGTATTCTGTCGGCTATGCTGTTCCTGATTGTGGGCGTTGTTTATGATCGCACCCACGACCGGCGAATTGATTCGTATCGGGGACTAATACAACCGATGCCGCAGTATACAACCCTAACCGCAATTGCTTTCTTTGGCTCATTAGGACTGCCGGGATTTTCGGGATTTGTGGGTGAATTGTTTACACTCATGGGTAGCTTTCAGTCGGAGTGGCTGCCCGGCTGGCTTACAGCTGTGGCTACAACGGGTATTTTGCTGGCGGCTGCTTATTTCTTGTGGACGTTCCAGCGCATGTTTTTTGGCCCAACCTGGGTACGCCCGTTCGAGTCTCAATCCGGGCTAACTTCGGTACTCACCGATTTGACCGCCCGCGAAAAACTCATGCTGCTCCCCTTGGGAGCAATGGCCTTAATTCTGGGCTTATTCCCAAATCTAATTTTCAATCTTACAAACGCGACAGTATCGCAGTGGTTGGTGAAATTTGTAGTGGAGTAAGGGGTTTATCGTCCGTATTTCCTCCGTCGAATCACCTGCCAGACAAACCCTACGATTCCCACTAAAGCCAGTGGACCGATTAAATTAAGTAACTGCCAGCTTGTGCGGTTGGCATCGACCCGGATTTTGTCTAACGGACGAAGGGTTATGGTTCGGGCGCGAGCCGCAATAACGCCGTTCGGGTCTACCAAATAATCAATAGCGTTTAATGCAAAGTCTTTATTGGCGAAGGTCTTCCGCGTAAAGCGGTCGAAACCAAGTGGATAAGGCGTATTGCGTTTGTAATCCACATCGTTAACAATCAGGTCGCCGTCGGAGCAGATGAGCACGCGTGCGGCTACACCCTCAGCCCGGAAACCGTTCGCACGGGGATCGCCCGGCAAAATCCGGTTTGCAAATAGCGACTGGAATCGACCTTCGAGCAAGCACCCAATAAGTTTGACGCCCTGGTTATAGGTTTCCGGGTCCGGCTGCTGACGGGCTTCGTTGTACGAAATCAGGGCCGGGGCTTTTAGAACCTGTGTGTAAGGTGATGTCAACAACAATGGCGTCTTCTGAATACCCGATGACCGTACGGTATCGAGGGTACTAATAAAGCGTCCCAATACGGCGTCGAGATTACGCACGATAGGATTCCCCGAGGTTCCGAAGTTGTTAAGTAACGGGTAAAATCGCCAGGGAATTAGCTGAATATTGGGCTTATCGCCGAGGTTACCTACATTGAGTGGAATAGGCGCACAGTAATAGTCCTTCACCACATCGCGATTGAGCCGGATGCCCCATCGGAAAAACAAATCATCGAGATTCAGGCTGAGTGGCTGGGCATATGTGCCCTCATTGCCAACACTATCCACGCGCTGCCCATCCACAAAAAACAAGGCACGGCCACCGTTTACGACAAACTGGTCGAGTTTGAAAATCTCCTCGTCAGAAAATGGTTTATCCGGCTTTGGCACAATCATGACATCCAGGCCAGCAATGGGGCCGGGTTTAGTCATGTCGACAAAAAATAGGTCGTAGTTCTGCTGCACCGACGCCAGTAAATCGGCGAAGCGTGAAGGCGGCACCTGTGTATGACCATAGAGCAGGCCAACGCGCCGACGATTTTCTTTTGTCTGCGTTAATTTTCGGATGGCCGATGCGAATTGAAACTCTACGCCTTCGTAGGATTGATTTAGCTGTTCCTGGGGTGATGCCGCCTGGTTACCCTTCAATAACTGGACAACTGTTTCCTGGCCTTTGTAGGAGACAATAGCCCCAGGAAATATCAACTTCTCGGTATGTTTTCCGCTTTCGTTTGCGAAAAGATTGGTCGGTAATAATCCTTTCTGCTGTAATTTGTCGATGAGTTTATTTTTCTCCTCGACGTTGGTAATAAGATCAGGATCAATAAACCGGTAGGTAATGGTCTTGTTGGCTCGTGCCCCAAATTCGTCTAACGTTTCACGAACGGCATTTTCGAGCCGTTTGAAAGCAGGAGGGAGGTCGCCGGTTAGATACACATCAATATGAATATCATCGGGCAGGCTGGTCAGCAACGTTTGGGTTGCCGGAGAAAGAGTATAGCGCTTTTCCTGCGTTAAATCGAGCCGAAAAAAGACGAATGCCGACAGGATGTTGACGGCAAGTAACGCGGCAATAATAAGTAGTGTGCGCAGGGAAGCGGATTTCATACAGGATTTTAACGAACAACTGAACCGATATGGTCTTCTGAACCGCTCCGACAGGCCGGTATATCGGTTTTTAATTCAACCTCAGTTCAGGAATAACCGTTAGATTTATAGATTTTGCGTCATCCTGAGCGGTCTGGATCGTGTCAATTTTGTCGGGAGCAATACCCATTTCTTTCATCAGCCGATACTGGCAGGCTTCAATATAAACCAGTCGGGCTACGATCTGGCTCATGCGGGTATCCTGTTCGTCTTGCCGGGCCAATAAATAAGCCGTTTTTACTTCCAGTTCATCAAGGCGTTGTTTGTCGCGCTCAGTCATAGCCGTTTACGGTGAGAATTGATGGAGCAAGTTAGTATTTTTTGATTGGCTTTCGCTCAAGCCTCCACGGTTTGGTGCAGGATGATTTACTTTTTGACAGGATTACAGAACTAGTTTACGAACGTTCTGTTTGCTTCTGAAAATGGCTAATCCTGATCCAAAACAGTATCCTCAATAGTCTAACTAACGATCCTAAAATCCACCTCGGTCGTAGAAACTCCGACGACGGCTGAGTTTAAGTTCCTGAAGAATTGACGACCGGGCCCGAAGGTCGAAGGAGTAATTGCCCGAACGGAAATTATTGCCCGAATAGGGAGTCCAGTTAAACGCCATTTCCCAGCAGTGCAAATCGCGGTTGATGCCGATTGTCGTTAGCGTTGGGCTGTGAAATACAAAGTCGTAGCCTGTATTGACCGTAATTTTCCATTTGGGCGTGAGGCTCAAATCTCCCGTAAGTGTAAGAGCCTGAACCACTTGCGATATTTCGGGCGTCAGTTTGGTAAGGCTAAAGGTATAGCTGACATTCATGGTCCAGGGGACGTTGAAATCCACGTACAACTCGGGGTTGCTGTTGATCGCCTTCATCGTCGCATCGGATGCGTTTGGACTAACTTTCTTTTTGTCGGCTTTCTTCGGGGCAAACCGTGCACTGACGTAGGCTTGCAGATTTGTCATGCGGAGTAAGCCCTGGCCTGCTTGGAATGCATATAAATTTGGCACTCGCAGGTATTCCTGATTAATATACGGCTGCTGCGCATTTAAGGCCAGAATCGAGGGCGAGAAGTACAACGGTGTTAGGGATGAAGCCGTTGTGGGGAAACTGTATTGCGCCGTTCCGCCGTAAGGCCGAAGGGCATAAGGATCGAATGTAGAGGAGAAGTTAAAGCTGACGTTCTTGAAAATCTGCGTGTTGGCACTGACAGATAGGGGTGATAATTTATAATCGGGGGCCAGCAGATTATAACTGCCATTGATACTTAGGTTATCGAAAATAGGAATCTTTTTGAACTCCTGACCCGACGAATCACTTCGGGTGCGGACTTTCATTTCCAACTGATTTACGATACCAAACGAGATAAAAGCCGATTGGGTACTCGATGAACTCGTACTGCCGCCTAGTCCCCGGAATACTGATAGCGTCCGGCGATAAGCTGGTAAGTTGGCTAGTACACCTTCGGCGGGCAGCACTTGAAACTGTTTAAACGATGGATCCGTAAAGTCAGGCACATAACTGAATGAAATAGACGGGGCAACGGTATGTCGAATGGCTTCAACACGCTTACCACGGATAAAGTACGTACCGTAGAAACGTGTATTTATACCGGCGTTGACGGAAAAGTTGTAGGAAGGAAAAAATCCATGTGCCGTGTCAATTTTTACGGCAGTTTTTTCATTGTTTAAACTATAATCTAATCGCTTATCATAAATGTTGCCTTGCAGTGAGAAGCCGGGTGTTATGTTAATGTAACGAAACAGCTTAATGTTTGGTAGGGAAATTGGTATACTGTACTGTGCCTGCATTACCCGGTTTTTCAGGATTCGGTCCGCATTGGCGATACTGAATGCAATTAAAGTTGGATCAGGTTCAATAATTCCCAATCGCAGATTAAGCGCTCGTCTGGTACTGTCTTCAATTCGCTGAAGCGTGTTAACTGTTGTTATGTTAGTAATAATTGGAAAGCCTAGACCCGTTGTGTCAACCTGTGTTTTGATGGTGTTACTGACGCCAAGTGATCCGCTGATATCCAACCCTACCCGAAAACTTTCATACCAGCGTCCTGTACCACCTTTGAGGGCAAAAGGTGCGATCTGATTAACGCCAAACGTAAAATTCGTCGAGGCATCGGTTTTTCCGTTTTCACGAACACCTGTTAACTGATTCACCTGCCCGAATTGCTGATTCACCCGTATGTTGGCCCCGGCCCGAACATACTGTCCGAACGTTCGGCTGTACTGCACCGATGACCCTGCCACGTTGGAAATGTACGACTGCGTGCTGTAAGAGTTGAATTGATTGTAGCTATTGCTGCTAACGTTAACGTTGGCCGAAAAACTACCCCGACCGCGCGGCACGGGTGAGTGCGACCAGGTAAAGGAAAAGTCATTACGGGGCGTTTGTGTCGTATCTACGCGGTCGCCGGAGCGGTTTCGGTTGAATTGCAGATTTACACTTCCGCTGTAACGATACCGTTTATTATAAGCTGATGATAGCCCTAATCCCCAACTACCCCGCGAATAAATCTGCCCTTTAAATTGCAGTCCCAGATTCTCGTTTACGGCCCAATAATAGCCACCATCCCGTAAATAGAATCCCCGTCCATTGGGTTCTTCGCCATATTGTGGCACAATAATGCCGGATACACCGATCTCCTTCCGTTTAGGGAAGGGGAAAAAACCGAACGGCAGACCAATGGGTAGCGGAATCTGATTAATGACTAAGTTGAACGGCCCGGCCACAACCTGTGTGTTATGAATGACCTTTAGTTTACTGGCATTGATGTGAAAGTGAGGTGTTGCCAAATTGCAGGTCGTATAGATCGCTTTGCCAATATAGAGGTTATCCTCATCGTCTTTCTTCACCGTTTGGCCACGAATATTGCCCTCACCCTGTTGCGTAATAACCCCCTGAATTCGGCCTTTTCGGGATTTGAAATTATAGCGAATCTCTTTGGCATCGTACTTTCCCTGGCCATCCTGAAACACCGGCCGACCAATCAGTTTTTTTGCCGTCGAATCATACCGGCCTTTGGCATACACCTCGTTCGTCAGGTAATTCAGCCGGATATAATCAGCTTTAAGCGAAATGTCGCCGTAAATGACACTGGCATCACCGAATAGCTCAACAGATCGTCCATCGGCTGAGTAGAACGTTGAATCTTTGGCTTGGTATTTGACCGTTGTCTTAAACGAATCGGCGCTCTGTGTTGAATCTTTCGTCGTCGAATCATTTAGAGCAATCTGCAATGAATCGGTGGGTAGCGTTGTTTGGCCCGCCTTGGCTATGCTTTCCGGACGAACAATATTCGGTGAAACTATACCGGGTATTACTCGGCCCGGCTTGGCTTGAAGCGGTTTAATCGGGCTAGTTTGCCTAGCCAGACTCGTTTGAGAGCGGGGCGCAGTAGCCGTTGTCGATTTTACGTTAGTGGCCTGAGCTTTAGCTTGAATCGAGTCTTTGCGGGTTGTGGCCTTGGTAACTACCTGAACAGAATCTGCGTTAGTAATTGGTTTAGTTGGTTTCTGTAAAGAAACGTTGGGCTGAGTACGATCAGGTTGGACAGATTTAGGCGGCAAAGCAGCAACCGAATCGACTTTGACAGGATTTATTCGGACAAGTTTGCTGGTAATAGCTACTAAATCCCGTTGAGGTTGAACCAAATTTATTGACAAGCCAACTGCCATTCGTGGTCCCAACTGAATAAGTTTCGGTTTCAGCCGTACCAGCGGAGTTATATTAACAGGTGTAACTTTTAGCGAATCGGCTACTGCCACTGCCTGACGCGAACGAGTCGAATCTTGATTGGCTGGGCGAACAACAGCTGGTGGAAGTACGTTCTTTCGCTTTGCGGGGCTGGGTCCAAGGCGATTAGGTGCCGAGTATTTTTGATTAAGTTCCCGCTCCAGATCGCTCTCCTGGCCCGCTCCAACTGGGCTTGTCTGCGAATCAGGAAGCGTAATGGTGCCCGACGAAGGGCCAATAATAACTTTGCCGGCAGCCTTTTTTAAGGGAGGTATACTGTCGCTGGGTGTTACTGATGAAGGGTTTAGCGCCCGCTGCGCTGGAACGTTGGCGGGTGGCAAGCCGACTTTTGCGGGCTGTTGGGGCGTTGCTTTGCTCTGCCCTAACACGTTGAACGTCCAGAGCAGCCAGATAAAAAAGCCTAGAGTTTTTATCCTGGTTGGTCGTATCCGCGAGGGCCGCAAAATAAAGTATGCTTTTTTCAGGTTTATTAAAAAAATTATATTTGCCAAAAGACCGTTAAGTCTATGGCTTACAAAGGTATTCACGAACAGCTATCTCACTACCGCTTTGGAACGTTTTTGGTCGTTAAAAATTATTAAATCAATCGGTCGCCAGATTTCGGCACTATCTCCCGGAATAGTGACAACACTGGTCCTCTTACTATTACCCTTGTTGGCTCTTACCAGTCCCGATGTTTTCTCACCTGAATTAACGCAGGACACTGTTCGTCGGGCTGGTTCGCAGGAAACAGCATCGGAAGCCGATGATGCGCCAAATCAACTACGTACGCTCGTGCTCGACGCTGGCCACGGTGGCAAAGATCCCGGTACGCACGGTCGTTACGCCAAAGAAAAAACTATAAACTTGGCGTTAATATTAGCACTAGGACGGAAAATTAAGAATAAGCATCCAGATATCCGGGTTATTTACACCCGTTCATCCGATCATTTTGTTGATTTATACGAACGGGGAGCCATTGCCAATCGGAACCGGGCCGATTTGTTCATTTCCATCCATTGCAACGCCAGCCCATCCAGCAGCCAGGTAAATGGTACCGAAACCTATACGTTGGGACTTCACAAAACGCAGCGAAACCTCGATGTAGCCCGGCGCGAAAACGCTGTAATTTTACAGGAAAAGAACTATCAACAAACCTATAAAGGGTTTGATCCGAACTCACCTTTAGCAACAATCATGCTGGCTAATTATCAGCACGCCTTTATGGGCAGCAGCATTAATTTTGCCGAAAAAATTGAACGCAGCTTTCGCCGAAATGCCGAACGAAAGAGTAATGGCGTTAAACAGGCTGGTTTTATTGTATTATGGAAGGCTACTATGCCTAGCGTCCTGATCGAAACTGGCTACCTGACTAACCCGGCCGAAGAAGACTATTTAAGGTCAGACGAAGGCCAGGAAGAGATTTCTGCCGCTATTTATAAAGCGTTTTTGTTGTACAAACAGGAAATTGAAGCCGAGGGGTAATTGGAAAAGAGACATGAGGAAAATGCAAGATGTATTACCATACATCATTTCTTTCTTTTTTACGTTTCCTCCTTTTTACCAACTTTGCGGGACAAACAACTGTCAAAGTTGGTTATATGGTCAATCAAACCGGTTGGCTCGGCCTTATAGGCTGTTCATCATCACACACGCATGAAAGTTTCCCAGGAAGTAAAAGTAGGCTTATTGGCTATCGGCTCGCTGATGATGCTCTATTTTGGATTTAATTTTTTGAAAGGTTCCGACTTCTTTTCCTCTACGCATAAATACCAGGTTGTTTATGATAATATAGATGGATTGGTTGCTTCTAACCCAGTAAGAATCAACGGATTGACTGTAGGTCAGGTAAAGAGTATTGAGATTTTACAGAACCAGCGAAACAAGTTGCTGGTTATTGTGGAGCTTAAAGAAGGAATTGTCGTTACGAAAGGATCGCGGGCTGTACTGGCCGATGATGGGCTGCTGGGCGGAAAAGTAATACGACTTGGTATTAATTATGGTACTCCCCAACTCGAAGAGGGTGGTATGCTGGTGGCGGCTAAAGAGTCGGGCTTGTCAGCCTTGATTCGGGAAAAAACGTTACCTGTACTTAATAATGTTGACTCACTAACGTATCAACTCAACCGCGTTGTGGCGCAATTCGACCAAACGGGTGTTGTATTGAATCAGACTCTTCACGGGGCTAATGCGGCTGTTGGGGCTCTGGGACTAACAATTGCTGAAAACCGGGCAGGTCTGCAGGCTACACTGGCTAATGTCAACAAACTGTCGTCGTCACTTATCGAAACAGAAAAGCAACTCAAGCCTATTTTGGCTAAAGCCGATAATTTTGCCGACTCGCTTCAAGGACTTCAACTAAAACAAACGCTCGCCAGTGTCAACAAAACGGTTGATAATCTGCAAGGTATTTTAGGGGGTATCAGCAAAGGAAAAGGCTCGCTGGGCAAGCTAGCCTCCGATGAAGCGCTGTATAGTAATGTCAACAAAACGACGGCTAGTCTTGAAAAACTCTTGACTGATTTGCGTGAGAACCCCAAACGTTACGTGCACTTTTCTCTCTTTGGCCGTAAAGAGAAGCCCGTCACGACACCCGACGTTAGCACAACGATGACTACATCCGCTATTATTCCAACTAAAGCGGATTCGACTAAGTAGAGAACGCTTGTAGCAATGCTTTGCGGCAAAACGTTGCGTCTTTACCGATGTTATTTCTTTATGCAAACCCTTCTTGACGAACTCGCAGAGCGTACAACACAGACCCAACTTGGTGGTGGCCAGAAAAAAATTGACGACCAGCATCGAAAAGGCAAACTTACCGCTCGTGAACGGATTACTTACCTGATTGACGAAGGAAAACCGTTTGTCGAAATTGGCCTGTTTACCGGTGCTGGGTTATATGCCGAGCATGGGGGCTGCCCATCGGGCGGTGTTGTCGTTGGCATTGGTTATGTGTCGGGTCGTCAGTGTGTGATTGTCGCCAACGATGCGACCGTGAAAGCCGGAGCCTGGTTTCCCATCACCGCTAAAAAAAATCTTCGGGCGCAGGAAATTGCCATGGAGAACCGTCTGCCGATCATTTACCTGGTCGATAGCGCGGGGGTTTATCTGCCTTTGCAGGATGAAGTTTTTGCTGACAAAGAACATTTCGGACGAACGTTTAGAAACAACGCACACCTTTCGGCAATGGGCATTTTGCAGGTGGCAGCCATTATGGGAAGTTGCGTAGCAGGTGGCGCTTATTTGCCAATCATGTCTGACGAAGCCCTGATTGTTGAAGGGACAGGCTCTATCTTTCTGGCTGGCCCTTACCTCGTTAAAGCATCAATTGGTGAAGATGTCGATGCCGAAACCCTTGGCGGTGCTACTACACATACCGACATTTCGGGTGTTGTCGATAACAAATATCCCGACGATAAAAGTTGCCTTGATGCTATCAAGCGCATTTTTGACAAAACTGGCCATCAGCCAACAGCCGGTTTCGACCGTGCCGAATCTGTGTTGCCCGCTAAAAATCCCAATGATATTTATCAGATTCTACCTACCGACCGTGTCAAACCCTACGACATGCAGGAAATTGTGGATAGACTTGTGGATAACTCTGAATTTGATGTGTATAAGCCCGGCTATGGACAGTCATTACTTTGTGGCTACGCCCGAATTGATGGTTGGGCGGTGGGCATTGTAGCCAATCAACGCAAAGTCGTAAAAGCTAAAGGTCGAACCGGGCAACCGTCCGAAATGCAGATGGGGGGTGTCATTTACGGCGATGCCGCTGATAAAGCCGCTCGATTCATCATGAACTGCAACCAAAAACGGATTCCACTGGTGTTTTTGCAGGATGTGTCGGGTTTTATGGTTGGAAGCCGGGCCGAGCAGGGCGGTATCATTAAAGACGGGGCCAAAATGGTTAGCGCTATGGCTAATTCAGTGGTGCCAAAATTTACGGTTGTGGTTGGTAATAGCTATGGTGCAGGCAATTATGCCATGTGCGGCAAAGCCTATGATCCTCGTTTAATGCTGGCGTGGCCAACGGCGCAAATGGCCGTGATGAGTGGAGCCGCAGCGGCTAAAACATTACTCCAGATTCAGGTGGCAGCTCAGAAAGCAAAAGGCCAGCCTATGACCCCTGACGAAGAACAAGCCCAATTGACTAAAATTACGGATCAGTATAACAGTCAGCTTTCGCCTTATTACGCAGCCGCTCGGCTTTGGGTCGATGCAATCATTGACCCCCTCGATACCCGGAAAATCCTGTCCGAAGGTATTGCTGCCGCTAATCACGCTCCCATTACAAAGCCATTTTCGGTGGGGGTAATTCAGACGTAACAACTATGGACATGAACCGGGTGTAAAACGGATGCCAACACATTGAGCAGCGCATGGACTCGTGTACGTTTTTCCATTACAACCGCATACGGGATTAATATTATACTGCGTGCAATAGCAAGTCGTAACGGAAGATTGCTCTATGCAGTCAGGGGAAATTTCTTTGTGACAACTCGCTCCAATGCTCAGCCAGAATAATAGGACAAGAAATTTGCGCATAACTATGTATTTTTAGCTATGACTTCTTTTCTCGTGAATAAGTTGGAATGATACTATTACTGTCCTCGTGTGGTCTTTACTTCATCTGCGGTGATTGCACTTGCTTTATTTCCAAAACTACTGCGGATATAAGTCAGCACGTCAGCGATCTGCGTATCGGTCAGAAAGTCGTGAGCGGGCATGGCGTTATCATACATATCCCCTTCAATCTCCTGGCCCTGCAAGCCCTTCAGAACTACGTTGATAAGGCGGGTTTTGTCGCCTAAAATCCAATCTGTTTCGCGCAGAGGTGGATTTAAGCTCGGAACGCCAGAACCATTCGACTGATGGCAAGTCAGACAGTTTTGTTCGTAAACAACCTGACCGGGCGATTTAGCAGCGGCTGCCGATGCTTTGGAAATTGTTTTAGCCGCTGGCTTTTTGGTTTGAGCAAACGTGCCCGAAAGCGACAGGCAGAGTAAGAGGGCAACGACTAGTTTCAAGGTTTTCATAG
>CAXVWN010000139.1:0-7993 GCA_964263725.1 Spirosoma sp.
GTTTCCTGAACATTGATCCGCCCGAATCACCGGATTTTAATTGGTGCATTCAACACGGAAACACCTTGCGGCAGCAGACGGGCGGCCCTCTGCTGATTACACGCGGTTCGGCGGGAATGCTGTATCTGGACGAACACGGAATGCAACTTGCTGATGGGTTGCCGCTTCGGGGTGAACTCGATACCGTTGGCGCGGGCGACACGGTCGTGGCTACCTGGGCAGCCTGCCTGGGAGCTGGGGCCACACCCGCCGAAGCGGTACAGCTTGCTAATCTGGCGGCTGCCGTAACCGTTCAGAAATTAAACCAGACGGGTACGGCCAGCCTGTCCGAAATTCTTGCTTTGCACGACACGTACTCTTTCCATGACTAACGACACCTTACTTCAATACCGTCAGGAACTACACACCCACCTGACCGAGGAATTGCTGCCTTTCTGGACAACGCGAACTGCCGACCATGTACACGGTGGTTTCATTACCCACTTTGACCAGTACGGACAGGATTCGGGCGAAGACGAGAAATCGCTTATTGCCCAAACCCGGTCCATTTACACCTATGCCTCGGCACATCGGGCGGGCTATGCCGGGGTCGCTGGGGGAAGCCTGGCCGAACTGGCCCGTCATGGGGTGGATTACTTGCTGAGCCGAATGTGGGATGATGAACACGGCGGTTTTTATTGGATGACCAACCGAAAAGGGGAGGTGCTCAATGATCAAAAAATTGTTTACGGCCAAAGTTTCGCCATCTATTGTTTGAGTGAATATACGCTGGCTACGGGTGATCCGCGTGGGGCTGAGTATGCTCAGAAAGTGTTTGATCTGTTGCAGAAATATGCTTCCGATACGTGCTACGGCGGTTATTTTGAGATGTTCCACCGTGATTGGACACTAAAAGGGCCAGGCGCGTCCGGTGGCGATCGGAAAACACTTGATGCGCACATGCATCTGATGGAAGCCTTCACCAGTTTGTACGAATGTACCCGTCAGGCCATCCACCGCCGGAAGCTGATGGAAGTAATTGACCTGCTGGTCGGAAAAATTATTCACCCAATCTATAGCACAGGTGTGCCACAATTCTGGGCCGATTGGCGCGTAGCTCCTCAAATCAAGTTCGACGTTATCTGGGGCTGGGATCGCTTTACCGAAGATAGTGTTAAACGCGAGGCTGAAGATAACACCAGCTATGGCCACAATGTCGAGTTTGCCTGGTTACTGCTTCATGCCCTTGATGTGCTGGAAATATCCCACGAGACCTATCAGCCACAATTACTAAATGCGCTTTCCCATGCGGTCGACTATGGCGTAGACTGGGAGTTTGGTGGCGTTTTTGTAGAGGGATCTCACAGCGGTGAAGTATATGATCGAGAAAAGGAATTCTGGCAACAGGCCGAAGTTCTCATCGGCTTTTTAGATGCGTACCGGATTTTTGGCGATGAGAAATATTGGCGAGCTTATCTAACTGTACATCGCTTCGTGATGGATAAAATGGTTAACCATTCGGTGGGCGAATGGTGGCCTCTAATGACCCGGCAGGGCGTTCCCATCTGGACACACATGAGTCACTCATGGAAAATCAACTACCACACGGTCCGAGCGATGGTGCAATCCATTCGTCGGTTAGATAAGTTGCTAGTTCAGAGCTAGATAGTCTATTGGCTTACATGATAATTCTCAAATGGCATTATTTTGTGGTAGACAATTCTGTACTCTATAAGTGCAAAATAATAGTTGTTTATTATTATTTCGTTTTTTACCTTGACCGTTAAATCAACTTTCTCTCGGTCATGAAAACGTCACTGTTAGTAACCGTTCTATTGTTGAGTATTGGTATGCGTGGTTTGGCCCAGGCCGACAACGAAGCTATTAAGCGAGTGTTGCGTAGTGAAACTGAAGGCTTTTTTAAGCGCGATAAAGTGGAGTGGTCGAATGCGTGGGCACATACGCCTTACATTCATTTCGCGGCCAACCTATACGGTGGCGATTTTATGTTAGTGAAAGGCTGGGATAAACTGGAGAAACAATTCGCCAGCCAGTTTAAAAGCTCGAAAGTAACGGATAAAGTAACAGTGCAGAATGCCAATTATACGATTCATCAAAACGGCAATATGGCTTTCGTCGCCTACGATCAGACACTTGTCGATAGTCATGGCAAAACGACATCTAAGGAATCCCGAACGGTGGAGAAACTTAATGGGCAGTGGAAAATAATTAATGTAACGGCCCTCACAAACCTGAAAAGTTTTGGGTTAGCGCAGAAGACCCCGTAAAATATCATGGAGACATAAAAAGGGCGGGACAATGAGGCCCGCCCTTTTTATGTCTCCATGATATTTTGGGGAAACTTAGCTGCCGTTTACTTTTATTACCGGTGAAGCAACATTTGTTAATTAAAGGCATCCTTTACCTATTAATCAATCCTAAAAACTCAATTTCTCAATCATGAAGACTGTAAGAACCGCTTTCTTTGTCGCTCTGACAAGCCTGCTGTGCCAAGGTATATATGCCCAGAATGCGATTGTCGGCAATGGTCAGATCATTAAGCAACAGCGCACCATCGGCAGTTTCGATAAACTCTCCGTGCGGGTTGGCATGCGGGTTCGTATTTCGGCTGGCGATGCTGGTACGGCCGAACTGGAAGGTGAAAGTAATATACTGGAACACGTTGTGACTGAGGTAAAAAACGGCGAACTGACCGTAATGCTGTCTCAGAATAAAAGTTATAATCAGACCAAAGGCGTAACGGTAACTATTCACGTCGCCAAACTCAGTCAGATTCTGATTAGCACAGGGTGTTCGGTTGAGTCAGACTTGCCTATTCAGGCAACTAACTTAGTAGCCACTGTCGAAACAGGTAGCCGACTAACGACACCTATTTCGACTAAAAATCTGAAACTAACGGTGAAGGATGGTTCTCAGGCCAGCTTGCAGGGAACCACTACCGAAGCCGATATTCAACTGTCGGGGGCGGGGAAATTAAATGCAGATAAACTAACGATTACGCGCGCTACTATCCGGCTCGATGGTGCCAGCAAGGCCGATATTCACGTCACAGAAACATTATCAGCATCGGCCGATGGCGTTAGTACCATAAACTATACGGGTAACCCAAGCGTGAAATCGCAGGAAGCGACAGGATTATCAAAAATTCGGAAACAAGGATGAGGCTATAAAAAGGCCGTCATCATGGTAACAAAAATGGCGACACCCAACTGGTTGTCGCCATTTTGAAAACCCACTCTATGAGAAATGTTGTTGTCGTTTATCGGCCTCCTAATGGAAAAATATAGCCGAGTGTTCCCTGACCGAAAATCGTTTTAGAATCAGTACTGAAACCCGCATCTGTATTTCCTAACGGATATAATCCCCTAACTTCGATTGTAACATGTCCTGGTCCGGCTTTCAGGGCCATACCTACGCCAGCAGCCGCGCCAAAACCGAAACGATTTTTGGCGCCATCAAGTGATTCTTTCTTGCCGTTAGTGCTGGTGCTAAGCGTATAAGCAGCATAAGGACCCACGTTCAGGAAGAAACGATTACCAGCATACGTTCCTGACGAAAATTTTAGAAACAACGGCACTTCAAGGGCGTCGATGGCCTCGGTATCAGTAAAATTAAAGGCAGTTACTTTTGTGCTGTATCTTGTGTAATTAAGTTCAGGCTGGAACGAAACTTTACCCGCGCCGAAGTTAAACGTCAGGCCGCCTACAAAGCCAACGGCCGGATCGACACCCACTAGTTTCTCCGTAAAAAAAGGATACGTAACACCCCCCCGAAGACCAATCCGAACGCCAGATGCAGATGGGCTGCCAGCAGGGTCTATGCGCTGCGGGCGACTTGTCATTTCTGCCGATTCGACCGGAGTCGAAGTGCTGGTTTTTCGTCTCGACTCCGTACGGGCCGGTGCCTCAACCGGCGTTGATACTACGGCAGGAGCAGACGTAGGCATCGCTGGTTTTTTTGTAATGCCGTGATATTCATCGTAAAGTTCCTGCTGACGGTTGGTGTTGGTCGGTATAGTGGTCGTACTGGTTGTTCTAGTAGTGGATGGAGACGTTGTTGATTTCGTTGACGGTTGAGCTTGAACTATTGACAAGCCAATAGGCAGAAGAGTAAGGGTCAGAAAAGAATAAAGCGATTTCATTAGGTACTTAGGTAAATTGATTATGTAAGATTAGTCGCTAATCTACTAAATTCCATAACAGCACTTAGGAAACGGTCAATCAGTTTGAGCATACGGTTTGTTTTTGCGAACATTATACCCAAAAATGGAGTAAATAGACTAGAAAGCCAGCATATATGAAAACGGAAAACCAACGCACTGCACTTATTACAGGTGCTAATAAAGGAATCGGTAAAGAAATTGCCCGTCAACTAGCCCAACGCGGGTTTGCTGTATTTATTGGGGCCCGCGATATAGCCAAAGGACGTGAAACATCGGAAGAGCTTTGCAAAGCCGGTTACGAATCTACATTTATTCAACTCGATGTAACAGACCCAGTTAGCATTAGAACAGCCTGTGGTACCTTTTCGCAAAAGGCAGATCATTTAGATATATTGATCAACAACGCGGGTATACTGGAAGATCATGGCGAAAATATTCTCAATATGAATATCGAAATGCTGGATCGGACGCTGAAGTCTAATGTGACCGGGCCTATTTTAGTGATTCAGGATTTTCTGGAGCATTTGCAAAAAAGTAAAACCGGCGGCCGAATCATCAACGTATCGAGTGGGGTTGGTTCGCTGTCGAAAATGGACACATACGCACCTGCTTATAGCATTTCTAAAACGGCCCTAAACGCCGTAACGAAGCAATTTGCTGGCGCGTTGAAGGAGCATAATATCGCGGTAAACTGCGTTGATCCAGGTTGGGTTCGAACCGATATGGGCGGTGCCGGTGCCAGCCGATCCGTTGAGAAAGGAGCCGAAACCATTGTCTGGTTAGCGGCCGACGCCCCCCAATCTGAAACCGGAAAGTTCTGGCACGATAAGCAGGAAGCGGAATGGTAATTGCCTGAACGGCAAAACAGCCAAACGGTTATTCTGAATCTAAGTAATTGAGCAGATTTAATTAAAGTCTGTTTTTGTCATTCCGACAAAGAAGGAATTTTGTATTCAGTCAACTACAAGATTCCTTCTTTGTCGGAATGACAAAAAACAGATCCCACTACTTAACTAACTTTTATAAGCTTGGAAGGTATTTCGGACTTCTGAAAATCACTTGGATCCAGAATAGGCTGGTTCCGACAGGACCAATTTTACGGCTTCGTAGGCATTCAATAGCCCACCCGAACGACTCAAATCTCCGAAAGGTATTTTCTGATTGGAGCGTCCCGGCTTACGCACTTGAGTATCGGGTTTATAGCTGCTTTTCATAAGTATATCTTTAACCTGCACTGCCGTTAATTTTGGGAAATAAGATCGCAGTAAAGCGGCTACGCCCGCAGTCATAGGGGCAGCCATGCTAGTGCCCGAAAAACTGGCATACCGATTGTTGGGTAACGTTGACAGAATATCGGTGCCCGGTGCAAATAAATCAACCGTTTGTAGGCCGTAGTTAGACGATTGGCTGGGAAAGCCTTCGCCAAGACGCCATGTACTGTTTCCCACAACTAAAACGTTTTTCGCCGTTTGCCCATTTTCGTAACGTGCTGACGGATAGGCCGGAAGTGAATCGTAGTTTTCGCCATTGTTGCCAGCTGCATGAACAATCAGCACATCGTGTTCTTCGGCGAATCGGATAGCTGCATCGACTTGCTCCTTGAATGGTGACAGTCGTTTCCCGAAACTCATATTAATCACTTTTGCCCCGTTTTCAACGGCGTAACGTATACCGTTTGCCACATCTTTGTCGCGTTCGTCGCCGTTGGATGGCACTACAGAAACGGGCATAATCCGAACATTGTCGGCCACGCCATCAATTCCTCGTCCATTGCCGCGCTTAGCCGCAATAATACCCGCTACATGGCTACCATGCACGGCTAATTGCTGAGACTTAGTAATCAACATGCGCGGGCTTCCGTAATAGCGTTCGGTTGGGTTTGCCGGATTATCACCAACAGCTTTGCGGGCGTTATAGTCTGGGTTGTAGGCAATATCTGTATCACTGCCCGTCATTTGCCGGAAAGTCGACCAATTCCGACGAACCAGCATTAAGTAGTTTCGAAACGCACCATATTGAGGCAGATACGTTTCGGCCAGCAGGGTTCGCACAGTCATGGCTACAGAATCGGCGCCGAGGTCAACCCGCCGAATGGCAACTTGTGATGTGGTTGAATCGGGTAGTTTGCTGGCGATTTGATCGGCTGCTTGCCAGAATCTTCCTGTATCGGCAAAGGCCACACGTTTGCGCTGATCTTGTTGATAGCGCTGCAAATATTGCTTTTTAGCTATCTGGTAGGTAGTATACTGTCGCTTCTCCGCTAGCCGTATTTTTGCCTGATTCACGTTGTCATATTTCGATTTCAATACTAAATACGTTTGCGTGATTTCGGGCTGGTCGTATTCATAGGTCGTTCCATCTTTGGCACCCATAAAATTCCACCCATTCAAATCGTCGGTGTAGCCATTTTTATCGTCGTCGGTCTGATTGCCGGGAATTTCTTTGGGGTTTACCCAGATCACATCGCGCAGGTCTTCATGAGTCAGGTCAACGCCCGAGTCCAATACGCCCACGATCACCGGCACCGATGGTTTGTCTTTCAACAAATCATACGCTCTATAAAGACTGATACCCGCCACCGAATCTACAGTAGGATCAAGGTAGGGCCAGTTACGGGGCGGCTGATTTACATTAGGGCGTAAGCGAACGAAAGCCGCTTTTGACTCAAACGCATTTTGTCGTTCAAGGCAGTCATCACTTATGAATTGTAGTTTAAACTCCTCGCCATTATTTATGTACACAAGTCTATATAAGCCGTTTGTACCTGTACTACAAGGGCTTTCCCCGGTTATTTTCTGAAGCAGAAGTGTATCGCCCGCTTGCTGATAGCGCATCGTTTCGAGGGGTACATTGCTGGCTTCGGGCGTAATGAGCAGTGTGTCATTGCGAAACGTAACTGTTACCTGAACATCATTCGGGGCCAGCATAACGCCTTTCCAACGCGTGCCGCGAATGGGCAACTGCGCCTGGGCGACTGCGAAAATTCCGCTAAGACATAGGGTGAATAATAGACGAATTTTAGGCGAATTCATGATCGGTTTCATTAACGTACGGCCAAGATATAGCTTTATTGAGGGAGATTACACACGTGGTTATATCGGTAAATAGTAAAACGTCAAGTACGCCCGATGTGTTATTTTGCTGCGTTTTGGCGTATCTACCACAAAAAAAGAGACTGCCTTATTACAGACAGTCTCTTTTGTAATACAAGCTTTCGCAAAAAGCCCGCAATACTCATATTTGTTAATTATCAGTAGCCAGATTATTTAGCGACAATTCTGACGCCGAAATTGGCCAAATATAATTTGGCTCCGAAGGAGCCTTTGCCGGTACGGTTCCTTTTGCCGGAATCGTTTGGAGCAGACGCATCAAATCATTGTTCCGCAAGCCTTCTCCAAGGAATTCGATTCTCCGCTCCAGTAAAATAGCACTAGCCAGATCGGTTGATGCGGCAAAGTTGGCAGCTGTAAACGTAGTTGCGGCATCTGACCGGTTACGAACCGCATTCAACAGCGCAACAGCCTGAGCATCGACCGTGTTTGTGCTACGAACTTTGGCTTCGGCCAGATTCAACAGCACTTCCGAATAGCGAATAACAGGTACATAATCCGTAAAAGGGCTAGGTGCTTTGTATTTTACCAGCCAGTTTTTCACGGCAGCACCCGTTCCTGATTGCTTCACAAAAGTCCGTCTTTTATCAGTAGCTGTCCAGGTTGGCTCGGCAATAATTCCCTTTGGGTTCAAGGAATACTCACCATTTCCAACACCGCCATTCGCTGTGTTAGGTGAATAGTAATACGCCAATTGATTCTGTGTGCCAGGAAAATCCCC
>CAXVWN010000140.1:0-8188 GCA_964263725.1 Spirosoma sp.
TGTGCAACGAGCTTTACGCATCGCTGCGGGCCTGGAAAAGTGGCCGGCCTAACTCGCCTTCAGTTAAAACGGCTTGCTCGTTCTTGTATAGATCCAAAGCCGCATCATCCACCACGCCCCATGAGCCAAATCCAGCAAGAGCGTTTCAATTCGATCGTTGATGAACTCATCCAAGGCTTCAAACCGCAACTCCTGCTCGACCCACTCCGAGGACTTCGCTAAGTGACTAGCCTGTTGAAGTTTGGGCAAACGAGGCTCTCAGCAACGCTTTTTCAAGCGGTTTTTGATAACCTTGGGAGCAGTTGGAGAGGGTTCGTCTACGTTTTAGACAATTATTGACCACTATCTATTTCTTTTCTTATTGATCAATTGGGACAGTGCCGGCTCAATTGCCAAGGCATGTCCACAACCGAATGTGACCATAACCCGGTCATACTGATCTAATGCTTGGTCCAGTTTGGTTAACAAAATACTGTCCCGGATCATCTTCGAGCGCCGACCTAGCGCACAGAAATGGCAGTTTCCTCCATTGAGGTAATCAAATTGTTCTACCTCATCCGTCAAGGCCAAGACAAAAGGTCGTTTCATGTATTGGCCATAAAGCGCTTTGAAATAGGCCAGTGACTGCTCATTTGAGGCCAGAGGAAAACCGTGGCCAACAAACGACGCAACCCCTTCTTTAAAATAGCGCTCGAAGGGAACCGGCTGGTTTTCGATGCTTAAAAAGGGAATCACAATTCGCTCCATAACGTAGTATAAGTACAGTTCTTGCCTGGGGTAATTGTGTAGCGCCAAAGCGAACTCAATCTTTTCAGGCGTATCGCCATTAAGTAATCGAATACCGGCTTGGTCACTTAAGTACTTCAAACAGCCTGTTTCGCCCGCTTCGTAGGCGGCTTTATTTAAACTTGAGTAATGGTGACTTTCGTTGACGGCTCCCCCCTCGTTAAAGGTAATCTGTGGCTTCAATTGAGTAAACTGGTATTGAAGGGCCTTAAATTGAACGCTGGTTGAATCCCGCACATGATCACATCCCACAAAAACTAGCCGTTTGGATCGATTAGCAACATCAATGATATAAGGCGTTTGAACTTGCGGCATTCGTTGGCCTACGGTCACATAGTCAATCGTACGAAATGGTCTACTTAACGTATTTTGACTCTGTTTGGATCGACATCCTATGGTTAACAGATTCACTAAAAGAAGCTGTAGTAGTACTCTTAAAAGCATGCGCCAAAGTTTTTATATAAGTGGCATTGTGATAAGCTAAAACGTGAAGTGGGGTAAAAAGAGTGATCCGTATGAATTAAAAACGCCAAATTAATTGGGTCTGTATGCCCAAGCTGTAGGAGCGATAGTTGACGTACCGGGGAAAAGCGTCAGGGACTGGTTGGAAGATGGCATAGCTGGCCGTGGGCTGAAACAGTAATGACAAGCCGGAGTGGAGCCGGTAGTCTAGACCCACCCCGATTAGCCCATCTGTCTTGACCAGGGCTCCGGTAAACGTGATACTCTTGGAAAAAAGGGCTCCTGCCGAAAAGTAGGGCGACAAACGATGGTCGTTCAACCGGTAGCTCATCACTACGGGTACCTGCACTCCCTTACTGGTGAACGTTGCCGACTCACTATAGGGGCCTTGGGGAGTCTTAATATGATCGGTGTTTCGCTGGTAGAGCGTCCCCACCGACAGATCCCATCGGGAGCTGAAATGATAGCGAGTTGTCAAGCCCAGGGAGGAAACTGTATTATAGCCAGATGCCTGAATTTGAGTTGGCACTGCGTTATAAGTCATGTCAAGCTGGTAAGAATAAGGGTTGTAGGCAAACCAGTACGTAGGTGCTACAGATACTCGGCTTTGTGCCGATAAAAGCGTAATGGATACTCCGAATAGCCCCACAAAGAATGATAGAGATTTCATAAATTGAGTGATTTAGAAGTGAACTATTTAATCTGGTTTGAACGACTATCAATAAAGCTGTTGTCTAATTAAACGATATGACTACTCAGAAGTCATTTTAAGTGGTATTTTACCCCCATTGACCCGCTCAATCGAGGGATATTCCATACTAACTAAATTGGTAGTGCGGGGTCGTTCGTTGGCTTATAAAACAAGAACTAGCCGTGGGGTGAACCAGCAGCGACAGGCCAGGATGGAACTGGTAATCAAAACCAATGCCTACTACCCCATTTGCTTTGAGGGGAGCTTCCGTAAAGGTCTTACTCCTAACTAAGACGGTTCCAGCCGATCTGCAGAAGAGGCTACCTCATCATGGCCTGCTACTTCGGCGTACCGGCCGTTGCGGTTGATTCGTGACCGGGGTGGGGCGCCACTGCGAACGGTACCGCAACGGCGGACCGTGCCGTCGCGGGCCGGAGCGAATGGCAATTTAAGACTATTGCTATTATCCGAGATTTAGGAATAGAGGGCTTTATTTCTGTCTTAGAAAAATGGGCGTTTAAGGAGATAGATTATGTACTTAGTGTTGCAATAATTTTTCCTAGATTTAATAACCCTAAGCTCATTAATCGAACTAAATACATAAGCCATGAAAGCCTCTATCACAATTTGGTTTTTACTCACTACCATTGGCGCTGGCCTTTCCCAACCAGTTGGCGTTGTCGCTATCGAAGACCCGCAATTTGATGCCCAGTTTGCCCAACGCACAATACCCCAAATCACCGGTAAACTCCTCCACATAAGCCCACAGGAAATAAGGGAAACCACCATCACCTATACGCTCGTTACCTTGGCAGGACAACAAAAAAAAATCGCTCACCTGGCCGCGGACGGAAGCTTTCAATTGGAATTGGACTATCCGCTGCCTTACCAGCAGATATGGGTACATTTCGGCGAGTTGTTTTATACCGGTCTCTACGCCAATAAACAGCTACATGTCGAATTAGACGTCCCCAAACTAAAAGCCGCCGGAAAGGAGCTTGCGTTTAAGGCAGACGGCGTTCGGTATCTAGGCGAAGATGGGCCACTAAACGAGTATATGAATGAGTCTATCCTCTTCAAACGAGCGGAACGACTGGCCCTTTCTGCTCGCGTGCAGCAGGTTCGCCCCTCCCAACACCCAGTGGCTAACGAATTGCTGGCCGCCCTCACCCCTATTGCCGACTCCCTGAAAACGATTCAGGCTGAGTTTGTAGCGGCTCATCCGTCTCCCTACGGCTGGCTACTGGAGAATGAGCGCCTGTCCGAGTTTTATAGCCAGGTTTGTCTTTACTACAGGGGGCATCTGATGGAACCGGCTCTTTTCGATCAGATCAAGGCGCACAAGACCTACCTACGATCCAATAGCAGTATGCTCTTTTACCTATATCTGGGCTATTATTTTCGCCATCTTACCGCCAATCGAGCCAGGGTCAGGTGGCAGGACGTGGCTCGCTTGTCTGATCTTACAGAGGAGGAAAAGATCGTCCTTGATTCCTTGCGGACTACCGAAACGCTTTCGCCCGCTCCTGCCCATCATGCCCAGTGGACCAAACAGTTGGAGCCAAGAATGGGGAAAATGTATCAGAATCGGAGGATTGCCCAAGGTATTCGTTTGCTGGATAGTCTCTACTCCCCGGCAAAGGCCGACATCATGAAGTTGCAGTTGAATGACAGTAAGGATATTGCCGAACAGAAAGCGGCCCTGGAACAGATTTTGCCCAGTATTTCCACTGGCTGGTGTAAGGTGATAGCCCAGAAAGAGTACGCTCGTTCTGTTGAGCAGGTAGCCTCGGTGAACAGGGCATTGGCCACTTCGGGAAATTCACCCACCGCAGCCGGTTTCGGCAGCCCCTTACAGCAAACGGATTTTGGGGCCACGCTGTACAAGCTCTCGAGCATGAGCGGAGCCGATTTTTTAGCCAAGCTCAAGCAGAGTTTCGTCGGGAAGGCCATCGTCCTTGACCGGTGGGCTACCTGGTGTATACCCTGCTTACAAGAAATGCCGCATAGTAAAAAATTGCAGCAGGATGCCAAAGAGCTGCCAATAGTGTTTGTCTACGTCTGTACGGCCCAGGGATCGGACGAAGGCAGGTGGAAACGAAAAATAGCTGAGCTAGAGCTGCCTGGTATTCACGTTTTCATTGATGAAGCACTGGATGCGAAACTGGGACAGTTGTTCTCGTTCAGTGGTTATCCAGGGTATGCCTTCATCGATCAAAAGGGGGTTTATAAGTCAGGGGCTATCACGTGGCTGTCAGCCATAAAAGGCAAGGATGACTTGGCGGCACTGCTAAAGTAAACGGGTGAAGAATGAGCCCTTAGTGAACTAGCGAATATCAAGTCCTAGTCAAAATGAGTTTGTAATCGCACATTAACTCATGCTCACATAACCCTCTTTTAGAAGAACTAAAGAGATTGCATGTATAGTAATAAACACTTACGGCTATCTCAATTTGGCTCCGGTAACCTCGAAAGGAATTGGAGTTAGATTCATCAGCTCTAGTTCGGGCCAAATAAGCGAGTAGCCGCTAACGTAGATGGCTAGGCCGTTGCGTTTAAACTCATTGGGCAGATTACAGGCGCTCAAGAAGACTCCGTTACTGGCCATGAGCTGGAAGCCAGTAGCCAGCCCCCCCGAAGCTTGAACGGTGACAGCCGCATCAATTATCCGATTCGACCGACTCACCGTTACGTTCGTATAGCAGCTTGGGGCCGTAGTCGGTACTTCATCTTTATGACAGCTTACCAACATCGCGGTCATACTAATCAGCGCTAAATAGGCGTGCATAATTTCCTTTTTTATAACAAGACGCTGAGTGGCTGAAAAGGGTTGGAAACTAGTGTGGCGATGAAACGCCTGTTTTGTGCTCCATAAATTGGGCGTTTTAGGTCAAAGCCCTAACTTGTCCATCATCGGTTTTTCATACTCGCCGTCCTCGGCGGGGTAACGCAGCCCCTTGTCAAACCGGCCTGATTGTTTGGCTAGAGCCCAGATTAAACTTTCGCCGGCTGGAATAGGGGTGGGTACTTCATCATAAATGATATCCTTATACGCTTGATCGGCGTCAATAACGTCCCACCCTTTGTTTTTAAAATAGGTTATTAAGTCGTCGAGGAAAAGGGCGGCTGCTAAATTATGATGCAGCAGCAGTACGTGATTGATGCGCCGGTTGGTTAGCTGATAGGCTAAGGAATCATAGTAGCGCGCGCGGTTGAATAAGTGGTTTTTATAGTAGTTTTTAAAGCCGGAAAGATCAGCTTTGGGGTTCTCTTCAAGCCGCTTGACCAAGCGAGCGTCAATGTACCAATCGGAAGCATCAATCGTAACATAGCCATTTTTATACCCTTTCTGCTTCATAAAGGCTCTAAACCCCTCAACTTTTTCTTTCGTGTCGCCTTCTTTCAGATAAGGGAACCGAAAATAAGGGGCGTAATTCGAATACGGCTTGATGATGCGGTCATTTTTGGATAGTTCAAGCTTGAAGGCTTCTAAACTAGTGTTTTCACTGCTAAAGTTTACATGCGAGAAGCTATGATTGGCGATTAAATGCCCCGCATTATTCCAGGAGCTTAGCACGTACTTTCCTTTTGGGCTAGACTTATTAGCGCCCGCAGAAAACAAAATGGCCTTGACTTTATTTTTTTTCAACTGGTCCAGCAACCGTTGATTCCACGTTTCCAATTTGTACGCACCAAAATCATCGATTGACCCGTCATCAAAGGTAAAAGCTATTTTGGGCTTGAGAGGTTCTCCAGGTTGAGCTTTGCGTAGTGGGCCAAAAGAATTGGTCATCCCACAAGCCATCGCCGTCAGCAGGAGAATTAAGATTTTTGTCATCGCTGTGTCCGTTTTAAAAAGCAGTAATTTGTCTATTTTTTCGAACAGTTGTTTAACTTCTCCCGGAAGGCTCCCATATGAGACGAAGGAATTTTAACGCATCTGCGTCTAAAATAGGGCGTTTAATGATTCACCATCCTTCGGTTCTGTACTTTTCCCGAGTTCGATCGACGTCTTACCTTTATACCATCAGATTGATCAGAAAACTGAACGTAGAAACGTCTTTGAATAAATTATAGAGGTGAGTCTACGCCCATCTGGAGAAAATAAATCACTGCATTATTGAACCCGGATGAACTGAACGCCCAGCACCGGACGACCATCGGCGGTAACGCCTTGTATCACCACGCGCAACGTTCGAACGACGTCTGATAGCGGAAAACGGAGCTGGCTGTGCCCCTGACGGTCCGTCTGCAGGAGTGGTTTCCAGTATAGAACATCCCGGTTATCGACAGGGCCAGAAATGGCGCTGGCGGTTACCTCCGCATCATAGCGGGGCACATAAAATTCGCGCTGCACCGACGGATAACCAATGAATTGAATTGGCGTCATACCCTCCTGGGGTTTCGTGCTTCCGTGGATGGACCGTGCCCTTTTTGAGTAAAAAGCAATGACACCGTTCGCTCCCCGAGCCCCGTATATACCCGTCGTAGCCGCATTTTTCAGCACTTCGACACGCTCAATATCTCTTGGATTGAAGGTCATCAACGCGTTTCCATCAGGGTCCTGAACGGTCACGCCATCCATCAGATACAGGGGCTGTGTGCCACTTTTAAAACTACTCACTCCGCGTATAGATACCTGATAATCACCCTTTTTTACACCGCCTGGCCCTGCGATACTTCGTGAAACCGTCACGCCCGCCAATCGCCCCTGCATCATTTCGTACAGATTTGAGTAAGCGGGCGATTTCTCATCGAACACCAGAACGGCATCGGCCATATGGTGCAAACTACGCTGTTGAATGTCCTCGGGTCTATCCTCGTCTTTCCGCGCTCGAACTGTCACTTCGTTCAACACTTTCGCCGTTTTATCGCGGTAAAAATCGGCGTTTGCTTCCTGCCGAATGCGAGCCGCTTCCAACTGAGCCCGCCACGTCGAGCCGTTTGGCACAACCGGTAGTTTACTCAATTTCCACCGGTTGCCGACCCCTTCCTGAACCAGAAAGGCTTCTTTGACAGACAGCTTTCTTGACTGACGATCAGTGATTTGCGTCAGTAACCGTACCGTATCGGCAATGGCCATCCCCCCCAGCCGAAAGCGCCCCTGTTCGTCGGCACCCGCCGATTTTACGAATGATTGCCCGACTGTCGACGCCACGATAAGCTGCGCGCCAGGTATGGGTTGGTTTTTCGCCGTCAAAATGCGGCCCCTGAGCGATATTCCACCGAGCGGTTCCGTTTCGGACGTGCCACTGACCCGTCGCCAGCCCTGCGTCAACAGCAGGTCGTCCAACGCTCGACGGGTTTCGATAACTTGATTGGCTACGTAACCATTGGGGTTTTCGATACGTCCCCGAAGCTCTCCCGTCAGCAACAAGTGGGCTGGCAACATAGCCTCGGTGGTATCATCAGGCACTTGGCCCGCATCGGTGATCGACGCCGATAAAGTGGCTACCGCCGGTACTCCGTTATCGGTCAGACTCACGCTCAGGCTAACCTGTTCGCGGGGCTGATACCGGGTTTTGTTGACGCTTAACACCACACGCACCGGCGCCAAGAATTCGGGCACAAAAACTAATCGCTCGGCTTGAGGCCTGGCCATGGCATCATACAGGTTGATTTGCGCCAGGCCCGGCAACCAGCTCATCATGGGCAAGCTTATCTTCGCCACTCCATGTTGCAGGAGAATTTTTCGCCCATCAACCACCCGGCCGTGTTGTTGAATCAGCACATACACGGAATCGATAACGGCCCGTTTAGCGCTCAGTATAGTCAATCCCAAACGGCTTGTATCGCTGATGGCATCGGCGGAAAGTAACAGCCCTTCCGTTTCGGGTTTGGGCAATGGAACGTGTTGTGGCAGGTTGTTATACGTTACGTCGGCGTAATACGTCCGCTGCGCCCTTGGCACCATCGATACGCTGGTCATCCCCTGCTGATTGGTCTTAAACCGAACAACTTCAGTGCCATGCTCGTCGACAATACGTCCTGTACTGGACAAGCCATGGCCATCGGGCTGGACAATCTTTACGCCCAGACGCGCGGGCAATCCCACAATCCAGCGACCGCCTTCCGGCAAAATCTGAACATCTAGGGGTTGAGCAACAGAATCATTATGGATTGACAAATCGTTCCGAAACAGATTATGGATCGCCACAGACCGCTCGAAAGCAGGCCGTCGCTGGGCATCATCTTCATCGGTATAGGCGCGCAGGCGATACGTGCCCGTCAGGAGCGTATCCGACAGGC
>CAXVWN010000141.1:0-15181 GCA_964263725.1 Spirosoma sp.
GTGGGAGGCCACATAGGCGAACTGCTGGAGATTATCGTTGGATCGGATCAAGAGTTGGTTGGCTTCTTCCAGTTCTTCGTTGAGGGTGGCGTATTCTTCGTTACTGGCCGCTAACTCTTCATTGGCAGCTTCCAATTCTTCGGTACGCGCCCGAACCTGGGATTCCAGCGCCAGTTGAAGTTCCTGCTGGAGAGTAATATCCTGAGCGGTGCCATTCAGCCGGATAGCCTTGCCTGTCGCATCAAAGACGGTCTTCCCGTGTGCATGCAGAATGCGTTTCTGGCCCGTCTGAGGATGAATGACGGTGTAGATCTCATCGTAAATCCCGTCTGATTCCGGATTCAAGGCCCGGGCCACAGCGACTGCAACCCGCTCCTGATCGGCTGCCGATAGGATGGGAATCACCTGATTATAGTCCTGGGCTCCCGGATCGTAGCCGAACCAGTCGATCAGCCGATTCGAATAAGTGAGCCCGCCCGTAGCCACATCGATGCTCCAGGTACCTAATTGAGCCATCTCTACCGCCCCGCGCAGACCTGCTTCCGCTTCTTCCACCTTTTGTTGAGCGACTACCTGCCGGGTGACTTCAATCATTGTGCAGATAACCCCATACAGATGGCCCGAGGCATCCAGTAAGGGCTTGTATGTATAATCATAATAGCCCCAGTAAATTTCGCCGTTCTTCACTAGCTCAATGCGCTGCGCCACTTCCTCGTGTATCTCACCGGTAGCCAGAACTTGGCGATATTGTTCAACAAAGGGGGTCTGCGTCAATTCGGGAATAGCGTCCAGCAAGGGCTTACCCAGAATGGAAGCATCCCGGCCAAAGATATCGAGCATCTTTTCATTGGCTTCCCGCAGGATCATATCCGGACCGACGTACACCAGTTTGGCGACGGGTGAATTATAAAAGACGGTTTGGGCAAAGTGTTCCTTTTCCTCCAACTGCTGGCGGGCCAGTACCTGCTCAGTCACGTCTACGGACATAGCCATAATACCGTACACCTCACCAGCCGCATCACACAATGACTTATAGATAAGGTTAAAATAAAAGGTCGTCAGTTTGCCACTTATTTTCAGATCAGCCCGGACCTGACGGGCCTCATACGTTATTCCTGTCCTAAAAACCTCGTCAAGAATTTGAAGATGAGGTTGCCCCTTTAACTTAGGGAATGCCTCGACCAGTGGTTTGCCGAGTATACTTTTATCCCGTCCCCAATAGCCAAGCATGACCTGATTAACCACTTCGATCACCAGGTCCTGACCCACAAACAGGCAGGTTGCAACAGGAGCTTCTTCAATCAAACTTCGGAACTGGCGCTCACTCTCTTCCAGCGCCTTCCTATCTAGTACCTGCTGGGTCACTTCGGTACAAACCACTGTCACACCCGTAATGGTCCCAGATACTCCATAAAAAGGCTCGTAAACAAAGTTGATATAGGCCTGCTCCAGTTGGCCATTGCGTTCCAAATTCACCACCAATTCTTTGGAAACCACTCGTTCGCCAGTTGTATAAACCCTATTGAGCAACTCTTGGTAGTCCTGCCCACTGGCCTTGGGTAAGGCCTCAAACAGGGGTTTATTAATGACCTGTTCATAAGTCCGCCCCCAGTAGGCTAACACACTTTTATTGGCCAGCGTAATGACAAATTGAGGCCCATAAAATAGGGCCATTGCCAGGGGTGAGCGTTCGATGAGGGTATCAAACAAGTGGTCCTTGAAGGATTGATCAAAGGAGGAATATTCATCGGCCATGACCTGTGGGAGCTAATCTTTTGAACGTTATAGGAGTTGGTTGTGATGGCAGGCCAGCTAGCCGGAGAACTGTTCACTATCCGGTCGCCGTTCAGTTAAACGGACGGTTTGTTTTGGCTAGTTGGCTAGTTTAACCCGAATGACGGATAAGGAATAAGGCTTCAACTCGGTTAGAATGGCTTTGCCTTTCGTGTTAAGTGTCATTTCCACAGGGGCTACGATCGCAGGCGATAAAAACGTGTTCTCAGCTTCCAGGTTAGCATGTTGCAATGTCAGCACATGGGCCTTTGGGCCTATTTTTTTTACGCCTTCGAGGGTTATTTCTATGGATTGGGTTTTACCTAATGTATTTACCACTTTCAGTATTACTTCGTTGGTGGCTTTGTCGATGGTAGCCGAAGCATACAGACTATCCTGACCGGTGGCCGGTAACTTATCTTTATATAGCATGGGAACGACTACCGTCCCTTTGTTTGCCGCATAAAGTTTTTGCACATAATAATTGGGCGTGGGCATTACACTCAGGTTATCGAACCAGATCAAATCGGGCTTCCACTGCCAGCCATCGACATGGGCTAAAAGGGGAGCATACGAAGCTAACTGCACAATATCGGCGTTGCGCTCAAGACCAGTCATATAGGCTGCTTCAGCAAGAGCCGTCCGCCAGTTGTTTTTGTTATTGAGATTAGTCATACCCACACTTTGCGCTGCATATTCTCCTACAAACACCTTTGTCTTCGAGCTTCGATCGTAGGTGTCGTAGCGCTTCGCATTCTGCAAAAACCATTTCGGATCGCTGTAGTTGTGCTCGTCTACAATTTCCACATTCAGTTTGCGTAAGTCCGAATTCGTTGGATCGAACATCTCACCAGCCGAAAGCAAGCCTGTACTGCCAACCAGTTTGATGGTGGGGTCCTGCTTTTTGAGAGCCTCCTGAAAGCGTTTAAAGCGTTCGATGTAGGTTGGCCCGAAGTTTTCATTACCTATGCCTATCATCTTTAGCTGAAAAGGAGCCGGATGCCCCAGATCGGCCCGAAGCTTTCCCCACTTGGTCTGTTGATTGCCATTGGCAAATTCAATCAGGTCAAGGGCATCCTGTATGTAGGGGTCAAGACTTTCCAGGGACGTCAACTCGGCCGAGTTGACCTGGCAGGCCATGCCGCAATTCAGAATAGGCAAGGGTTCGGCACCAAGGTCTTCACAGAGTTGAAAATACTCAAAGAATCCCAGGCCAAAGGATTGAAAATAATCGGGCACAGGGCGAGCCAGCACTTCGTTATTCCACCGGTTTATGATGAGTTTTCGCTCCTCAAGCGGACCAATCGTCTTTTTCCACTGATAGCGTTGCGCCAGGTCCCGACCTTCTACGATACAGCCACCGGGAAAGCGAACGAAGCCAGGCTTCATGTCGGCCAGTAATTGAACCAGATCCGCCCGCAAGCCACCTTTGCGACCTTTCCAGGTGTCGGACGGAAACAACGAAATCATATCCAAGTCCAACACGCCATCGCCTTCAAACCAGAGTCGCAGTTTAGCTTTGGGATCGGTTTCCTTGGCCGTAAAACTAAGTTCGCCTTTGTGCCATTGATTATCAGTTTGTTCAGGCGCTAAGACACTCAAACCAATGATATCGCCTTTCTCGGAAATTAACTCTACGTGGAGTTTTGCCTTCGCCGATTGCTGGCGATACAACACCGAAAAATCATAACGGACATCTTTTTTGATGCCCATTCCCCGGAATCCTTCATTGGTTAAGTCAAGTTCACCTTTTGGGGTATTGTGAAGGGTGACCCGCATGAAGCGGGGATTGGTAGCTGCTTTATCAGGCTGGTTAAGAATTTGAATAGCAGACCCGAAATAAAAGCCATACATAACGTTTTTGGTGCTATGAATCTTCCAGCCCATTAGAGGAGAATCAAATTCAAAGGAGCGGTTTTTGACTAATTCAGCATATAACCCTCCGTCGGCACCCAAATTGATGTCCTCAAAAAATATTCCCCACATCGTAGAGGCAACGGCTGCTGTTGATTTATTGGTCTGAACGGTAAAAGAGGCTTTGTTCTGCGCCCATAAACAGCTTCCCTGCAAAAAAAATAGAAGTAAAGAAAATGTGTATTTCATTTCTTATTTGGCGAGTGAAGCTTATTATTTTCACAGTAGAGATGTGAATTCGTGCAATTTTAGTAAGATTTGTCAATTTTACTAAAATTCGATGGTCCTGCTGGCTACCCCATGCTATTTCCGTCGAATAAATTTTTCTGGACTTCTTAACCTCCTGTCCATGAATGATCTGTGTTAGTCCGGACAATTAAAAGTAATCGTTTAAGAAAGCCTCCAACTGATTGTAGACTAACCTTACCCAACAGCACCATTCAACCAATAACGACTAAAAATTCATCACTTAGGGCACAGTTACACAACAAATGGCGAGAGTGAAAAGGCAGAAAAGCCGAATACGCCTATGTTTTTTGAAGTGGAAAAGGATGAAGCAGGCTATTCAGATTTATCCGGAAGGAAAAATACTTAAGAAGAAGTAGAAGAATAAGTATGATAATGTCAAAACAAAACCCAGCCTGATCAGGCTGGGTTTTGTTTTGGCGGAGTTGACGCTCTGTTTAGTTCTCTTCGTCACCACCCGCAGATTTGCTTTTCTTTACTTTGGCTCCATTCAGGTTACCAATTTTATAACTGAATGTCAGGCGGATACTGGAGTTGTATATATACTGGCGGAAATCCTGATTGAACTGGGCCGAGTTCAGCACCGAGGTAAACCCCATGCCATTGGAGAGGAAATTCTCGGCTGCGACACCCAGACTACCCCGTTTGTTGGTAAACGATTTGCGGGCTCCCAACGAGTACTGAGCAAATCCTATCCGATATCCTTGTAGCGCGATGTCCTTACCCCGGTAGCCCAGGTTGGCCTGAATTGCCCAGCCTTTGTCAAACTGAATCTGCGTGTCAAATCGACCACCCCAACGAACACCTGTGTTACTGAGTGGGATGGATAATCCCGATACATCCAGTGTTACTCCGCTGATGTATCGGTACATGATGTCAAGATTCGTATTGATGCTCCAGCGGGGTGTAATATTGATTGTCGCAAACAGGTTGGTGCCGTAGTTGTATTCCTTGCCAATATTTGATCGGCGGCTGACCACCGCGCCGATTAACGTATCGGATCGTTGGCTAATCGACTGAATATCGTCCCTATTAAGTCGAGTATAGAGTGTCAGATTCAGGTACGTTTTTTTGACGTACGTGCTATACCCAAATTCAATTCGGTCGGTTATTTCCGGTTTTAAATACGGGTTACCAATGGAAATATTATATGGATTGGCCGCGTTGAAATTGGGGTTCAGATCCTGAACGTTCGGGCGCTGAATCCGTCGATTGTAGGCCAGTTTAATGGTGGTTGACTCGTTAAGCTTCTTCGAAAGATTAATGCTAGGCACCAGTTTTCCATAGTTCGGAATGGAAATAGGCCCCTGCCCGCCCGCTGATGACCCTCCAGTCTGGGACCCTCCAGTCTGGGCCTGAATGCCGGTATATTCATAACGCATGCCCGCTTTAAGGGATATTTTACTACGGGTCGTTAAGGTATAGGATAGATAGGCCGCGCCAATATTCTGATCATAGAGCAATGAACCATCTGGACGCTGGCTATCATTCACATAATCGGAGACTGGCCCCGCCAGTAAGTACTGATACTGGCTATTTACTTTCCGGTAGGTTTCCTTGGCCCCAAACTCCAACTGTTGGGTTTGGCTGATTGGCGTCTGGTAATCCACCTGCAAAATGAACTCCTGGCTGGTATTGAAATTCAGGTTCCGCTGCCGGGTGCTCAAAATGCCCAGCGTATCCAGATTATTGGCGTCAAAATTATTGGTCAGGTGGTTCTGGCTGTATTGGGTGGAAATGCTTAATTCCCGCCGGGGTCCGTCGCCCGTGCCCGGATAGGTGTGCAGGTAATCGACGTTCATATCGACTGAATTAGACAAATCCTGGCTGTTTACATCCCGTCTCAAGGGCGCTTTCACGACATTTCCAGTCAATAAGCTGGTGGCCAGATGTTGGTCCCGACTTAAATTGCGTACCCCAAAACGTATACCGCCGGTGAGCGACTGATTTTTCGCGATGTCATAATCCAGTCCCAGCGCATATTGCCCAAATAATCCTTTATCGAATCCATCCGAATGCTGACTCGTCCGAACGGGGGCAATGGATTCGCCCAGAAAAGTCGTTTGATTTAAATCTGAACCCGATTTATTATATACGCCCCGACCATTGCCGTTCAGGTTTACCCCCAGTTTACCCTTCCGGAAACTACCATTCACGCCCAGGGTTGAGGTCCGGTTACCCACACCCCCATCCACATCGAGGTGTAGTCCCTGCAAGGTATTTTTCTTGGTGATGATGTTGATTATACCGCCCGAACCTTCCGCATCATATTTTGCCGATGGGCTGGTAATCACCTCTACCGTTTTAATTAAATCAGCAGGAATCTGTCGAAGGGCATCGGCCAGATTACCCGCCAAAATCGATGAAGGTTTATTGTTGATTAACACTCGCACGTTGGAGCTGCCCTGTAAGGATACATTACCCGCCAAATCCACCGACAGCATGGGTACCTTTTTGAGAATATCGGTCGCATCACCACCTTTGGCGGCCAAATCCACGTCGGCATTATAGACCAACCGGTCAACTTTATCTTCCACCAGGGCTTTCGTTCCGGCTACGGTCACTTCATTGAGCGTACGGGTACTGGCACTAAGCCTGATAACCCCCAGGTCTTTGGCCTGACCTTTAGCAAGTACAACGTTGTCAATTGGTTTAGCGTTGTAGCCCAGAAAAGAAACCAAGAGTTTGTAGGTGCCGGGCGCTAATTTGGTGAGGGTGAATTTACCCTTATCGTCTGCTACGGTGCCATCAACCAGTTTATCAGTAGCTGTATTGTAGACCGCGACATTGGCATATTCAACCGCTTTAGTCAAGGTGGAGTCAACAACATATCCCGAAATTTTTGCGTTGCCTTTCGGGACAATTTCTCCCGTTGAGGTAGATAGTGGATGACTGGATTGAGCCGGAGCCGGGAGCATGGGAGTTCCAACTGGTATCTGTGCCAGAGTGATACCTGTAGTCAATAAAAAAAGAAGTCCCGTAGTTTTAAACCACATACCGTAAAAAAATGAATGTTGCCAAATAGTACAAACTTGCCACTGGCCCCTGATGAATAGAAAATAAACAGACTGAATACCAGTAATACCCCGGTGGATGCCCTTATGAGCGGGTTGAATACAACTTGATTTACTTAATAAACTGGCCTTTTTCGTCAAAAATTAGGCCTTTACCCCTTACCTCAACCTCATAGGTTTTCTTACCTATCATGGCAACCAGTAGCGAGGATTCATCTTCAATCAGCAAAATTCTCATGGTCACGCCGTTGACTCATTTCCCAAAGTACTAACCCAATACTGAATACATTTTGAAGTTGGGTGCTTTTGTATCTGTTCGATAACTTCCCTGACCAACTACAGATTCTCTTTAGGTTTTCACCGTTCCTTTACGCTGCCTTTCCTCTTTCAAGATGTTATTGTACCTAACCCATCCTCCTTACACCGCTCACGTACTGGTTCTGTTGGGTCTGTAAGAAACGTGATGAATGATCAACTGATGAAACGAAACAGGCAACTTGGTTCCTGGCTGCTGGGCAGCTGGCTTTTTCTTTTTCCGCTACTCACTGCCGTTGGGCAACCACCAAATACTTTTTCCCAGCGGGCATCCTGGGACAGTATTTCCACTCGTCCTACAATGTTCCGATGGGTTGCTCCAGTGGTATTGATACCCGTTGGGTTAGCCTTATTACCAGACTATCCAAACAGCCATTTCGACCGTTTTTATATACGGAGCGAGATTCAGGACAAAATCCACTTCCGTACCCATGCGGACGATTACCTACAATATGGGCCAGCTGTTGCTTGGGCCGGCTTGAGTCTGGCGGGTGTGAAAGGTCGGTCGCAACCCCTCGACAGGACGTTTATTGGCCTGCTCGCTTACGGGATCAGCACAGCCGCGGTGCTGGTGCTGAAACATAACACGAATGAACTCAGGCCGGATGGTTCCAATTACCTCTCCTTTCCATCAGGCCATACCGCCAATGCCTTTACCGGAGCGAGTTTGCTGGATCGGGAGTTTAGTGGAGTTAGTCCCTGGATTCCCATCGGTGGGTACGCGATGGCCACGTCGACCGGCATCTTACGGATGACCAATGACAAACACTGGATATCGGATGTACTGGTTGGGGCGGGTATTGGCTTGCTGTCTACCGAAGTCGCGTATCAGGTCTATCCTTGGCTGAAACGCAAATTAGGTCGACATAGAGCCGCCACTCACTAGTTTGGGTACGGTAGAGCTCGGGCTTATCATTCTATCAGGGGTTTCATATTGATTTGGCCAAATTAGAATCATTTATCGTTTATGAATAAATAATTATCTATATTTGATTAAATTATATCTAAATTCAATAAAATGAAAAGCAAACCAACCAATACCAGACAGGTTCTGAGTGTAATGCAAATCATCACTTGGATAGCCTACATCGGGCTCTGTATAAAAACGGGGGCCATTCTGATTTCTTTTGGCGTAAGCTTTGTAAATCCCGAGGCAGCAAAGAATATCTACAAGGGGCTGGATCTGGACAGTCTCCGGCAAGTAAACCTGGCTTACTATGTCTCGCTTGTCTCCTTCATAGTGGCTATCTTGATGATGAAAGCACACGTCTTTTATCTGGTGACCAAAATCCTATCAAAAATTACTCTGGCAAATCCATTTAAAATGGACGTAGCACAAACCCTTGAACAGATTAGTTATGTTTTACTGGGAGCCTGGGTTGTTGGCCTGTTGAGCCGTGCCTACACATCCTGGTTATTGAAACGAACCGGAGAAGTTTTTGACAGTGTGTCTACAGACGATTTCTTATTTATGGCTGGCCTGGTGTTCATTATCTCGCAGGTTTTTAAACGAGGTGTAGAAATCCAAACAGAAAATGAATTAACTGTATAAGCTATGCCAATTATTGTAAACCTAGATGTGATGATGGCCAAGCGTAAAATGTCATTGAATGAGCTTTCGGAAAAAGTGGACCTCACCCTGGCCAATCTGTCAATACTCAAAACCGGAAAAGCGAAAGCCATACGATTTAGCACACTTGCGGTTATTTGTAATGTATTGGATTGTCAGCCAGGCGATTTATTGGAGTATGTGAATGAGCCTTAAGATCAACTAAATAAAATTAGATTTTAAAAAGCCTGCCCTGGTAAGAGCTGGCTTTTTTAGGCGTTAGCCGAGCTGTAGTCATTGGCTGCTGTCTTAGCTTATACCCCGAACAACAAATACAATCAACTGGAAACAACAAAAGCTTCCTCCCTCCTACGTGACCACCGTTTATATAAACATCCGGTTGATTTTAGACTAATCAGTCCTGAAAATAGCTTTGCTCAGGTATAGAAAATAGCCTTATCGGCAGGCACATACCCAGCCGCTGTGGCCAGCCCATAACAAGGTAACCGTTTACTCAAAACTACCACTCAACTAGTTGATTTCTTGAGGATTGATTGTAGGTTTACTTAACCTTAAACTCTGTCAATCATGGCTACTGTTACTCCAACAATCAACAAGGAAACCGCCCAATTTCTAGCTCGTGCCAGCCAAAGCCATACGTCAATAGCTGATTTTCTGAACGACCCGATGGCGGCCGCAAAAAAAGCAAATCTTCGGATGAACAAAGGGGTCTTCCAACGGCTGGAAGCCCTCAAAAACATGCAGGATAAATCAGATAAACCCGTGGATGCTGCGGTGACTGAAGAAATTGTAAATTATTACAACAAAGTCATTACAGATGGGCGATTCATTAAAGATTGGCTGGCTAACCCCGTAAAAACGAGTAAGAAATTAGGCGTTAACTTATCCGATGATGCTCAACGGGTACTGGTTGACATTGATCCGAAGCGTTTCATAGGACGGGGGGCAATCAATACGGGTGGTGGAGAAGTGATGAACCCAGTGGCAGTCGCTGTCGTGGTCGTTATTGTCATTGTTTTGTGGACCCGCGAACGAATCGATTTAGAAGACATTATCATTGACAAATCTGGTACGTTTAAACTATAGGGTCATGAATTCACCCAATGTTTTGTTAATTAGTATGCCCTGGACGTCTTTGGTGGAACCCTCCTTAGGCTTATCGATTCTCAAAACCCAACTGGAACAGAAGCAGATTCAGGTTCGCGTCTGGCACGCGAACCTGCTTTTACTTAAGTACCTGAAAGCTAGCACTTACTTGGCCCTGGCCAACAGCTATGCGTTAAACGACTTTCTTTTTACGGGCATCTTTGAACCTCAACCCTCAGCCCGGCAACTCACCCAGTTAACGACCATTGTTGAATCACTTTTGGAAGAACCGCTCATTAAAGCATCCAACTTTACCAGCGCGGATGAATTACAGAGGTCATTATTATTTATACGCAATACAATTATTCCGGGGTATCTGGACGATTGTTTAGAACAAATTCGGCTCACAAAACCGACAATGGTGGGTTTTACCTGCCTTTTTGACCAGACGATTGCCTCAGTCGCCTTCGCTAAACGAATAAAGCAACTCTACCCCGATATCCTGGTGGTGATGGGAGGATATGCTCTGCAAGGCGAAACGGGTCAATTAATTATTAAATCGTTTCCGTTTATCGACGTCATAGCGCCCGGAGAGGGCGAACCCATTATTGCTTCGTTAGCCCAGGCATCGGTGGGTCAACTGGACTTAAGCACCATCCCTGGCTTATTATATCGAAGGGAACACTTTTCTGAGGAGGTCTGCCAAACCAGGCAGGCCCCCGGCTGGATTAATCTAGCGCAAAGTCCATCACCAACCTATTCTGATTTTGAGGATGATCTACGGTACCTGGAAATGACTCATAAAGTAGCCATTAACTGGTCTACATTACCCATTGAGACATCAAGGGGATGCTGGTGGGGTGAAGTGCGGCACTGTGTGTTCTGTGGTATAGACGATTTGTCTATGAAATATCGATCTAAACCCGTGGAGCAAACGCTGATGATGATGGCTGATTTACAGAAAAAATATCAAAAAAATTCATTTAGAATTACGGACTACATTTTACCTCATCAGTACTTTAAAACGCTGCTTCCTGCCTTACCGGATCGGTCCTACCAATTAAGTTGTGAAGTAAAAGCCAACATGACGGAGTCGCAAATGAGCGCTCTAAGCCAGGCTGGCTTTCGCGAGATTCAACCCGGCATCGAATCGTTTTCATCCGCCGTGCTCAAACGAATGGATAAAGGGGTTAAAGCGATTCAAAATATTTTTACCCTGTTATTGGGGGCTCGCTATGGTATTGATGTTCATTATAATCTCCTTTATGGGTTTCCGGATGACGACCCCCTGGATTATGAACAAATGCTGATTTTAATTCCTAAACTGTATCACCTTATCCCTCCCGTTAGTATAACCTCCGTTGCCATTACCCGCTTCGCCCCGCTGCATATGGACCCTGAGCGCTTTTATCCGGGTAAACGACTCGTTTATGATAAAAAGTATGAGCTGATCTTCTCGTCTGCCTTTCGCAAGAAGCATGGCTTTGCCTTAAACGAGTATTGCTATTATTTTCGTCGTCCCTACCGCTTCAGTGCCAGACTTCAACATTTGTACAATATGCTCCACGTCCAAATAAGTCATTGGAAAAAAATTCATCAGGACTACCCCGTTTCCCTAACCTATACCCTACAAAAAGATGGATCCATCGCCTTTAAAGACACCCGCTATGACCAAACCTCAGAGACCTATACATTTGAACCGAAGATAGCCCAACTTTATATGTTCTGTCAAAAAGGGATCATCACGTTTCAGCAGGTAGAACAAGAGTTTTCTACCCTTGGAGCGGAGGAGTTAACTACGCTGTTGACATGGTTGGAAGAGCATCGACTTTTGTATCGTGAAGGCAACAAGTATATTGGGCTAGCCTTGAGCGAGCTCGAAACCCAGGAGCGAACGAATGGTAGCCGGAAGTGGGCCTCACCTTATGTATAAGGTCTAGGGGTAGTGGCTGGATTGCCTGATCCTCAATGAAGCCCTCCAAAGGTTCTCGGTAGCTATCTGGTATTGCATGCAATAGTGTACTGGAAAAATTTTGGCAGCCATTGAGTTAGTAGAAAAATAAGAGGCCTATCTAAAATTAATGGAATCGGCTCGTTGAGCAGCAATACCATCCGATTCCTTTCGGCTCACTCATCCGAGTTTCATCCGATGAAGTAAACAGGTAGTTACTGACTCGATGCGTTCGTTTTCAGCAAGCTAGCCAGTAAGTCGGTGAGGGCGTCTAAATTAAGCGGCTTCACCAAATGCCCATCAAAACCCGACGCTCGGCTTTGCTGTTTATCGGCTTCCTGACCGTAACCCGACAGCGCGACAATCACCCCGCTCTTACCCCAGGCTAAGGCCCGCAACCGACGACAGGTTTCAAAGCCGTCCATGCCGGGCATTCCCCAAAACAGCGCGTAATTACGACTTATATGACTGTTAATCAGCCAGTTACTGTTCTTTTTATTTGAACTAAGGGGCTGATACAATCCGGCGAAAAATTAGGGATGTTCTATTCAGTACATGGGTTGTGTCAACTCGTAGGGAATGGATTAAGTTGGCGCGTTGTTCATACGAATGATCCACTAAATCCCTACTTTAATGAATCCTTTGCTGTCAATGCACAATGAACAATACAGGTGGTTGTAGCTCGATGCCATAACCATGAGCTGGTTCCAATAGGGTATTGATTCAATGAATACCGCTACCCGTTGTATCCACATGTGTAAAGGTGCCCAGCGTCCAATACCGCCCAGAAATGCACAGTCCTTGTAAACCTATTTTTACCGTTCCCTACTTGAATCAACAAACCTGCCCGCACCGGGTCATTTAGGCATGAAGTACAGAAAAGAAAAAATGAATAGGGAGTTTACCAAACACCTGTTTGATTTTAAGGGCAAGCACACCCCCTTTCACATGGTGGTGCATCACTTTACCGACCCCGACAAGGGTGGACCTCATTGTCACCCCTTCCGCTTCACGACCCATATTTTGAAAGGGGGCTATACGGAGCGGATTTATCAAATCAATGAAAAAGGGGATTGGCAGTATACCGATGTGTTTCGCGGACCCGGTACCACGCACGTGGTTGAAGCGGACTGCATTCACGAATTAATTCACTTACCCGCTGGCGAGTGCTGGACGGTGATGCTTCCCGAAGAGAAGGTGCGGGAACCCAGGTTCTGGCGCTTTACCGGGGAAGGAGCTTTTTCCCGGGTTTGGAACAAGCGAAAATGGGTCAAACAGGCGCAATAAAGGCGAAAGGAATAGACGCTGGGTTCATCGTGGAGATGTCGAAGGGTGGAATGGCTACATTTTATTGAACAGGCTACTAAGCGATCTTGACATAGTGTCCAGTTTAATGTAGCCAGTCCAAGATTCACCAAAATAGCCATTTGCCTCCATAGAAAGGCCCGATCTTTTAGACCGAGCCTTTCTATAGATTCTATAGTAATCAGGAGTTTAGATTAACGTAGACGACTCCCGGTAGTCAGGCAGTATAATCCCATCGTTCTGACTTTCTTTCTCAGATTTAGCCGATGTGAACAGGCCAAACACCTTCTGAACGGGCTTGCCGGCGACAATACTCGCTACGGTGTTGAGCAGCGAGACGCCCAACTGCGTTCGGGGATACACTAACCAGGGTACGCCGGGCGGCAGTTTCTGAACTTCCTCCACGTAGGGACGCATGCGCTTCTCATAGCTAACAAAGGCCGCCTGATAGTCCTGGTGGGTGGCCAGCTCACCAGCTAGCAGGTACGCCCCTACCATGGCCAGGCTCGTGCCTTTTCCCGTCAGGGGCGTGGGGCAGTAGGCGGCATCCCCAATCATGGCCACGCGGCCTTCGAACCAGCGGGGGGCTTTAATCTGCCCCACCTTATCAAAATAAACCTCGGAGACCTCATCCAAGGCGTTGACGATCCGCTCGGTTTCCCAACCCGCCCCCGCTACTTTATCCTTGAGCACTTGTTTTTGCTCGGCGGATGAGAGGTTGTCATAGGCTTGCTCAGCGGCCAGAAAAGCCACTGACGCCCGCATCATACCCTGATTATCAGGGCGTAGCATCACGATTCGGCGGTCAAGGGCGGTGTACCAGCGCCACCAGTCATTGTCGGTTTCCTGCCGGGGAATGGTCAGGTAGGCCGTATAGAGGCCCAGGTACTCGAAGATGGGCTCCTCACCAAACATCAATCGGCGGGTACGCGAGCGGATGCCATCGGCGGCAATAACGAACTGGAAGGTATCCGTCTTCCCACTGGCGAAGGTGACATTCACCTGATCGGGCTGCTGCTCCAAAGCCGTGATCGAATCCCCAAACCAATAGGTTACGTTTTGTTTGGTGCGCTCGTAGAGGATACTCACCAGATCGCCCCGGATGATCTCTAATTCCTGGGTGCCACTCATAGCCCCCTCTTTAGGAAAGGCCGCGGCTACCTGATTGTCCTGACCAATGAACTGAAGTCCCAGCTCTCCCGTATTGGCAGCCCGGATTGCTTCTTCAATGCCCATTTTTCGGGCAATGTGCTGGGCTGGGCCGTTGACGTCAATGTTCTGTCCACCCAGGCGTAACCCTGGAGCCCGTTCAACGACGGTGACCGTAAATCCGTATTTAGCCAACCAAAAAGCCAGCGTAGGACCTGCAATACTAGCCCCTGAGATGAGCACTTTCTTTATTTCGGGAGTTGTCATAACGAGGAAATGAGTAGCAATCAAAACCAAAACGTACCTTTACCTGAGCTAGCCTGACAACAGGGTAACTGATCTAGCTACGCATTAAAGGAACCATATCGTATTTGTTCCAGTTCGTTTAGTACGAAAATATAGTAAATTTATGGCCTACACATCGGCTATTCCTGTCCTAACGGCTTGGGAACGTTTTAGCGAAGACCATCCCCAGGGCAGTCTGCGGGAATTTGCGGGCTGGTTGCTTCATCACCTTGACCCCTTGCGGCAAACGCCCCCCCTGCCTGATTCTGAACCCGTACTCAAGTCGGGTCATCGGCTGTCTGAAGCCTTCAGCGATGATGATTTTTTGACGTCGTTTTTTGTTGGGCGGCTTAATCGCTACGCCAAATCCTATGCCAAGCCAATTATGATGGAGCACGGTTTCGCCAGTGCCGACGAATTTCTGTTTTTGTCACTGATTGCCCAGATGAACATGCCCACCAAAAAAGAAGTGTGCATTGCCAACGCAACCGAGTTTACAACCGGGGTCGATATTCTGCGCCGATTGCTTAAACACGGCCTGATTCAGGAGACCCCCGATGAACGCGACGGACG
>CAXVWN010000142.1:0-9144 GCA_964263725.1 Spirosoma sp.
GTGGCGACTCCACTCGAACGGGCCATCAACGGGGTGCCCAATATGACCTACATGACCTCGATTTCGGGCAATGATGGCACCACCCTCATAACGGTTTTCTTCAAAGTCGGCACCGATCCCGATCTGGCGGCTGTCAACGTGCAAAACCGCGTGACAACCGTAATGGACGAACTCCCCGAAGAAGTAATTAAGGCCGGGGTCGTGACCGAAAAAGAGGTCAACAGCATGCTTTTGTACCTCAACATTGTGAGCGACGATCCTAAAGTGGATGAAAAATTCATTTATAATTTCGCTGACATCAACGTGCTGGCCGAACTGAAGCGGATCGACGGGGTCGGATTTGCGGCCATTATGGGGAGCCGGGACTACTCCATGCGGGTATGGCTCAAACCCGATCGCATGACGGCTTATGACATTTCGCCCGACGAAGTGGTGGCCGGGATTCGTAAACAGAATGTAGAAGCTGCTCCCGGCAAAGCGGGCGAAAGCGCTGACCAGAACCCACAGACGCTCCAATACGTACTCCGGTATACGGGTAAGTTTTTCGAACCGGCCCAGTACGAAAACCTCATCCTGCGTACCAACGCCGACGGATCACCCCTGCGCCTGAAAGACATCGCCGATGTGGAATTTGGCTCGCAGGACTACGGGGTACTTTCCAAAAACGACGGCCGACCATCGGCCGCGATCATGCTCAAACAACGGCCGGGTTCCAACGCCAGTGATGTGATTGCCAACGTGAAAACGCGGATGGCGGAACTGAAGGAAAGCTCATTTCCGACAGGCATGACCTATAATTACGCCTACGACGTATCGCGTTTTCTGGATGCCTCCATTCATGAAGTGGTTCATACACTGATCGAAGCCTTTGTGTTGGTATTTATCATCGTGTTCCTGTTTTTGCAGGACTGGCGTTCCACGCTGATCTGCGCGCTGGCCGTGCCGGTGGCGCTAATCGGTACATTTGCGTTTATGAGCCTGATTGGTTTCTCCATCAATCTGCTCACCCTGTTTGCGCTGGTGCTGGCGATCGGGATTGTGGTCGATAACGCCATTGTGGTTGTCGAGGCCGTTCACGCCAAAATGGAGGAACTTCACTTGACGCCCCGAGCGGCTACGTTTGCGGCCATGCATGATATTGCTGGCGCCATTGTGGCCATTACGTTAGTGATGTCGGCGGTGTTTATACCCGTTGCGTTTATGACGGGCCCAGTCGGCATTTTCTACCGGCAGTTCTCGCTCACGCTGGCCATTGCCATTGTTATTTCCGGCGTCAATGCCCTGACCCTTACCCCGGCTCTCTGCGCGATTTTGCTTCGCCCCGTACATGATGAGCAAAAAGGGATTCTGGGCCGCTTTTTTGCCAAGTTCAACCGGGGGTATGAATCGCTGGCGGGTAACTATCAGGGGTTACTCAGCCGGGTGGCCAATCGTGGCGTCATTACGTGGGGTCTGTTATTGCTCTTTATGGGGGCTACCTGGGGCATTAGTACCATTCTGCCCGGTGGTTTTATTCCTACCGAAGATCAGGGCATGATTTACGTCAACGTAACGACTCCCGCCGGGGCCACCGTTGACCGAACCGAGAAAGTCATGGATGCCATTGAAGCGGTGGCATCTGAGCAGGAATCGGTCGAAAACGTATCGACGCTGGCAGGTTATAGTCTGCTGACCGACGGCGCGGGAGCCTCTTATGGCATGGGGATGATTAACCTCAAACCCTGGGAAGAGCGTACCATATCGATGCAGGCGTTGATTGCCGATCTGGAAGAAAAAACCAAAGGCATCACCGATGCGACCATTCAGTTTTTCCCGCCACCCACCGTACCGGGCTTTGGTAATTCGAGTGGTTTTGAACTGCGCATGCTGGATCGGGGCCGCAGTGGTAATATAACACAAACGGCTAAAATCGCGCAGGATTTTATTACGGCACTGAAGAAGCGCCCCGAAATCAGCGATGCCTTTACCAGCTTCGACCCCAATTTCCCCCAGTATCTGCTGCATGTCGATCAGGAAAAAGCTTCCCAGAAAGGCGTCTCTATCGATAATGCTATGGGTACGCTGCAAACGATGATGGGCAGTATTTACGCGTCCAACTTTATCCGCTTCGGGCAGATGTATAAAGTGATGGTGCAGGCCGCGCCCCGCTACCGAACCAAGCCCGAAGATGTGCTGAACATGCGCGTGAAGAACGACCAGGGTGAAATGGTGCCTTATTCCAACTTCGTCAGTCTGGAACGCGTTTACGGCCCCGAGCAGCTAACCCGCTACAACATGTACACTTCGGCGATGATCAATGGGGATGCCGCACCGGGCTACAGTAGCGGTGACGCGATTAAGGCCGTTCAGGAAGTAGCCACGCAGGTATTGCCCAAAGGATATGCTTACGAATGGTCGGGGATGTCGCGGGAGGAGGTCGAGTCGGGCAACCAGGCGATTTACATTTTTGCCATCTGTTTGGTGTTCGTGTACATCCTGTTGATGGCTCAATATGAAAGTGTGTTTTTGCCCTTATCGGTGCTTTTATCGCTACCCACTGGCATATTCGGCTCCTTTTTCTTCCTGCAAGTTCTGGGCCTACAAAACAATATTTACGCACAGGTGGCGCTGGTCATGCTCATCGGACTACTTGGGAAAAACGCTATTCTGATCGTCGAATTTGCCAATCAGCGACAGAAAGAAGGCTTACCCATTGTGAAAGCCGCCATTGAGGGGGCCGTCTCCCGGCTACGCCCGATTCTAATGACTTCCTTCGCCTTTATCGCGGGCCTGATTCCGCTCTGTATGGCCACGGGTGCCGGGGCACTGGGTAACAGGTCTATTGGAACGGCAGCAGCTGGCGGTATGCTCACCGGTACGTTGTTCGGACTGGTCATCGTACCCGGCCTATTCGTCTTCTTTGCCAAACTCGCAGAACGATTCCAATCCAACCATCCACACGACGATGATGAATCGCAGGGCCAGTACACAAAGACGACCGAGATCGACATCATTCGTATATCCACCCAAACGCACGTTAATGAAACCATCAATGAATAAATCAACCCTAAATCGGACTAAAAACTGGCGCGATATCTCGTTTATCAAGCTTCTTTACCGCGTTCCAGCCCTGTGTTTTATTGCTTGTATGTGCTTGCTGAGCAGTTGTCAGTTACCCAATACGGTGCTCCAGTCTGCCAGGCGTCCCATGCCTGTTTCCTTTGCGGGGCATTCGGATTCGGTTGGTATTGCCAGCCAGAACTGGCGGACATTCTTTGCCGATCCCCAGTTAACGCAATTGATCGATACGGCCTTGGCCAGTAATATGGATTTACGAATCGCGACCCAACGCATTGAAATGGCCAGAGCGTCTTTTAATTATAGTCAGGGTTTTCTGGCTCCTCAGGTCAATGCTGTGGCTTCGGCGGGCGTGGATCGGTATGGTAAATATACGATGACCGGTGTTGGTAATTTTGACACGAACCTATCGGACAACATTCAGGGTAAGCAGCTTACGCCCAACCCCACCCCCGACTATTTTCTGGGTGCCCGCAGTACCTGGGAAATTGACATCTGGGGTAAACTTCATAACCAAAAAAAAGCAGCTTACCTGCGGCTACTCGCTTCCGAAAAGGGCCGTCACGCTGTCATAACAGCTTTAGTAGCTGAAATCGCCCGGCACTACTACGCACTGCTGGCCTTAGATGGGGAACTGGAAATCCTTCAAAAAAATATCGACTATCAGCAGAATGCGCTGGCCCTCGTCCTAATCCAGAAAGAAGCGGGCCGTGTTACCGAACTGGCCGTTCAACAATTTTCCGCCCAACTCCTGAATACCCGAAGCAGGCAAGGTCAGGTTCGCCAGCAGATTGTCGAGAATGAGAATCAGTTGAACCGGCTGCTGGGTCGTTATCCCCAGCTAATTGCGCGTGGCAACTCCCTTCAGGATCGCGAACTACCCGGTCAGGTGCTGACGGGTGTTCCGGCGCAGATGCTGGTTCGCCGACCGGATATCCGCCAGGCTGAACTCGACCTGCAAGCGGCTAATATCGACATTGACGTAGCTCGTGCCGAATTCCTGCCAAGTCTGAACCTGACGGCTTACCTGGGCCTGAACGCCTTCCGAACGGGCGTGCTGTTCAACCCGGCGTCCATGGCAGCGGGTTTGCTGGGGGGATTGTCGGCCCCAATCCTGAACCGGCGCTTTGTGAAAGCAAATTACCAGCAGTCGGTAGCGCAAAGCCGGGAATCCCTATATCGCTATCAGCAAACTATCCTGACGGGTTTTAGTGAGGTAACCACCAGTTTGCGGGGTGTCGAGAATTACCGTTCGGTGGCCGACTTACAGGTGCAGGAAGTAGCCGTTTTAGAACAGGCCGTCTCGACCTCAAATGATTTGTTTCGGGGTGGGTATGCGTCCTATCTGGAAGTGATCACTGCCCAACGCAGCGTGCTGGAAGCCGAACTGGCCCTGATCACCACCAAGCAATCCCAGTTTCTGGCCCTGACGGATTTATATAGGGCATTGGGTGGCGGTTGGGAATAAGCAGTTTGTAGACCAAAGCTAAAAAACAATCACCCCGCCCTACTGTTAACCAATCGCCGACCGTTCGGTTTGCCGATTTCTGAACCAATAAAAACGGTTGAATATGAGACTGACCTATTCGCTTATTTTTTGCCTCACCGGAGGCCTACTGTTATTCCGGAATAACCCCGTTGCAGCCCAGACTACGCCTTCGTCCACAATGACATTGCCCGATGCAACGCTGAAAGCTAGTGGTATAAAGACTGGCACCAACCTGGCGCTCAGTGCCGCCCTATCGCCCGACCACACGACTCTGCTTCAATTGTTGAAAGCATCGGGTTTAACCGAACAGGCATCGGGCAAAGGGCTCTACACCGTATTTGCGCCGAACAACGGGGCTTTTTCGGCGCTGTCAGAGCCTTCGTTGTCCGAATTATTGCTACCATCAAGCAAAAATCGGCTCATCAGCCTACTAGCTTACCACGTTGTAAAAGGACGTTTAACATCAGACCAGTTGAAAGACGGCCAGACACTGACCAACCTGACAGGACAAATTTTAACCATCCATAAACAGGGCAATGATATCACCGTAGAAGATGGGCGTGGCACCGTAGCCGATGTAATTCAAGCCGACGTTCGGGCGACCAATGGGGTCGTGTATTCGATCAACAAGGTACTCCAGCGCGACTCACCTAAAGGCCCTATTGTTCGATAGCTCGTACACGATGCCTACCCGACTTCGCCAGTATTGGCAACAATTGCAGGAATCCCTCTGGTTTGTGCCGGGCCTGATGGTGCTGGCTTCCTTCGGAATGGCCTACGGACTGGTGGAGTTTGATGCCCATACCAGTTGGCACGGCGAAAAACGGTTCCCGCTACTATTCGCATCCGGGGCCGATGGGGCTAGGGGTATGTTATCGGCCATCGCTGGTTCAATGCTGACTGTAGCGGCCTTGGCCTTCTCGTTGACCCTATCCACCATTTCGCAGGTAAGCAGTCAGTACTCACCCAGAGTACTACGCAACTTCATGCGCGACCGGGTCAATCAGGTCGTCATGGGTTATTTCGTTGGGGTGTTTTCTTACTGCCTGATTGTACTTGGGACCATTCGAGGAACCGACGAAGTAAAGTTTGTCCCTTCTACGGCAGTCCTGGCGGGTCTGTTACTGGCGCTAGGGGGGGTAGCCGCGTTGATTTTCTTTATCCACCACATTGCCGAATCGCTCCAGACCGGCACGATTGTTCAGCATATTTTCCACGAAACCAACAAAGCCATCGATGAACTGTTCCCGGATCAGTTTGGGGAGCCCATCGATGACCCAGCGAAAGCCAAAGCGGCCCTGGCGTATGCTGATGAGGAGGCTGGCTGGCGATCGGTTATCGCTAAGCAGACAGGCTATCTCCAGCAAATTAATACGGATGGTTTACTAAGTTGGGCAACCCGGCACCGTGTCGTGTTGCGTATCGAAAAAGAGATGGGCGCGTTTATTGGGGAAGGTTCTTTATTATTCAGCGTTCGCAGTGGTATGGAGCGGCCTGAACCCCAGCAGGCCGACTGGCCTGATGATCTGATGGCGTATGTCAGTATCGGACGCCATCGTAACGTAGAGCAGGACGTCGCGTTTGGTATCCAGCAGTTAGTTGATATTACCCTGAAAGCGCTTTCGCCCGGCATTAACGACACGACGACCGCCATCATGGCCGTGGATTACTTAGGAGCCGTTGGTGAACGACTGGCCCGACGTGAGTTTCCGGCCCGATTACGCTCGGATGGAACGCACCTGCGCGTATTGGTACGGAGTACGGATTTCGAGGATTACATCCGACTGGCATTTGACCTGCCACGTATTAACGCCAAAGGCAATCACGCTGTATTTCGGCGTTTACTGCGGGCACTGGCCCTGGTCGATGCAGCGGCTTGCTCTGACGACCGTAAACCTATTCTGCGCCAGCAAGCGGAACTGCTCAGAACTTATGCCGACCAGACGTTGACTACAGACTACGAGAAGAAAAGCGTACAAATCCTGTACAAGACGTTGTTGAAGAGGTGGTCGTGAGCACCGGGGACTTAGATCACAATATCTTCTAACTAAATTCTAAGGTTTCGTTAAGCTCTGCCTAAGCACTTCGCTGTTTATTTAAGTAATAGACAGGATCACAATGGATATAATGGCTGATTTAGCCCTCTGGCCGCTTATTAAGCCGTATACTTTTTACGTAAACAACTCGAATGAACTCGATTTTTCTGTTGCTCCAGCCAACTGGAGTGAATGAGCCCCCCTTTACCTTTAGCGATGGCATTACGCTGTTTTGGCACACCGTTCGCGACTTTATGAAAGGCACCATTGAGCGCTTGCCCTATTTAATCGTTGGCGCGTTCGTGTTTTTACTTTTCTGGTTGCTGGGCAAAGGCATTAAAAAAGTGATCAATAAAGTAGCCGTTCAGAGCCACTCCATCGATGATACATTAGCCAGTCTGGTCAGCCGCGTTGTGAGTACGCTCATAACCATTATTGGCTTTTTAGCCGCCTGTGTGGTTATCTTTCCTTCCTTCAAACCCGGCGACATTATTGCGGGTCTGGGCATTACGTCGGTAGCCATTGGATTTGCCTTTAAAGATATTCTCCAGAACTTCTTTGCCGGAATCCTGATCCTATGGCGTAGGCCTTTTAAGGTTGGTGATCAGATAAAGGTCAATAATTTTGAGGGTAGCGTCGAGGAAATCAATATGCGTTCGACACGCTTGAAAACCTACGACGGCGAACGGGCCATTCTACCCAATGGCGATGTGTATACCAGTTCGATTCTGGTTCGAACGGCATATGCTAAACGTCGACTCAAATTTGTGGTGGGCATTGGCTACCCGGATTCCATTGAAGAAGCCCGAAACGTGATTCACAGTGTACTGGATGGCATTGAGGGCGTTTTGACAGATCCCGGCCCCTGGGTGTACGTAACGGAACTGGCCGGGTCTTCGGTGAACCTGACTGTTTATTTCTGGGTCGAATCCCATCAGGCGAATGCCCTGAAAGTTAGCGACCAGGTCGTAACCAGCATTAAGCTGGCGCTGGATAAAGCGGGCATCGATATGCCGTTTCCCCATACTGTTGTCTTGCTGGAAAAACAGCCCGATGGCCCGGCGGTGTTGTCACGACCACCGGCAAAGCCACAGGCCGTTGCTAGTCCAAACGACGCTCATTCCCACCCTGAACTACTCAGTTAAATAGCTGTGTATTTTCTGGTAATTTTTTTCTCTACTTAATATGTCTTAAAAAATGAAAACGATCACTACTGTCGCTACGATGCTGTTTACAATCATAGCACTCAATTCATGTACCCCCAAAATGACCTTTGTTACATCCGCCATTGTTCCGGCAGCAACCGGGTCGGTAAATGTAAAAAAGGACAAGAATAAGAATTACGTCATCAACGTGAACGTGCAGAATCTGGCAGAGCCCAAAAACCTGAGTCCAGCCAAAAACACCTACCTGGTCTGGATGGAATCCAGTGAGAATTCGGCTAAAAAATTAGGCCAGCTCGTACCGAATGGCAAAGCCCTGAAAGCAACTCTAAATGCCACCGCCATAGCTGAACCAAGAACGGTCTTTGTCACGGCAGAAGACAATGTCGAGGTTCAATATCCAGATAGCCAAGTCATATTGTCGACCAAACGATAGCAAGTATACCCTTTCCAGAAATTTTAGAAAACATTGGTCGATGATCTCTGGAAAGGTATTGCCTGTACGATTTACTCAGCAACTGATTATACAATGGAAAAGGACATGAATATGGAACTGGGAAGTTACCGAAAATTCGGGCTAATGCTCGGCGTTTCCTACATCATCATGCAGGCGGATATGTATTTGAATGTAGCTCAGTTCAATCATATCTATATTGGACTGACCCGACTCAATATGACTGTGCTGATGGTAGCTCCAATGGCGCTCATCATGCTTGCCTTCATGGGATCTATGTACAAAAATCGCCGAATAAACGCTCTCATTATGGTGCTAGTATTGCCGCTTTTACAGGAGCGCTCATTATGCTACGAACGCAGACGTTTGTCAATGATGAGCAGTACATGAAAGTCATGATTCCCCATCACTCTTCGGCCATCATGGTTAGTCAGGCTGCTGAACTGAAAGACCCGGAATTATGTAAACTGGCTAAACCGGGTGTTCGTTACTTTTGAAGAGGCTGAAAAAGCGGTTGAAAAGAGTATCTACAATTATAATCATCTTCGTCCCCATATGAGCTGTGGTTACCTGACTCTGGTATTAGCGCATTAGAGCGAACAACCGCTTAAAAAGCATTGGAAGCCCAAGGTTTACAAGCGGTCAAAATCAGCTCGGGACCAAGGCCAATTTGGGTAAGTCCATTTGTTTCATCTAAATTGACAACGCTATACCAAGTTACTATTGACTAAAAATTACTGACCGAAAAACTGACAACCGCCACGGCGGACCGTTTATTTTCAGGATCAGACAACGGTCAACAAAATTCAGGACGGGTCAGGGTCACATGCAAATTCGTCCAATAAAAGGCCAATCGCTTCAATTATTTGTACGGATATTAATCTGATAATTAGTCATTTATATTCGTTTTTTGTAGTTTGCTTAAACCGTCCAAGAAAACCTCCG
>CAXVWN010000143.1:0-4947 GCA_964263725.1 Spirosoma sp.
TCTGAATCTGGGATTTTTTCAAGTCTGTACCTAGACCTTTTCTAGATAATAATAAACTAGTTAGCTCCTTTAATTTTTCACAAAAAACGTACCTAAACGGCCCGTTTTTTTGTTGATAAAGTATGCAGTTTCATACCGAATTTTCGCCTGAACCACTTCCCCATCGTCTTGGTCTCAGTAGCCAGATCGTAACCATTGGGTCGTGCTTTGCCGATGTTATGGGACGTCGGTTGACCGACCATAAACTATCCGTATTAAACAATCCATTTGGCACAATCTTCAATCCGGTCTCCATTGCCAAACTACTGACAATGGCTTTGCACGGCACTGCGCCCGATGAAAATAGGTATATTGAGCGCGATGGTGTTTGGTTTCACTACGATTTTCATTCATCGCTCTGGGCCAAAAGTCAGGATGAATTGCGTGACAAGCTATCCACTCGATTAGCGCAAACAGCTGAGGCTATTCGCCAAGCAGATTTTCTATTTTTAACCCTTGGCTCAGCCGTTGTATATCGCCACATCGAAACGGGCAAAGTGGTGGCAAACTGCCATAAAATGCCGGGTTCTCTGTTCGAGAAATACCTTTATCATATCGACCATCTGCGCGACGATTTGACTCAACTTCTAAGGATTTTACACAAAGCTAACCCCAGCTTAAAGCTGTTACTGACCGTAAGTCCTGTTCGCCACACGCGCGACACGTTGCCACTCAATAGTGTGAGCAAATCCATGTTACGGGTGCTTACGCATGAATTGACTATCTGGAACAATTGGGTATCTTATTTCCCGGCTTATGAGCTGATGATGGACGACCTGCGTGATTATCGATTCTACGAAGCCGATATGATTCACCCGAATACGCAGGCTCATGACTATATTTTTGACAAGTTTGCCGAAAGTGCGTTTGATCCTGATCTTCATAGATTTGCTGGTGAATGGACACAAATCACTAAATCCTTGGCACATCGCCCGCTGTATGGCGATGCCAGTCCGGCAAATTTCCAGTTTCTAAGGAAATTATTGGGGCAATTAGAAACTATATCAAAACACATAGACGTATCTGCGGAACTGGCAGAGGTGCGAAGTCGTTTAAAACAGGGAGAAACGGCCGAAAGCCAGGAAGACAAAAAGGAATTTGCCTGATTCTATTCCTTGCCTTTTCCCCCTCCTATTTCCATTCTTATGTCTGATTACCGATTATCACAAGAATCCGTTCTGCGGGCCTTGAGTACCGTTGAGGAACCTGATTTAAAACGCGACCTTGTTTCGCTGAACATGATAAAAGATGTCGTGTTAGGCATCAGTTCGGTTCGCTTTACGGTCGTGCTGACCACACCAGCCTGTCCGCTTAAGGAAGTCATTCGTAAACGGTGCGAAGATGCCATTCACACGCTGATTGGCCCCGACATTCAGATTACGATTGACATGACGTCGGATGTGACCTCAACACGAGCTAACGCCCCGACACTACCAGGTGTAAAAAATATTATTGCTGTTTCTTCCGGCAAAGGTGGCGTTGGTAAGTCTACGGTAACAGCAAATCTGGCTATTGCCTTACACAAATCTGGCGCAAAAGTTGGCATCATCGACGCCGATATCTACGGGCCTTCTATGCCAACAATGTTTGGTGCAGAAAACATTCAGCCTCGCATTTTTCAGGTGGATGGGCAGACACGGATGGAGCCTATTCAACAGTATGGTATTAAAATGCTGTCGATGGGCTTACTGGTTGCTCCGGGACAAGCTATTATTTGGCGCGGCACAATGGCTGGGCGTGCCTTGCAGCAGTTTTTCTCTGATGCCGACTGGGGCGAATTAGATTACTTGCTAATCGACTTGCCACCGGGTACGGGCGACATTCACCTGACGCTGGTGCAAACTGTTCCTGTTACGGGCGCTATTATTGTAACGACTCCCCAAAAGGTTGCGCTTGCTGATGCGACAAAAGGATTGTCGATGTTCCGTCAGCCGCAGATTAATGTGCCGGTACTGGGTGTTATCGAAAATATGTCGTATTTCACCCCTGCCGAGTTACCAAACCATAAGTATTATATTTTTGGTAAGGGTGGTGGTCAGCTTCTGGCCGATCAATTTGACGTGCCGATGCTGGGCCAGATTCCTCTCGTGCAGAGCATCCGCGAAGCAGGCGACGAAGGTCGTCCAGCTATTAGTTCTGGTGAACCCCTTGTAACCGAAGCTTTTCGGGCAGCCGCCGAAGCTCTAGCTCAACAAGTTGCCATTCGAAATGCAACTATTGACCGTACAGAGCGGGTTCAGGTTGCATAAACAACGTAGAAAGTATAAATTTACCGTAAATCAAGAATGCAATGGAGACGGTAGTTAACAACGACCAACTGATTATCAAAATAGAACGGGCACTCGATACCATGCGACCCTATCTTGCTGCCGATGGCGGCAATGTGAAGATACTGGAAGTGACTGAGGATAAAACTGTGCGGCTTGAACTGATTGGTTCGTGTGGCTCATGCCCCATGTCGGCCATGACGTTTAAAGGTGGTCTGGAAGAAGCCATCCTGAGAGCAGTGCCGGAAATCACAAAAGTGGAAGCGGTGAATCTCACACCTGCATTTTAATAGACTGACTGCTATGACTGCGAAGGAACTCATTAATATCGACCCAGAGTTGATGGGAGGCACCCCCGTTTTCCGGGGGACACGAGTGCCGGTTCAGTCGCTCATTGACCATTTACAAAGCAACATCTCAATTGAAGAATTTCTGGATGACTTTCCAACCGTTTCCAAAGAGCAGGCTGTTGCTCTTTTGGATATTGCGATGAGTTCAGCCTTAGAAAAGGCAACTGCATGAAAATTTTGCTTGACGAAAATATTCCCAAGCGATTGCGGTTTCGAGTTCAGGGAAGACCCGGAATTACTGAAGTAAAAACCATTAAAGAAATGGGCTGGAATGGCAAGACGAATGGTGAATTGCTTGGACTCTTAACGTCAAATAGGTTTGAAGTATTAATCACTTTAGATAAAGGTCTTTATCAGCAGCAAAATCTGACTAAATTTTCGATAACAGTCATTTTACTGCGTGTGAAAACTAACAAGTACGAAGACATTCAGCCTGTTTTACCTAAGTTATACGATTTGTTTAACAATCGTCCTGAAGGAAATTTGATTGTACTTGAGCCATAAATTGCTTAGCCGCTTGTTTTCGGACAAGCGGCTTTTTTGTTTCTTTGTAACCGTACTTATTCCTCAATTCAGTGAAAATAGGCATTTTCTTTGGTGGACCGGCGCGGGAGCGTGAGGTGTCGTATGCGGGTGGCCGCACAGCTTTAGCAAATTTAGATAAAGGTTTGTTTGAACCGGTTTTAGTGTTTGTGGATGGACGCGGACGGTTTCGGCTCGTTACTCCCGACTTTCTTCAATCCCCTTCCTTACGCGACGTATTACCGCAGGACAATTCTGGTTTCTTAGTTTATGATGAGTCGCTCGGTGCCGATATACTCGATGCAATCTTACCCGAACTGAGACCTGAACAGTTTCGCGACCATTTCGATTTAGCATTTTTGGCAATGCACGGTCCCGATTGCGAAGATGGTGCTATTCAGGGGCTGCTGGAATGGTATAAAATGCCGTATACGGGGCCGGGACTTGTTGGATCGGCGGTGGGTATTAATAAAATTCTGCAAAACGAATTAATTGCCCTGGCAAATGGCCAACAAAAAAAGACAGCTACTATTAGCCGTGATGCTTACGAAAAGACCGACAAAGCGCAGTTTTTCCAATCACTAACCGAGCATTTAGGATTGCCTATTGTTGTGAAAGCTCCCCATCAGGGATCATCAATTGGTGTTGTTATTGTGCGCGAGGCCGATCTTACACAATTCTGTCGGGCTGTGGAACAGTGCTTTTTTACGATGAGCATACAACCAGACGGCTGGAGTAAACTAAGTGAGTGGGCTGATTTGTCATCTGCAGACAAAAAAGAACTGGCACAGCAAATGGTTAGTTTGGATTCTGGGATTAGCTTTCCGGTTGTCATCGAACAAACCGGCGAAGTAATCAAGCACCCCACCAACTTTATTGCGAAGCTGGATGCGCTCACGAAACAAGGTAGTCAGGCGTACAACGGCGCGGCAATTTCGCTGGCCTCTATCAACGCTGAAGACGAAGTTCTGTTTGAAGAATTTATTAGCGGACAGGAGTTTTCGTGTGGAGTTATTCAGGACGATAATCAAGTAGCCATTGCCCTGCCTCCCACCGAAATTTATAATGTAACGAGCTTTGATTTTGCCTCGAAATACAAGCTTAATACCACCAAAAAGCGAATTCCGCTTGAAACAAGTTTAGAAAATAATCGTAAGATCCAGTTAGCCGTAGCGGAGGTTTTTACGCGTCTGGGTATCAATGTGTATTCCCGGATTGACGGTTTTTTAACAGCTGCTGGCGATGTACTACTGCACGATCCAAATACAATTCCGGGCATGTCGCCCTCGTCGTTGATTTTCAAACAGATGGCCGAAATCGGCTTAAATCTGGCAAACTCACTGACGTATCTTATTCGTCAATCTTTACGCGAACGCATCCGAACCGGTAAAGACACATTCCATCTCAAACACCTGCTTGCCGATCTTGATATTCAGCTAGCCAGTCGCAAAGCGAATCCCTTACCGGAACGTGTCATCTCGTTCGGAGCCAGTGATGAGGAATTTATAGCTGCGAAACAGCAGTACAACGAGTTGGCAGCAGCAGGTGTGGTACGCCCGTCGCTGATGTACATTAAAAGTAAGCTGGAAGCCCATGAGATTCCGGTGAACTTGCTTTTCAAAGATACAATAGAAGAGTTGGAAACAGCCCTGAGTCAGCCACGCCATCCCCTACTTGTAGAAACAACTGAGCAAGCCCGGCATATTACGGAACGATACATATAATTGTTGCTATAAATGCGGAAAGCCGTGCCATGACTTAGAATCATG
>CAXVWN010000144.1:0-4861 GCA_964263725.1 Spirosoma sp.
CAGAAGGCACTTGCGCAGGCTAGGTTTGGTGACGAGCCTAATCGGCTTATACTTATTACTGCAGTAAATGAGTGCGCCTTGCGAATCGTCTAGGCCGATGGAATGCATGACAAAGTGAAAAGATCGCTACTCATAATCACAACTTACTCAATCTCACAGAACCCTCACTTTTTTATAATACGATCAGAGGTTCCTTTTGAGTTTAATCCTGGCTATTCATCATTCTTCTGAAAACGAATTGACCTGGCAATACTGGGCGTCTGTTGAGGAGTAAAAAAGTAGTCAGCACTTTGCTTGTCTTTGTAGATCCAGATTTGAGTGTTGGTCGTGGAAATGGGGCTACCGGGCTTTCCTGTCAAATAAATATAGGTTGCCGTGTTCGTTGGTGATTCAATATAGGCTTTTGGATAAGACAGCGTTTGAGTAGGGGAGTAAACCCCGTTTGATAAGGCGTTAGCCGTTGATGAGGGGGTTATTTGAACACTAACCGTATCGGTAGATACATATTTTATCTGTAGCGTTAATTGCTGGCCGTTTATTGGATAGGCAATTGGGTTACCAGGGTTAGTAGCCTGATCATAGAATTTGGCTTGGTAAGTTCCCTCGATTGTCTGAGGAGATTCTACATCGGAGTGCTTACAGGCTGCACTCACTAGTACGCATAAACTAGCGCAAAGCAGTAGGTTTTTCATAGCTAAACAGATATTGAATTATGGTCAGTAAACTACTAAATACAAGTATTGTCTTATTCTAATATAAATTTTTAACATATCAATAACTTAGGCGTACGCTACGAACTGAAGTTAACAGGTATTCAATATTACTTGATCTCAAATAAGGCTCCTACTTGAGACGACGGGGATATCATGTATCTACTTCAAGAAATGGGCATTTTATGAGGCTGGCTAATTGACCGCTTTTAGCTCTTTTTTAATGTTTTAGGCGTGACACCGGTGTACTTTTTGAAGACCCGGGTAAAATGTTGGGGGTGCGCGTAACCCAGCTCATACGCAAGTTCACTGATGTTTTTCTCCCCACTCGTAAGCGCTATACGAGCGGCCGCCATCCGCTGTTGCAAAACAAAGCCAAAAACAGGGGTCCCAAATAGTGCTTTGAAGCCCTTTTTCAGGCTGAATTCATTCAGCTCACAAGCCTTGGCTAACTCCGAAAGCCGGGGCGGGGCACTTAACTGCTCCAGTAATAGATCCCGGGCGTAATAAAGTTTGTCTGTTTCACGCCGCCTTAAAACCGCTGGGGCCAGCCCTTGTTCAGTTCCCAACAGTTGGGCAAACTGGTAACCAAGCAGCCGCAAAATAACCGAATCAAAGTGCAACTGCTTCAGCCCTGGACTAGAGGGACTTTGCCATATCGTTCTTAATGCGTACTTAATGGGCTCCGGCAAGTCAAGGATGGGCGATTGGCAGACAAACGGGGTGCGTTCGGCCAGCTTGTGCGCTACCGCTTCCAGCTCTGGCGCGTAGGCCATTAATAAGCGCATCATTTCACCGGGTTCGAGTTGGATGCTTAGCATCTGAAAGGCTTTATCACTGGCTAATTCATTCTCTTCCATCGAGTCGGGATTGAACAAGCAGTTATGATAACCGGTGACGTAGGCCTGCCGCTGAAGTAAGCCCGAGTGAGTTTGCGCCAGATAGCCCCCTAGTACAAAGTTCAGCTCGACCAATGGGCGCTGATTGTAATGGCTCCAGCGGGCAGATCCGGGTTGGGCCAGGAAGCGCGTATCAATCACGGTAAACTGCTCGCCCCTAAAAAGACGAACTTCACCTCTCCTTTGGCCAAAGCAGGGAGCCAGTAACTGCTCAGACCCTGGCTCATACTGATATAGGGAGTCAATAGGGAGTTGCTTAAGTTGATTCATAGTAAACTTTTCGCCGTTACGTTTTTTCCCGATCGGGTAGGTTTTACTCCGTTTTATGCACCAGCCAGCCGCTCATCCGCCGCTACATTTGCCTAAAACAAGTAAACTACCCTGGAATAACATGGTTGACTTGAGGAACGATTTGAACGCCATCCGAATTCCCGTTTTAGTGATCGGTGGCGGTATTACTGGACTTTCAGCGGCTTTATTTTTGCAACAACAAGGTATTCCCTTTCTGTTGGTCGAGCGGCATCGCACCACGGCCATTCAGCCCAAATCCCGCACCATCGATGTCCGGGCCATGGAACTGTTTCGGGAGTTGGGCTTGAGCCATTCGCTGCGCGAGGCGGGAAAAGCGATGGCTCCCGCCTGGGGTATTTTACAGGGCCCCACTTTAGTGGATGCCTTAAATAACCGGGCCTCAGCCACAAAAGCGCCCCCGGGCGGACTGGGTGGGCTAGCTCAGCTGCAGCCTTGGGCGGCGGGTTCGCCTGAGTCCATCTGCCGCTGTACCCAGGACATTAGTGAGGCGGTCTTGTTTGAGACCGCCATTCAGCGAGGGGGTGATCTACGGTTTAATCATGAGCTGATCCGCTTTACCCAAACCGATCAGCATGTACTGGCGGTGATCCGTAACCGAGAGAATGACCAGGACTTGCCCGTAGTTGCCGACTATCTGGTTGCCGCTGATGGCGCAAACAGTCTGGTTAGGACGACACTTCATGCCTCCCTTACAGGGGCTGGCACGATCGCCAACTTCCTCAACATCTACTTCGAGGCCGATCTGGCCGACTTGGTGAAAGGCAGAGAATTCAGTCAATTTCTGGTACGGGAGCCCGAGATAACCGGCTTTTTATTATCGATTAACAATAGTAATCGATGGGCTTTTCACTTAAAGTTTCATCCCGAACTAGGCGAAGGGGTAAGCCATTATCCCGAAGCAAGACTTGTTGCCCTGCTGAAGCGGCTGATTGGCTTACCGGATCTATTCATTCGCATTTTGAGCGTGCTGCCCTGGCCTTTAGCGGTACGCGTGGCGGAGGAAATGCAATTCGGACGCATCTTCCTGGCTGGCGATGCTGCCCATACGATGACCCCCTACGCCGGCAAGGGTGCCAATGCGGGGGTACAGGATGTGCACAACCTGGCCTGGAAGCTAAGGGCCGTCCTGCTGGATGGGGGGGATAAACGACTCTTAACCACTTATCAAACTGAGCGACATCCGGTTGGGGCCTTCTATGCCCGGTTGTCAGGTGAGATGGCCGCCCCTGACGGCCTAGTCGATGAGCAGAAGATGGTAGGCCAAGTGGCAAACCTGCTTGGCTTGCCTAATTACGTTTATACCAGTGAGGCTATTAGCGGGAGGCCAGTTGCTGATCAAGACGTACCTTACTTTACGGGTCAGCCGGGCACCCGGCTACCGCATCACTGGTTGGACGAGACCAAGCAGCAATCGACTTTGGACTGGATACAGGGCCGGTTTATTCTGGTGGTCAGCGGCCCCTTGAGCGCCTGGGACTCAATCACCGCGCAATGCACGCGTGAGACGGGCCTACTTTTGCCGGTCTATGGCTTTGCCAATGAACAAGAAATGCACAGTTGGCAGACGCTGACCTCGACCATTACTGGGGATGCGTTACTGGTAAGACCCGACGGCTTTGTAGGCGCCCGCTTATCGTCAGCTTTGTCAATCGCTGAAATAGTTCAACTCCTGCAAAAACTAGGGGTAGTAAGCGAGTAGACTCACTATATCATTAAACGCTCCTACCTGAGACACTATCCTATATATGCCCCACAAATGGGGCGTTTCATTCGACAGTACCTACCTTTCATGCTATCCTAGGAAGTACGAAAGGTAGGTCTATTGAACACTTGTTTTCACAGGTTAGGGTAATCCCGTTTCGTACTTTCTTACTTAAAGTGCGAAACGGGATAGGCAAATCCAGAATGAACTCTGTAGGTTTGTCGCCCTTCCGATTCAATTGATAAACCAGAAAGATCATGACTATTCATATTCGCCCTGAGCAACCCCAAGATATAGATACGATTACAAATCTTACCAAAGAAGCATTTCTACATGAACCGCATTCGAGCCATACAGAGCAATTTATCCTCAATGCTTTACGACGCGATGGACAACTGTTTATTTCGTTAGTAGCTGAAGAAGATAATCGGATCATTGGCCATGTCGCCATTTCACCCGTTACTATATCATCTGGTGAAACAGGATGGTACGGTTTAGGGCCAATTTCCGTCTGGCCTGATCGCCACAAGCAGGGTATCGGTTCCCAATTGATGAAAGCAGCACTGGCTGAACTGCAACGGCTGGGCGGACTTGGCTGCGTTGTGCTAGGTGACCCTGGCTATTATGGACGCTTCGGATTCAAAACCAGTTCAACGCTTGTTCTGCCAGGTATTCCAGCCGAGTACTTTCAAGCGGTATCTTTTGGCCCTGAATTACCAGTAGGAATAGTAAGCTATCACGAAGCGTTCAATGCAAAGGAATAATTTAGTCGCTTATGGTTGTCCTAAGAATCCAAGTGTGCTAGTGCAACACTAGTTTATATGGTGTCGTTTCGCACTTTAGGAAGAAAAATGAAATGATAGGTAGTCAAGTTATTAAGTAAACAACTTTTGACCTATTCTTAAATAACGCTCCCACTTGAGACGAAGGTGCGCTCAAATATCTGCTTCATGAATTGGACGTTTGACGAGACGGTCATGACTCACAAAGCCCTGATGCTTTCATTTTACAGAAAGCTACGGTGAAGGAAGAGACCATAATTAGCCCAACCAACAGGTTAAAGCGGTATTCAGTTTGCCAAAGTTAAATTCTTCTCTCACGCCTTGAGCCCAAGCGACAAAGCCGTCAGGTCGGATAAATACACTGGCCAGCTCAGGCACTTCCCCAACAACGGCTAATTTCCAACTAGTGCCATTACGCTCAACCAGAGGAGTTCCTTCAATAACAGCCACTCCTGG
>CAXVWN010000145.1:0-7828 GCA_964263725.1 Spirosoma sp.
GCATAAAATGAAAGAGGGGATAGGCTAAAAGTCTATCCCCTCTTTCATTTTATATATACTATTAAAACTTCGGACAAGGCAGTCTCTTGTCCCGCCTTTTCACTCCTGCCCGACGACCTTCGGGCTTGTCGAAAACATAGGAGAGCGATAACTCGTGCGAACCACCGCTGTTACCGAGGGTAGAGATTGTAAGGTCATAGCTATAGCCAATCGAAAATTTCTCCATACGCCAGCCAATCAGCGCAGCTACGGCATCGTGGTTATTTAATGTCTGGTTGTATTTTTTGAAGGGAATCCCTCTGTAATAAGCACCGATTGTTAATGGAGAATAAGTCAAATAGGCGCCTAAGTCTAACTGATCGTACTTACCCTGATGCTTGTACATAATTACAGGCGAAATGCTGATTTCGCGATCCTCTTCATCGGCCAGACCAGTGAAGCCGCCAAGTGGGATTCGTAAGCCGGCCTGAATACTGGTTTTCATAGGCAGTCGTTCCTGATCGCCAGCGAAAAACCCCTGCTCGGGTCGATTAATGTGATGGGCTGACGCACCAAGCCAGAACCAGTCGGAGTAGAACAAGCCTCCTGTTGAGAAGTCCATGTATTTTTTCGTGGGTAACCCGCCTTGCAAAGTTGGGTCGCCGGAGACGCTGCCGGTAATGAAGCCACGATCTGTAAACTGATCGCCGGTGGTCAGACCAAAATAATTAATGCTCCGGTTTACATAAGATCCCTGCAAACCCAATCGTACAAACGACGATTCGCTCACCTGAAATTGGTATGCATATTGCAACCCTATGTCTGTTGATTGAATCCTTCCCTGTCCCTGGTTGTCACTTTGAATCATTAAACCAATACCACTATTGTATTTTTCGATGAAGTGATCCAAAGACACCATCGTTGTAACATAGTTAGTAATAGCGGGCCACTGATTTCGGTAGTTGGCGGTAACACGTGGGGCTAGTGCTGAACCCGCAAACGCAGGGTTCAGATACATCGGAGCCGCATAAAATTGAGTAAACTGAGGGTCCTGTGCGAATACCATCCGGCTTAGGCTCAGTATCAGAATCGTTAGTATATATTTATTAAGCATAACGGCAAATGCAAGGCAAAGACTGGGCCAATATTATTGTTGCAACGTTGGTAACACAAACGAAGTATTTGGTAGTACAACAACCTCTAAAATTAGTTGGATTTTAGATGCTTTTGAGACTGTCATACGATAAAATTTTAACCGAACAACAACGTTTATACTAACGTAATGCCCCCGTTGATGTTATGTCGAGGATCGAATTTGCGCAGGCGGGCTTTATTCAACGTTTCTTCATGTTAATTTTTCATAAGCATATACGGGTAATTGGACTCTTGGCCATGCTGTTTTTGCTGGTGGGGTCAACTATAGCCTGGGCACAAACAGGCACGGGCATTAAAATCACGGGCAAAGCCTGTATTCCTGATAAGGAGTGTAACGCCGACTCACTAACATTTACGGATAGTGTACAGACCGGCGTAACGACCCGAGTCTGGGATTTTGGCGACGGAACGACAGTTACAAAGCAAGGTGACTCAACCGCAAAGCACGTTTATCAGCAAGCTGGTAGCTTTACTGTCAAGTTAACCCGGACAGTTAATGGTGTATCAGTAATTTCGGAAAGGCTTGTTAATGTTGGTGTTCCTCCGCAGCCCTTCTCAAAATGGCGTACGGATACAACCATTTGTAAAGGCGAAACGATTACGCTGGACCCCTACGCCGGTAGTACTCAACAGGGATATACTTACCTCTGGTACCCTAAAGGCAACACGACACAAAGCATACAGGTTGATAGTTCAGGTTGTTACTCAGTGGAGGCTACCAGTCCCAATGGTTGTTCGTATCAAGACCGCATTAACGTTGATGTTTGCGGAGAGAAAAAAGAATCGCAGGGAGTAAAATGGTATTTTGGTCAAAATGCTGGTCTTGACTTTAGTGGCGGTGGCACACCCAAACCCATTACCGATGGTAAGCTAAGTACTATTGAAGGCTCATCCTCCATCGCAAATACCAAAGGTATTTTGCTGTTTTATACAGATGGAACCACCATTTACGACAAAGATGGTAAGCCGCTGAAGTCGCTAGATCCTCGTGATTCTGCCGCCACCGCCACGCCGATACCACTTGGTGGCAGTACTCACTCAACGCAATCGGCCCTGATTGTGCCAAAACCAACCTGCCGAGGTTGTGAATACCTGTATTATGTGTATACAACCTCCGAAATTCGTGGGCAAAAAACACTGACGTACAGTATCGTCGATATGCGGCAGAATGGCGGTAAAGGTGCTGTCGTCGAAAAAAATATTCCAATATCCAGCCAGAGTACAGAACAATCGGCGTCGGTAGAAAATACGCGCGATTCTACGTATTGGGTAATTACACGCAAGTACGGAACGAATCAATTTGAAATTCAGCATTTAACAAAAGCAGCATCCCCTGTTGTAACAACGTACACTGGCGGCCAGGCTATTGATTCATTAACGAATGCTGAAGGCTATATAAAAATTGGCCCGGCTGACACCACTAGTGCCAATAAGGCCAGTCGACCAATGGCCGTCGTAATTCCCGGTCCACCCAAAAATTCTGTTGACCTCTATACGTTCAATGACTCAACTGGTGTAATGACCTTCAACCGAACGCTCGATTTAGGCCCCGCGCCCCCCAAAGCGTATGGGGTAGAGTTTTCGCCGGATGGGAAGAGTTTATACGTTACTATGCTGGCCGATACTAACTCTGATGGTAGCCAAAAAGGGTCTTCGTATCTCCTGAAATATGATTTGACCCAAAAAGACTCGTTACTGACAAAATCAAAAACGGTTGTCGATAGCAGTACAACGCGGCAATACGGATCAGTTCAGATTGGGCCAGATGGTCGAATCTACGTAGCTATAAAAGGGAGTAGCACGCTTGGCACCATTGAAAACCCAAATGGTGGATTGCTCGATAGCCTGATTTTTAATCCGGCGGGGCAATCCCTCGGTGGGCAAATCAGCCAGTTGGGGTTACCTAACCTAGTCGCCAACTTCAATGACCCGTCGAGTGGGCCGGGCCTGACGTATTCGGATACTTGTACAAATGGGCCAACCGTATTCCAGATTAGTCCGAACTGTCCAAAATTGAAAGAAGCCTACACGCTAGACTTTGGTGATGGAAGTCGGCCGTATTCAACAACGGCTACTCAGCCCGTTACCCACCCTTATACAAAGCCTGGTCAATATTTTGTTAGCCTGCGAATAATCACTAAAACCAGTGCGGGGGGCATTTGTAAAGACACCTTGATTAAGGACACACTGACAATTTTAGAAACACCACCTGATATAAAACTGGGAGCTGACACGGCTATCTGTAACAAAAAGGGAATCACGCTTGATATAAAAGTGCAGGCTAAACTATATGTCTGGATCGTTAACGGTGCCGTCGTCAGTAGGCAAAAGACCCTTACACTCACCCGGCCGGGCTACTATATTGCCGTGGGTTTGGCGGCTAATGGCGAATGTTTCAAGAGCGATACAATCAAAGTTCAGATCAAGCCCGTGCCGTCACTTGATTTGGGCCCCGATACCGTTTTTTGTTACCGATCAACAGTCAGCCTCACTGTGCCCCAACAAACCTGGAAACAGTTTCAATGGAGCAATGGCGGCAATACACAAACAATTTCCGTGGCAACGGCCGGTGTCTATTCGGTAACAGCACAGTCAGCGGTTATTGATGGAACAACTTGCACAAATTCTGATACTATTCGGGTAATCGAATTGCCTAAAATTAGAATGCAGGCTGCACTAACCGGCCCCAAGGCCTGTACATCGGCCGATGGTTCTATCGTCTTAACGACTACACCCGCCGGTACATATAATTACGTGTGGACGCGCTCAGATGGTGCTGTGTTGGCTGGCATAACAAATCAGCAGACCAACCTTACGGAGGGCGGCTATAAGATAAGTGTAACTGATACGCTTCATGAGTGTAAAGCCGATACGGCTTTCACTTTGAAATCACCAGCGAACACGCTTCAACTTAACCCAAGTGTTAAAGATGCTTTATGCGGTACACCCAATAGTGGCACAATTACATTAACTGTGTTGGGCGGCACAGCCGCGAGCTACATCTGGTTGGATCGAAACAATAACCTACTGACCACAACACCCATCTTTGGTCAGGCTGCACCAGGGCTTTACAATGTGCAGGTAACTGATATTAATGGATGCAAGGCGCTGAAAGACAGCATCAAGGTAGGACTGGATAGCACCGGTTTTGCTCGACTGGGACCTGATACACTCAAGTGCAATGGTCTGGCCGTAACACTTCAACCACTTATCGGGAATGTTCCCGGCAATGTGTACCAGTGGAGTACAGGCGCTAGTTCACCTACAATTTCAGTTACGCAACCAGGTTCGTATAGCATCATCTTACGAAATACACAAACGGGTTGTGTTGGGCGTAGTAGTATTGTTGTTGGGGATCGTCCACCGCCTGCTTTTTCATTTACACAACAGGCTGCGCTTTGCGAAGGTGATCGGGAAACAACAAAACTTTCGGCATCCGGACCTACTGGTTTAACGTATTTGTGGGTAAGTCTAAATGATACAACTAAAACGATAACTGTTCAACGCGCGGGCGATTATCCAATTCGGGTAACTGATCCAATAGGCTGTACAGCTACCGGTGTTGCTCGTGTATTGAACCTGTGCGAACCACGTGTTAATGTGCCCGATGCGTTCACTCCAAACAATGATGGCACGAACGACCTATTACAGGTTTTCACCGCTTATATAAGCGATTACGAGTTCAGAATCTATAATCGTTGGGGAGAGGTGATTTTTGCCAGTAATAATCCTGAGCAAAAATGGGATGGAACCTACAAGGGAGCTATCTATCCACCTATGATTTACCCATACGTAGTTATCTTCAAAAGTGAGTTTTTTCCTGAACGTGAGCGGGTTATAAAACGGGGTTCTGTACTGCTAATTCGCTAGTAATTTTGCCTGTTTTTTTGTAAATTTGAGGTAAACGACTCGGCTAAAACTGCCCGTTTTTTGGGTACTAACGAACTGAGTCTGCACGAATCAAAACCATGCGAAACGACTTTTTAAAAGGTTCAACCGACGGGATGACCACCACTGATAAAGAAATTGAACGGGCGCTCCGGCCGCTTTCGTTCGAAGACTTTACGGGGCAGGCCAAAATACTCGACAACCTCGAAGTATTTGTTAGGGCAGCCATGCAACGGGGCGAAGCACTCGATCATGTGCTGCTGCACGGCCCCCCGGGTTTAGGCAAGACAACCCTGTCGCACATTATCGCTAATGAATTGAGTGCTGGCATTAAAATGACTTCTGGGCCAGTACTCGACAAGCCTAGTGATCTGGCCGGTCTGCTAACGAATCTCCAGCCTAATGATGTACTTTTTATCGACGAGATTCACCGGCTGAATCCTATCGTGGAAGAGTATTTGTATTCGGCGATGGAGGATTATAAGATTGATATCATGCTCGATTCTGGCCCTAATGCCCGAACTGTGCAGATTAAACTTAATCCATTTACACTCATTGGAGCCACCACTCGTGCCGGCATGCTCACATCGCCTTTGCGGGCTCGATTTGGTATCAGTGCTCGGCTGGAATATTACGATGCAAAATTGCTGACTACTATTGTACAACGGTCGGCAGCTATTCTGGGCACGCCAATTGATGAGACGGGCGCTTATGAAATTGCGCGTCGGAGCCGGGGAACTCCGCGTATTGCTAACAACCTGCTGCGCCGAACCCGCGATTTTGCTCAGGTTAAGGGCAACGGGTACATAAACGTGGAAATTGCCGAGATAGCCCTTAGTGCGCTTGAGGTCGATCAGTATGGATTAGACGATATGGATATTCGTATTCTGACCACGATTATTGAGAAGTTTAAAGGTGGGCCAGTAGGTCTCTCCACCATTGCCACTGCCTGCGGTGAAGAATCCGAGACAATTGAGGAAGTTTATGAACCCTTTTTAATTCAGGAGGGCTTCTTGAAGCGAACCTCACGTGGACGTGAGGCAACAGAGAGAGCGTATATCCATCTTGGCATTGTGCCACCTTATAAAGCCGCCGAGTTGTTCGGGTAGCTTAGTTACAGCAATGAGCGGTCTACCGAAAATATACACGGTGTATATCTTCGGTAGGCCGCTCATTGCTGTAAAATATACCAACTTAGTTAATTAAGAATTTTACTTTTATAAATACATTCAATGACCTCGGCCACCGCTGTATCGACTAGAAAATAGTAAATGTTTTTTCCACTCCGTCGAATATCCAGTATGCCTTTATCACGCATGTTGATAAGGTGGTGTGAGATAAGCGACTGCTCGGCATTGAGATTTTTATAAATCGCCGATACGTTCAATTCTTTGTTTTCATTCAACATCTGAATGATTCTAATGCGCAGAGGGTGAGCCACAGCTTTAAGTACATATGCTGCCTTATCAATGCGTTTTTCGTCGTCAACTATTTTTTCAGTTGCCATATAATTGTTTTTAGATAATAAGTTACAGTTAGAGAAAGGTAGTGTATATTAATAACTAACATCTTGAAAGTGAGATCGAATTTATTTAATGGTTGTTTTTGCTGTCCTATTATCGAATGACAGCGTGTTTATGTATCCATTTACTTACTTTATGGTAAGTAAATGGTCTTATTTTCCTACTCATCCAATCATCGCCTAATTATCTTACTACTTACATATTTGTAAGAATTGGACTTGATTTATTGATGATTTTATATTATTTGTGAAGAATTACAAACTACTGTCTGCCACGCCAACCAATCAGGAATACGCCTGTTAATACTAGAAGTGTCCCCACTATTTGCTCAGTGCTAATTGTCTCGTGTAGGATGGTTGTCGATAAAATAATCGTAAAAATTGGACCAACACTAGCAATGATTGAGGCATTTCCTGACCCCACTCGTTTGATACCTTCTGCAATCATAAACGTAGGTATGACCGTTACGAAAATACCCATGCTAAGGCCCAACACATAAACAGGCATCGGATAGTGGCCTAGGTTTAGCCCATTCTGTACCGCGCAATGCAATACCGTAGGTACAGTAGCAGCCATCATCGCGTAACATGTAAATCGTTGTGAACCAATACGAGCAATCATTGGGTCACTGCCAACCAAATAAACGGCATAGACTAATCCGCTTAGAATAACCCAGAATGCTCCCAGAACGACATCTTTCTGCACAGATGACTCGATGTTTCCCCAAAATGCCAATAAGATACCAGCATAAGTCAGTACGAGGGCTACCATTTGTAAGCGTGTCACCCGCCGACCGAAGCCGATAGAGTTCATGAGCAGCACGAACGTTGGATAAACAAATAATAAAATCCGTTCTAAGCTTGCCGTGATATATACCAATCCCAAGAAATTGAAAAAACTAGCGAAATAATAGCCTGTTATGCCCAGCATTGCCAGGGTCGCCCATTGTTTCAAGTTCAACTGTACAGGAGGATACTTACGGGCGAGATTGAGCGAAATAACTATATAAAATGGCAAGGCAAACAGCATTCGAAGCGTGAGTAACGAAATGGCGTCAATGGGATATTGATAAGCCAGTTTAATTAAAACACCCTTGGTTGCAAAACAGAAAGCCGCTAAAAAGACGAGAAAGGCACCAATCCAATAGCGAGTGTGGGTGGTAGGTTGTGTCATAAAGGGTCAAAAATAGACAGGAACCGTGGGGGTTGTGAAAAACTAATTTAAGTTTTTAGAAAACCCCCCGGTTCTGTGTTTTTTTTAAAAAAAAACCCCGCGTTTTTTTT
>CAXVWN010000146.1:0-6861 GCA_964263725.1 Spirosoma sp.
TGCCGATGAGTTGTTCGCGAGTCATAGGAGATTGTGCATTATTTTGCCATGCTTCCGGTCCGGCGCACTGGCGGCCCGGCACTCCGGCTTCGTAATCGTGGTAACTACTTTATTTAGGGCATTTTGCTATTAGTGGCTCAATTTGCTTCTGACCCCACATGGGTGACAGTTCACCAGCTGGTTTAAAAGTAGCGAATTTTTCAACGGCCTGTTTCAGCACCGGGCAAGCTGTACCGGCTCCGCCACCAAATTGCTCGGGTGTGTACATCAGTGATGAACCTTCGAGAAGGTAGGCGCGTGGATTGTTGGCGTTCAGGCTCTTAGCCTTCTCAATGCCCGCCTGAAACGGTGGGCCATATTGTTGCCAACGATTCGTGGGGTCAACAACCATTCTCGCCTGAGCAATGTAAGCTGTCAAAACGGCCAGCTCATCATTGTCTGCCGAAATGCTTTCGGCAGCTTTTAGATTTGTATCGGCCTGATCGAGAAACTTGTCTTTGGTCGCTTCATCTTTTCCCAAAAAGCCTAAATAGATGTAGGTCAATCCGGCGTAATAGCGGGGTAGCCATTCTTTGGGTTCAGCCCCGGCAATGCGTTCAAACTGGTTGGCCGACGCCAGCAAATCGGCAGCGGGTGTTTTCAGGTCATACGTCCTCATTGTGCCAATGGCCTGACTCATTGCCTGCTTGTATTGTTCAGATTGTGCCCAAAGTGGGCTGTTGGCCGTTAAAACGGCGATGATAAAAATAAGAATGGTTTTCATTTGATTTGGTTTTTGTCTTAATCTATAGTTCATTGACGTTCACTTTGGCTTTGCTGGAAAGCATAAGCATGACGCCCACAAAGAAGCTCCGGTAGGCTTGTGGACCAACGGCATAGCGCGTCTGTCCGTCATTCGTATATCGGTAGGTGAATACATTATGCGTATTCAGGATATTATCTACCGATGCATACAGCACTACTAAATTTTTCTTGATTTTGGTAACGTGGCTGGCCGAAAAACTGAGGTTGTTCACAACGGGCGTCCGGTCGGCCAGAAAGCCTTTGTCGCCTTCTCCAATGCGGTTTGGATTGTAGTAGGGACGCCCACTGCTGAGGGTATAGGTTAGCGCCAGATTTGTCGTGATTTTATCGAAATATCGCTTGGTAATCAGGCTGATATTATGGTTAGAAATGAAGGTGGGCGTTGCGGCCACGGTGTATTGTTGAAACAGTCGTTTCGTATCTACGTAGCTGTATGTAATCCAGTAATCCAGCCCTTTCACCGTTTTCTGATCGCGCCAGAACACATCGAAACCCTGCGCGTAGCCATTACCCGTGTTATCTGTACGGCCCCACGGAAACCGGTATGGATTGGCATCATACTGGGGTTGTCCGGTGAACTCACGCACTAGCTGAGCGTAATTTTTATAGAAGGTTTCAATGCGGAATGTCCGCTTGTTTTTGATAATCTGATAGTTCAGAATCAAGTGATCCGCCCGTTCGAAGTTTAGCGATGTATTCAGATACAGATATCGGTAATCGGGCGTCTGGTAAAACTGCCCGTAGGCCAGCGAGACCTGACTATACAGGCCGGTTTTATACGCCATCGACAATCGGGGTGCTAGATTGAACCGATTGATTATCGACGAATATTCGCCCCGAATACCCGCCTGCACGGCCAGATTCCGGCTGAGGTAAATCTGCGATTCGACAAATACAGCACCATAGTTATCATGCAAAGCGTAGTTTACCCCTTGAACCGTATTTTTGAACGTAATAGAATGCGCTTCGGCTCCAATGATCAGTGAATTATTATTTGGGAGCAAACGTGTCAGAACAGCCCGTCCTTGCAATCGCCCGCTTGCCCGACCAAAATCAACGCCACTGTAGGTCGTTTCATCGGTGTCGTAGCTGTACGACAAGCCTGAATAAAGCAGCCAGCGGCCTTCCGACCAGCTATCGGTGTACGTACTTGTGGTGAAAAAATTGCGGTTACGCTGTTGTAGGGCTGTTTTTCCGTTCTCGTTCGATGGGTCGAGAAAGTTCATGCCAAGCTGACTATCCGAGTACATGCTATAGAATTTAAACATGCCGGTTTTGGTCGGTTGCAACCGGTACGTCAGCGAGGTGCCCGCAAATTCAGGAACATGTGTCCAGTCAATATTTTGCTTGACTAAGGCGAAAAGGGGTTTCAGATTGCCGTAATAACCCGTTGCTGAAATAGACGACTTTGGACGGTCCGGCGTCCCGGTGGCATGGTCATAACTAATGCCAGCATTCGCCAGATTCACGCTTAGACTAACGCCCTCATTTTGCGTTTTGTCGGTCGTGTTCAATAACAAAACCGACGAAAGTGCCTGCCCGTATTGGGCCGAATAGCCACCTGTACTAAAGGCGGTTCCTTTGAACATAAAGGGTTGAAACCGGCCGCGCGACTGTACATCAGGCATCGAACTGAAGTACGGGTTCTGTACGATCATGCCGTCAATAACCACCTTTGCCTCTTCGCTGGAGCCGCCCCGTACAAACAAACCCGTCTGCTCACCCACGCGTTGGGTGCCCGGCAATAGATTCATAGCCGATGTAATGTCGGCGTTGGCTCCGGCGGTTGTCACAATGTCCATTGGTTTCAGCATGGTCATCCGCTTCTCGTCGGAGGCTTCAAACGACCCGGCTGTAATGACAACGGTATTTAATTCGTTGGCGGCTTCGGTTAACCGAATAACCATCGGTGCCGTTTGGTTCAGGCTGATTTTTCTGGTAATTGGCTCATAACCAACGTAAGAAACCTGAAGTGTAGCTGTATCCTTGCGGGTTGAGGTAAAGCGAAAATCGCCTGTGCTATCTGTGTTGGTTCCGTCGTAAGTACCGCGCAAAAAAACATTGGCACCCGGTAAGGCATGCCCTTTCTGGTCAGCTACACGGCCTACAAGTATTGTTTGTGCCTGGACCTGGGCTGTAAGGGTAGTGAGAAGAAGGTAAATAAATTTCATGACGGCCCGGCGTTCCGGCAGTTCGGTTGCTGATTGGATAGGTCAAAACTATCGTGCTCAATGACCGACCTATTATTTTTTCCGACGAATACCCGTAAGGATGGTATGAAATGGACAAGGAGAGGGATAAATTTGGGGTAACATTTGGATTCGTAGGTTGTTAATTACGTAATTAACCCTGATCTCCTTTTTGACTTTGATACTTTGACTACCACGTTGATTACGTTTCCGCTTTCTATTGGGCAACTGCGTCCCTGGCGCGAGGGTGATGAGGATTCGTTGGTCCGCCATGCTAGTAACCGCCATATATGGAATAATGTCCGCGATTTTTTCCCGTATCCGTACACGCCCCGCGATGCTCATTCGTGGGTGCGCTCGAATAAATCGTATCAGCAGCCCAACAATTTAGCTGTCGAAATAGATGGGCAGGCAGTTGGTAATATTGGTTTCACGGTCAAGGATGATATTTATCGTTACAATGCCGAGATTGGCTACTGGCTCAGCGAAGTCTATTGGGGGCGTGGTATTATGACCGAAGCGTTACCGCTTATGACGGACTATATTTTTCAGAATTTTCAGGTTAATCGCATTTTTGCCTGTGTGCTGGAGGGTAATACAGCCTCAATGCGCGTGCTCGAATTAGCCGGATACCAACACGAAGCGGTGCATCGAAAAGCTGCGGTCAAAAACAATCAGTATTTAGACGAACATATTTTTTCGATGCTCCGGGCCGAGCACCGTGAGCTAAAGTAGTCAGTTAGTGACTATTAGTCGTCAGGTATAGCAACAAAGCGAAATGACTGAGACCGATCAGGTAGAAACTTACGCGACTATAGGTCATCTTTGTGATTATTTTGTTCAACATAGTGCCGCTTCGGCGGACCAATTTTTCATGCCGAAGATAGTCATTGCAATTGACGGGTATTCCAGTTGTGGAAAGAGCACAACCGCTAAGGCTGTAGCTGCCCGAATGGGCTACGGATACATTGATACGGGCGCCATGTATCGGGCAGTCAGTCTTTTTTTCCTTCAGGAGCGGGTTTCTCTTTTCAATACGAAAGAAGTAATAACGGCACTGGAAAAAATAACGATTAAGTTCACCCACAATAATCGTACGGGTGGAAATGAAACCTGCCTGAATGGCCTGAATGTAGAAGAGGAGATTCGAAAAATGTATATCTCCAACATTGTCAGCGAAGTGAGCGCCATCCCTGAAGTTCGTTGGGCAATGGTTGCGCAGCAGCAGAGAATGGGTCGTAGACGGGGTGTTGTAATGGATGGCCGCGATATTGGTACGAAGGTATTTCCCGATGCTGAGGTAAAAGTATTCATGACCGCCGACACCTACACCCGCGCCCGACGCCGACAACAGGAGTTACTGGCGAAAGGCGAATTGATTAATCTGGACGATATTATTAAGAATCTCGAAAAACGTGATCTTATCGACACCACCCGTTCAGAAAGTCCACTTCGGCAGGCCCCCGGCGCTACATTGCTGGATACGTCGCACATGACCATTGAAGAACAAGTCGATTGGGTTATGGAACTGGCCGACCGCCGTCTGGCCGAATTGCACCGGGAGACCCATTCCCGGAGTAAAAAATAAATGATGAACGGATGAGTTGCAGGTAAATTGATAATGGAAAATGAATAAAGGATGACGATAATAATCTAATAGTCAGCTTGTTTTCATTGCTAATTATTCATTTTCCATTGTTCATTCACTTGCCACCTGCTAACCCCCTTCATCGACTTCGCCAAACTATATGACTGTTGATTTTTTGATTGTAGGGCAGGGGGTGGCCGGGTCGGTATTGGCCTGGACACTCGACCAGCGCGGATGCTCCGTGTTGTTGGCTGACGACCCTGCGCTTCCATCGGCTTCGGCAGTGGCGGCTGGCATTGTCAATCCCTTAACGGGTCGCAAACTTGTTCATACCTGGAAGGCCGATGAGCTGTTCCCATTTCTGCATCAGTTTTATACCGATATTGAAAAACAGCTTGCTGTTCAGTTCTTCCATCCCAAAAATATCTATCGCCCATTCAGGTCTAGTGCCGAACAAACGGACTATTCAGCGTTGTTGGCTGACCCTGATGTGCAACAATATGTGTCAGAATCAGTTGACAATCAAACGTATAGCCCCTATATCAATAATCCATTTGGCGGGTTGGAAGTGACCCAGTCAGGCTGGGTGGATCTAACTGAGTTCGTTAGAATTATAAAGGGCTATTTTATTAGAAAAAATCAATACTTCGAAGGTAACTTTGATTTTAGTGATTTGATTATCAAAGGAAATCACACAAAATGGAAAGATATAGATATTCATAAAGTTATATTTTGTGATGGTGTTCTGGCGCGCGAGAATCCGTTCTTTGACTGGCTTCCTTATAATCCCGTGAAAGGACAGATTCTAACAGCCACTGTTGAGAATTACTCTATTACAACCATAGTTAATCAGGGACTTTTCATTTTACCCGTTCGGCCCGGCTTGGTACGAATTGGCGCAACCTATAGCTGGCATGACCTGGATTGGGAAACAACCGAGGATGGTCGGGCGTATTTAGAAACCAAACTGGCCGGTATTCTGAAAGTACCCTATCAGGTGGTGGCGCAGCAAGCAGGCATCCGGCCGTCGACCAAAGATCGGCGACCATTTATTGGGATGCACCCCAGGCAACCGGCGCTTGGCATCTTCGGTGGTATGGGCACAAAAGGCGTGTCGCTGGCGCCATATCTGGCCGAGCAGTTTGCCCGCTATCTTTTAGATGGTGAAGATTTGGATCCGGAAGCGAATATTAGCCGCTGCGTTTCGTTATATCATGGCAGTTGATTAGTTTTCCGATTAAGGTTTTTAATTAGGTCAATCAGGCAAAACCAGAGCAATGGTTTTACCGTAAACGTTGAACAGAAAAACTCTTAATCAACGTCTTATATACCCGTTATGCGAAATCAATACATACTGATGTTGGGCCTGTGGCTGTGCGGATTGAGCGTGGCTACGGCACAAAATTATCCGTCGATGGAGCGATTTGGGAAAAATCGTATCCAATACCGCAGCTTCGAGTGGAAAATTATCCGAACGTCGAACTTTGAGATATACTATTATCAGGATGGCAGCCAGATTGCTAACCTGACGGCGCAGTATGCCGAATCGGAGTTTGACCGGATCACCGAATTGCTGGGATATACACCTTACAATCGGGTCAAGATTTTCCTGTTTAACTCGCCGGAAGAACTGGCTCAGAGCAACATTGGTCTTACAGCCCAGGGCGGTTTGAGCAGCCGAGAGCAAAATCTGTCCAAATCCCGCGTTGAGCTAGCGTTTACAGGCGATCAAATCAGCTTTCGGCAGCAGATCATCCGCGACATCGCTATGCTGTTCGTGTATGATATGCTATATGGAGGTAGCCTTAAAGATGCGCTGCAAAGTTCACTTCTACTGACACTTCCTGACTGGTTTATGCCCGGTATTGCGGCCTATATTGCTCAGGGAAATAGCCTGGAACTGGATGATTACATGCGCGATGTTTCGCTGACTCGTCCGGTCAAAAAGCCTTCGTTATTATCAGGCGTTGATGCTGAGCGGGTTGGCCATTCAATCTGGAACTATATTGTTCAACGATACGGTCGCGACAATGTCTCGAATATTCTAAACCTGACGCGTATCATTCGTAATGAGCAAAGTAGCATTTCCAGCACATTAGGAGTGCCATACAATCGATTTTTACGAGAATGGCGTGAGTATTATGCCGGTATGGCCAATAGCGTAATGCAATCCTACCAGGCGAGTACCGACGATTTTCAAATCAAAGTAGGTTCGGCAGACGATAAGTCGTTGTTGATTAGTTTGAAGTTAAGCCCTGATAAACAGTTTATTGCCTATTC
>CAXVWN010000147.1:0-24553 GCA_964263725.1 Spirosoma sp.
CAGCGGGGCGAAGGGGCTGCGCTTAAAATCAATCCTTATACAGGTCAGATTATCCGTAAAACTGACGCCAAAGGACACGATTTCGACTTTTTCGAATGGATTCTGGAGGGGCACCGTTTTTTATGGCTTCCTTACAAAATAGGTCGCCCGATTGTCAATTATAGTACATTAATCTTTGTCTTTACCCTAATTACCGGCCTTGTGTTATGGTGGCCTCATAAATGGACAAAAAGCACCCGCGAACGAAGCTTCACAATTAAGTGGAAGAGTTCAATTAAACGGGTTAATTACGATTTACATAACGTACTGGGCTTCTATTCGTTGCTGGTGGTCGCGGCTATTGCCATGACAGGTATGGTCTATGGCCTTGATTGGTTCGGGAAAGGACTTTACTGGACCACTACGGGCGGCACACCGTTTCCTGGCTTTGGTACCTTTAACTCCGATACCCTACAAACGAAACGTCCTTATTCGCCCGCCCAGGCTATGGACTTGGCCTGGCAGCGAGCGGCTAACAAGCATCCTGACTCAAAAGGATTTTACATGGCCTTCCCGGATTCGGCCAATCATAAAGCCGTTATCATCGTAACGGTTTATCCGTCGGCTGGTGTCATTTACGATAATCAGGGCTACATCTACGATCAGTTTACGCTCAAGGAACTGCCCAAAGACAAAATCTACGGCCAGAAATTCTCGGAGGATTCATTCGGTAATCAACTCCGCCGAATGAATTATGACATTCACATCGGCACGGTTTTGGGCCTGCCGGGTAAAGTGCTGGCTTTTTTTGCCAGCCTGATTGGTGGTAGCTTACCGATCACAGGATTTATCATCTGGTGGGGAAAGCAGCAAAAAGGTAAGCGTAAGGACAAAAAAATAAAAGCGAATCGGGGAGAACCGCTTGTGCCTAATCAGCCAACCGAACCACGTCGATTCAATCAGTAAGTTCCCCTCCCGTAGGCTACTGATAATTTCGCTGAGTTGTAAACGTCTTTGGCCAATTGATTATCGGCGGCTCCAGTCGCCACCGTCGTTCAAGGAAACGGATGAATTGTATCCCGTAGGCTGGACGCGGCTCCAATCGCAGTCTTAAAATTGGGCGTATGCACCTTGGCGCTGGCCTTTACCCGGGCGGGATTTTGCTCCATGCATATCATTTGCCAGGCCGGTGGTTAAAAATTCACAGAAAATGCAGGTTATTTTTTAGTTTGTAGCTGGCGATGAGGAACCATTAAAAGTAATGGCTTCTTCTTATAGAGTCACGCCTGTTTAGTAGCTGGTTGAAGTATAGCCAACAGCCCCATACCTTCTTCTCAACGTAATTCGCCAACAATGACGACAAAACGATACGTCTTTTTAATTCTGATTTTGGGTTCCTTATCGGCGCTGGGGCCTTTCTCAATCGACATGTATTTGCCCGGTTTTCTGGCAATTGCCAAAGACCTGCACACCACCGTTGCCCGTGTCTCGCTTTCCCTCTCGAGCTTCTTTATCGGTATTTCGGTTGGGCAATTGCTATATGGCCCGTTGCTTGACCGCTTTGGGCGAAAAAAGCCGCTTTACATAGGACTGATTCTCTACGTAGTAGCCTCCGCGGGCTGCCTGTTCATACACTCTGTCGATGCGCTAATCGCCCTTCGATTTGTTCAGGCGATTGGGAGTTGTGCCGCTGCCGTTGCTGCGGTGGCCATGGTCCGGGATTTGTTTCCCATTGAGGACAATGCCAAGGTATTCTCCCTGCTCTTGCTAGTGCTTGGGGCCTCACCCATGATTGCCCCCACACTCGGCGGCTACGTAATTGCGGGCTATGGATGGCAGGCGGTATTCTTGATTTTGATGGTGTTGGGAACGCTTATCCTGCTGGCTACCTTTTTTTGGCTGCCAGAGAGTTATCAACCAGATCCATCGTATTCATTAAAGCCCAAACCAATTCTTACTCGTTTCTGGTCGGTGCTTCGGGAGCCCCAGTTTTATACCTATGCACTGGCAGGTGCGGTCACGTTCTCTGGTTTGTTTGCTTATGTGGCCGGATCAGCGCAGGTATTTATGGATATATACCAAGTCAGTGGGCAGGGATATGGATGGATATTCGCCTTTTTGTCCGTCGGCTTTATTGGCTCCAGCCAACTCAACAGCATCGCTCTGCGTTACTATCGAAGTGAACAGATTGTGCCTGTCGCCTTGCTGAGTCAGTCAATAATTGGCCTCACGTTCTTAGGTAGTGCACTACTGGGTTTGCTGGGACTGTTTAGCACGATTGCGTTTTTATTTGCCTTTCTGTGTTGCCTGGGTTTTACCAATCCTAACACGTCGGCGTTGTCATTAGCTCCGTTTGCGCATAACGCCGGCAGTGCATCGGCACTGATGGGGGCTCTACAGATGGGTATTGGCGCACTTGCTTCGCTGGCCGTTAGCCTGTTTGATTCTCAATCGGCAGTACCCATGATCAGTATCATGGCCGCAGCCGCTACAGGGGCACTGCTGATTTTGCTTGTTGGTCGCCGGATGATTGTTTCTCCAGTAGTAGAAGCTAGTCAAACAGGGCCGGTTTTCCATTAATGGCCAGTTCCGTTTATACAGAGCCAGAACCACGTTAGCGACCAGAATTGACCCCATTCTGTAGTTTTTGCCCTGTTTTTAGTTTGATTGCTAATCGTTTTAGAAAGACCGGAACTGCCTATCGCCTTATTTTTTGTGTTCAGCCAGCCAGCGCTCTACCTGGGCTGTTTCTGGAAATCGGATGCCTTTGTCACGTTCGGATGGGGGCGTGTTCAGCGCCTGTTTCAACTTAATAACGTTGGGATAAAACGTAACGATCTGCCCTCCAAACTGACCACTAATGGCTCGTAGTAAATAGGTGATGCCATAGGAGTCAAAACTCCAGTCCTGGAGGTTGTCGCCTTCTTTAATGTACGTTTTTATATCGGTCGATAACTGCACAACGCTCTGATTCAGCGGTTGTATAAATGCTTCCGGATGGGCTACCGGGTTACTACCCAAGAACGAATATACCTCCCGATAGTAGTACTTGTTGGTCAACAACTCCAGGAGTTGGGCTTCCCAGTCAGGGTGCGCTTTAATTTTATCCAGAGCCGCCTGCCGGACATCATCAGCTTGATAAGGAGTCGAAAAAGCTAATAAACCCAGGATGGAATCTTCGGCTTTATGGGCGGCAATCTGGTCTAGATGCTGTTGATGCCAACGTTTTTCATCGTCGATTCGGGTAGCCATTTCGGTCTCTGCGCTCCGGGCCGAATCGCGTGCATAACCCACCAGTAATCCACCACTAAACAACACACTTACACTCAACCCAACCCAAAACGGAATTTTTAACGCCTGGAGCGGGACGCTTGATTGCCAGTTTGGATTGATGGACAGGAAGCACGCAACCAGCCACATTAAAGGTATCCATAGCTGGCCATAACCCACGGCTAACCAATGCAAAAACTGGGGATACATCGTATTGTCATGCCATTCCCATTTGAAAATCAGACAAAAGAAGGTCGTTAAAGCTACCAGCAGGCAAGCCATAAATACAAGTGTTGTACGGATACCTGTTTCTGATGATACCCAGTCAAATCCACCTTTTGACCGAATCAGGACGGTTAGGATCAGGCTGCTAATGGCAAAACCTATCGCTAAAAAGAACAGCATCAGTCCATAGCCCATTGAATTGTTTCCATTCAGGTTGGGATTAGACGAATTAAACACGGCCATACTTATATAAAAGAAGGACGTAATGACAAAGAATATGTAGGCGAGTAGTTGCATCGGAATTGTCAAGGGGCTAGATCATTTTTTGTTTTTGGCCGGATGGGTGGGCAAAAATGGATAACCAAGCGTAGACAATGCATTATTTGTGCCTGAAGCGCAGGATGGAGTTCATGAATGACCTACAGATCTGGTTGAATCGTAAGCACCGATTATCGCCTTACCCAAACCAGAATTTCAACTCTCTATCGAAGCCGCTGCTCCGGTTTTGCCACATAAACAGGTTCACATAAGAAATTTTCCGTAGTCTATGGCTTGATCGTTAACGTAATATCTAGGCCAAAATGACCGTTCACTAACTCCTCTTATCTGGACGCTGAGCTATATACTATCTTCCATTTTCACACTTAAATTCAAATTAGAAAATGAAGACTCTATTAGCTGCCACACTTTTTATTTTGATGGGTTTTATGGAACCCATATATGCTCAAAATTCACCGGCAACTTCTACTACTTCCACGACCTCTGCTGACGATATATCGGCGATCAAAAAGGTGATTGCCGACGAGACAGATGGGTATTTTAACCGCAACAAGGAGCAATGGTCTAACGCCTGGGCGCATGAGCCCCAACTACAGTGGTCGGGCACGGGGTCGGGCAATAAAGTGCTACTAACCAATGGCTGGGAAGCCTACGAACAACAGCTTGGTAGCAATTTTACTGATACTCAAGCCCGCCCGGCAGCAACGGTTCTGCGCGACAATTATCAAGTTAGCATTGTTGGAGACGCGGCTACCGCCACGTTTAACCAATCTCTAGCTTTTGGTACTTACAAAGGCACATCACGGGAAGTAAGGGTATTAGAAAAGCGGAGCAACGCCTGGAAACTGGTCTATGTAAATTCCAGGGCTACGCAGCCGTAATTGGAAAATTGCGAGCCACTTTATTGGTTAAAATCCATTGCTTACAGCCTTTCGGAGTTGTATTTTCATGATGGTCCAGATGCCCATCCGGCTGAGGTTAATTGATTTGAGCGAATTTACCCAACACTGTCTCCACGACAGGCAGATTTGGCGTCAGGTCATCAGGGATTATAACCAAACCATGCTACTTGCTTAAGCTTTTGATTAGGGTCAAATCAGTATTACAACCTGGATGTGCCAGCTTACTAAGTGCCCCTACATACGATTAAGCACAAATCCGCACTCGTGCGAGTCGGATATCAGTCCGATTGAATTGCCGTTGCATTTCGGCAAAGACCCACTCGATAGCTTCATCTGGATCATTAGCCGCCACAGACAAATCTTTGGTTAACCAGTTGTTGTGACTGGTCTCATCCAGAACATCAAAAACGATCCGAATTAAGTGTTTCTTTCTAGTGGCCATAGCAGTCGAATGAATAGAGAGGAGAAATAGTATATCAGGCTTATGTTGCAAATTTTCTTACCTAGCTACGAACAGGAGCTAACCACGGTAGTGCCGATTTACGGGATAAAAATAGTCTCTAATTGTTTTAGTTGTATTATATATAGCAAAATAATAATATACTCCTTCTGCTGATTTGGAAGTTTTGAGGTTCTAAGGTTTGTGCTGCTACAAATCAGGAAAGAACGATGGAGGTGCGCATAGTATCTTTACAAGGATTAGACGCACATTATAGGCTGTACGCATCACAAATCGGGCGCCGGATAGACTCCATACGCTGGTCATTACACCACCTTAGGGTAATAGCCGGTAAAGTTGAAGAGTCGACAGCTTTATCGGGGATAAAGCAGAAGAGACACTCGTCTTCGAATTGTTTTGACCGCACCCGATTCATCGGCTGATGCGTGTGGATCAGGCTCCTCCCAGTTGACAATAAGCTGAAGTTCAGGTACACCCAGCCGCCTGAGATACGTCGCCACTGTTTTCGCTCGCTGTTCCGCTAAGGCTATGTTTAAGTCGCGTCGACCTACCGTATCGGAATAACCCGTTACGGCAGCCACCAGCGATGAGTGTGCCACTAGGATGCGGGCCATTGAGTCCAGGGTCGCTTTGACTCGGGGACGTAGCTGGTGACTGCTTTGGTCAAAGTATAGGATGCTTATACTGAGGGGGAGACTAGCCACTGGTGTGGCCTGTTCTTGGGCCATTGCCGGAGTAGAAGCGCCGATCAGTAAAGCCAACATAGAACTAAAGGCTTGCCCGGTTTTTACCGGTTTTCGTACGAACCTTAACAGCCTTCTAAAGAGAGTCTCCATGTTCGTATTTGTAGGCGACGAATGGCCTTGGATAGAGTCTAAAAAGCAGAAAAGTTGTTTGATTAGGAATGAGACGTTTTCGTGAACACTGTTTGAGTAGTCGCAGAGTATCACTGGAATGGATCAGTAGAATACCTGTCTGCCCGAATCCGTTGTATACGAACAAATGGCTATTCGATTATAACCGATCCAGGCGTCCCCCGTCAACCCGCACTTCAGCCCCTTGTACAAAGACCGCATCATCCGAGGCCAGATAAGCAATTGTGGCTGCTACATCCTCCGGTTTTCCGACGTCGGCCCGGTCAATTTTCTCCACCCCCGACTTAACATTCGGGTTGTTCCACAGCATGGGCGTATCAATGGCACCGGGTAAAACAGCATTGATCCGGAGTCCTTTTGGTTTTCCTTCCAGCGCGGAGGAACGCGTCAGCGAGAGCACAGCCGCCTTGGCGGCTGCATAAGGAGCGATCAGTGGTTCTGTCTCAATAGCATGAATGCTGGCTACGTTGACCACGCAGCCGCCGGGTTTCATCCGTAGAAAAGCCTGCTTGGTGAAATAAAAAGCACCCAACAGATCCACATTCAGGATGCGTAGCCAGTCATCACCAGTCAGTTCTTCCAATGCCTTAAATTGCATGAGTCCTGCATTGTTGACGATCACGTCCAGCCGGCCGAAGCGCGCCAGGGCTCCGTTAACCGTAGCCTCTACCTGAGCTTCGACGGCTACGTTGCAGATACTGCCCCAAACGTCTGGGGCACCGGCAGCCGTTACCTCGGCAAGAGCTGCCGGAAAACTGGATTCGTCAATGTCGGCCAGTACCAGCCGGGCTCCTTCAGACGCCAATCGTTTTGCAATGGCCAGGCCAATGCCACTGGCTCCCCCCGTTATAATCACTACTTTATCTACAAATCGCATCGTCGTTAGGCGTCGGCCTGATTGGTTTTGGAAACACTATTGGTTACATGCTGACGAGCTTGTTTGGCATCGTCCTGTTTTTGCTGAGCCCAGGGTTGCTCGCTCTCACTGGGCATAATAATCGGCACCTGCAAACACACACTCTGGGCGGGCAGCACCTGTTTCCAATCACTGATTAGTTGTTTATAGGCTTGCCCTACGGGGCGAATCTGACGATTTAAATCGCAGAGACCCAGTGGATTCACGTTGCCATTATTTTCACGTAAGGCGGAGTCCCAGTCGACTTGGTCAATGAGTGAATACCAGGTAAAACCGACCATTGGTACACCATCATTGCGAACGCGTAACACATTGGCCCATTCCTTCCAGAGCCAGTTCACCGCTTCGTCACCGTTGGGCCCCTGCCAGAGGTTGGTTTCCGTGTGCATAACCGGCAGGCGATAGCGGTCGTGATATTGGCGGGTAATAACGTGGTAACCGAATACCTCTCCTGACGCACGCGTACTGCCATCGGCGGCCACCCGATGTTCGTTTGTCTGGTAATAATCATTTCCCATAATACAATATTGCTTCAAGTTGTGGTTTAGAAAGAATTGATATTCATCCCGACTCATGCCATTATCCAGCAGGTATTCATACATCTCCGAATCGACCCGGCGGCCATAATTGAGGTCGAGAGATAGAAATCGTTTGGCATTCAGGATTTCAGCGGGTTTGATGGCGGCCGGGTTCTCGGCATGGAAATACTCGCTGGACTCACTCTGAATAAATAAGGCGTCCGGCCTTACTTCCAAAATGGCACTCATGGCCAGTACATTCGCTTTGACAATATATTTCAGGGCCGTTACGAAAGCGGTATCGCTGCGAAGCTGTTCGTTCCACCAACCGTAGAGGGCTGAAAACTCAGCGCAGACATACATCTCGTTGACGGGCGTGTAAAGCTGAACCCAGGGAAAGCGCTGGGCAAATGCGCGGGCATAATCGGCAAATAACAGCGGGAAATCGGGGTTTTGAAAATTGCCAATCCAGTCGGGTACACCAAAATGGCACAGGTCGACGATGGGTACGATGTCGCGCTGTCGCAAGTCATTAAACGTTTGATCAGCAAAGGACCAATCGTATTTGCCGGGCCCCAAGAAGGTGGTATGGATGGGTGGGCCGTAGCGCAGGAAGCGAATCCCGAGTTGCTCGACCAAGTCAAAATCTGTCCGCCAGTGCTGGTAATGACCACATTTTTCCAGTTCATCCTGGCGATAGCGGCCACCCTGAATGGTGGGATTACTATTTTCGATGCCGGTGGCAAATAGAAATTGAGAAACCATATTGTGGTTAAGCCGACCCAAAAACAGCGTGTAATCAGGTGAGGTAGTAGCGTAACTCGTGGTGCTAGGGAGTGTTTATGAACGGCGGTTAAGAGCAGATTAAGATTAATTTTTAGCCGGTATCTATTATGATAAATGATAATCCACAAACTTGACCGGCTTACCTATTTCATTTGGAGACGGCTTTTGGCCAGCGTTCTGTTGAGTCAGTTAACCCAAGTCAAGTTTATGAAACGCTTTCTCCCGCTGGCACTTTTAGGTGCCTTCTCTGCCTGGCGTCAGCCAATTGATTCAACCTCCGAGGGCGCCTTTTCGGCAAAAACTACGTCAACATGCTCCCGTCAGCCAATGTCGTCTGATTTTTGTCAAGCGCTGGAGCAACGCCTATTGGGTAAATGTATAGTACTTTAGGGAGCATGATTAGGTGGTATTTACTGAATTGTTTGGAATGGAAGGGGAGAAAATCGCGCTTTAATCTTTATTCACAGTAAAGTCTTCATGTCAGTCCTTGCAAAAATGAATTACCTCAGACAGTTTGGTCAAAAAACAGCGCTTCTTTTCGTATTACTGCTTGCGACTGAAATCGCCTTTCCGCAACCCTCATCGAACAGTGGAAAGCAGCCCTTACGCTTGTTTCTTATCGGCAATAGTTTCTCACAGAATGCTACTAAATTCCTGCCTCAGTTAAGCAAAGAAGGTGGCCATGAGCTAGTTATTGGCCGGGCTGAAATAGGGGGTAGCTCCCTGCAACGGCACTGGGACCATGCCGAAGCATCCGAACTGAATCCAGATGATCCTGAAGGAAAACCGTACGGTGGGAAATCGTTAAAAATGCTCTTGTCAGCAGGCGTCTGGGACATAATTACCATCCAGCAGGCGTCCATACTTTCCGGCGATGTGGAAACGTATCGACCCTACGCCCGTAAATTGTATGATTACGTCAAGAAACTACAGCCTCATGCTACAATAGTTTTTCATCAAACATGGCCCTATCGCATTGACTCGAAAGACTTTAGCCAAATCGAAAAGGGAGACTCAGCGAAGAGCGCGCGGGAAATGTGGAAGAAATCAAGAGCTGCCTATCACACTATTGCTGATGAATTAGAAATCCCGGTCATTCCCAATGGCGATGCTTTCTGGCGGATAAATTCAATGGCTAAATGGGGGTATAAAAAAGATAGTAAGTTTAATTTTAGTCAATCCCGGCCGTCAACTCTACCCAATCAGGTTCATTCCCTGCATATTGGGTATGGCTGGGATAAAGGCAAACTGACTTTTGACTCCCACCACGCGAATGATGCCGGTTGCTATTTAGGTGCCTTGGTGTGGTATAGTTTCCTGTACGATGAATCACCCGTTACGCTGACGTTTTCGCCACAAGAGGTCGCTCCGGACTTTGCTAAACAATTACGAAAAACGGCCTGGGCAACGGTTAAAAAGGAGAAGAAAAAATCTGATTATAAGCTAGTAAGTGCCGAAAGACGGTAATTGGAAATTTAAAAAAAAACAGTGTGCTGAGTCGATAATTCTCATTCAAACAGACGATTTCGATCAATGCTTTATATCGATGCAAGTTATTGTCTGATAGTAAATTATGATATAGAGTTGTAGCGTTAATTACGCCTACATTGATCAGGCCCGGCCGGTCAATACATGGAAAGGAGAACCTTACTAATAGGGCTTTCAGGTAACGGAACGGTCCTCTTTCATCCCTATCACTGCTTCAGGAATTTCACGGTCCGGGTTTGACCGTTTAGCGTCGTGTGCAACAGGAACGTACCGGTTGCCTGCTGATGAATGTCGAAGGTTTGGCGTTCCGAAGGGCCAGCCTGCTCAACGATGCGATGCTCGATTAATCGACCCCTGGTGTCGAACAACTGTAGTACAAGTGATTGAGCCTCAGCCCCCGAAATTTCCACCACTGCCGTTTCGTGGGCCGGATTCCCTAAAAGACTTACCCGAAACCCGCCTTCCGAATCGACTATGCCACGCCGGGCCCGACCGCAGGCCGCTTTGATATTGAACACGAAGCTAATTTCCTGTCCATGCTGCCGCGCCCTAAGAATTAATGGCTGGACGTCGTTGCCAATGAGTAAGTTCGGCTCTACAAACTGGTTCGGATTAGTCGTCCAGTCGGTCACACCAGCGGCCGCATACTCAACAGGCGACCCATCTCCGCCAACCGTGTGAAACGTAATCGCTCCGGTCTGGCAGTTATACGTTGGAGCAATGAGTTTGAGCGTATCGGTCGTTGCTGAACTGGCGGTTGGTGGACCAGTTCGGCAGTAGGTGCCTAAATCAAAGTCGTAGCTGACCGTTTGACCGCTTTGGGAAGCCTGAATGGTGATTACTTTAGGGTCAGTCCGCAATGCCTGCTCAACCGTGCCAAAATTATCGGTGAGATTCATCCGGGTGACACCCGGAGCGGTGTACGTAATGAGTGAACCATCGCCCCCACTGGTTTGAAAGCGAATAAAGCCGGTCTGACAATCGTAGGTTGGCGGCAATAAGCGAAGCGTTGTCACCTGAGCAGAACTGCCTACTTTGAGCACCCAGGGGGCTACGCTTCCGCTCGACTTGCCCACCACGTCACCGTCTGTAGAGGTCGTTGTGCCCACTACAAGATAACCACCATCGTCGGTAGCCAGCAAGTCTGTGGGCACATCCTTCCCCGACCCACCGAAGGTTTTAGTCCAGTGGAACGCAGCGGGAAATGAACCGTTTGTTAAGCGGAAATCACCGTTATTACCGGGAGCCGCATCCAGTACGGTTACGGTACCCGAGCCACCAGTCACCAGGGAGACGACGGAGACGGAACCGGGCAGAGAAGCCAATACCGTTCCGTCTCCCGCTTGCGCAATCGTAATGGCCTGACTGCTCATGCCAGCCCCGGAACCGACCGCTATGTAGCTGCCCCCGGCCCCCGGATTGGCAACCACATCCTGAATGGCAGTCAAGCCAGCATAATTTTTTTGCCAAACGAGGTTATACTGTTCGTCGACCTGCATCGCGACTCCCTGACCATCCGTCTTTCCCCTCGAAGCCGCCTGACCAACCAATAAATACCCCTGGTGGGGCACGAATAAAATTCGGTGGATAAGGGGCATGGTCAGGGGCAAAGAGTCCGAAAACTTAACCCGCCATTGACCCACAATGTACCCCTCTGCACTCAGTTTTGTCAGGGTCAGATACGACAGAGCGTCTATGTAGGAGCCAACGACTAAGAAACCACCATCGGGCGTAGCAGCCAGGGTAGTTTGACTCGCCATACCACCTGAACCAACATCCGGACGAGCCAGCGTTTTGGTCCAGGCACTGTGCCCGGTTGAATCCACTTTCGTGGCATAGTACCGGTTGGTTATATCTTGGGCCAGCACCACAAATCCGCCGTCCTGGGTCGGCGTTAAGGCCAGGGTTTTCTGAATGGCTACCCGGCTGGTCGAGCTATCGGCAAACGAACCCGGTACAACGGTAGTCCAGTCTGGCTGGCCCGTTTTTGACAGAAGAACCAGCGTATTGCCTGCCAATAGCCCATAACCCCTCGTCGATGCTTTTACGGCTTGTACAGTTGCGGTTAGTGAGAAGTCGTTGCCGGGCAGCGTGTACTGCCATTGTTGGACAGGTGGCTGCGCGGTTTGCGCTTGTACAGGTAGCAGGCTACCGAGTATCCATACGGCAATTAGCCAATGACTAAGTTGCTGGAGGTAATAATGTTTCATAAAACCCGGCTTAACGAATCCAAACGAGCTGAATGGCTATAGTACCCGTTCACCCGGTCAAGGTTATAAACATCTGAAAAAACTGAGTGAACGGTGGCCAGTTAAGCCGCTATTTACCAACGACAGTTTGTTCGGTATGAATGGGTAGTGAGCTGTTAGAACCTGTGTTTCTGGGTCAGCGGGTGTTTTGGTAAACAACATTAACGATGTTGGTACCGAACCTCATTTTTGGGAAAAATGAGCAACCATTGGCCAAACAATCCGTTAACCGAAAACCGATCAATTATGTCAACTCAATCCCGTTTATGAATCGACTGACTACGCTGCTTAAATCGCTCTTCAATGCGCCAGTCCAATCGCGCCAGGAATTTCTTAAACTAACCGGACGGGCACTGGCCGTCGGTACGGCTGGTGGTTTGCTGACAACCTACGGGCGAGATCGACCTGATGGGGCGCCTACTTTTACTTCAGTTTCCCAGGCCGATACGGTTCCCCACATCCAGCCCGTATCGCCCCCGGCCGTAATTCCGCCTAAGGTAGACGACCCGATTCAACTTGAACCCATTCGGGGGTCCGCTGACCGCCAGTCGCCCCCAACTCCCTCGCCCCAGCCGCCCGACCAGCGAGTGGGTTACGCGGTGGTCGGACTGGGCCATTTAGCTCTGGAAAACATTCTGCCTGCCTTCGGCCGTAGCCGAAAATCTAAATTAGTGGCTTTGGTGAGTGGTAATCCACAGAAACTACAAAAAGTAGCGCAGCAATACGGGGTAAAACCGCAGAACTGTTATAGCTATGACACGTATGATCAATTGCGCGATAACCCGGAGGTACAGGTCATTTATATTGTGCTTCCCAACGCCATGCATGCCGAATATACGATCCGGGGGGCGCAGGCGGGTAAGCACATCCTGACCGAAAAACCGATGGCTACCTCATCGGCTGATTGCCAGGCGATGATTGACGCCTGTAACAAAGCGGGCCGTAAGCTCATGGTCGCCTACCGGATTCAGTACGAACCCTACAACCGCTACGTCCGTGAGTTGGTCCGCAAACAGCAATACGGCGCGCCCAAGTTTATTGAGTTGTTCAATGCCCAACAGGAAGCCAATCCGAATCACTGGCGGCACATCAAAGCGTTGGCCGGGGGCGGCTCCCTGCCCGACATTGGGCTCTATTGCCTCAACACAGCCCGCTTCATTCTGGGCGAAGAACCAATGGAGGTGTTTGCTTACCAATATAGTGAGCCCAATAATCCGTTGTTTCGGGAGGTAGAAGAAGTGATGTCCTGGCAGATGCGCTTTCCGAGAGGTATAATTACCAACTGTGGCTCGCACTATTTCGCCCATGAATCCCGGCGATATCGTGTACTGGCCGAACGGGGCTGGCTGAATCTGGAAAACGCCTTTGCCTACAATGGCTTGCAATTACAGCAATCGTTTGCGGAAGGACAAACCGAGCATAGGGACCAAACGGAGATTATGGAGAAAGACCAGTTTGCCACCGAAATGGACCATTTTTCGGATTGCATTCAACAGGACAAAAAGCCCTTTACCCCAGGGGAGGAGGGGTTGCAGGACCATAAAATTATGGAGGCCATTTACCAGTCGGCGCAGACGGGTAAGCCCGTTAGTTTATCGGTAATCACCACCATTGATACCTTCCGGGGTCCTGAGCCTCAGGTAGGATAGCCGGACCTATTTGTCTCGTTCACCAAACCAGGCGCAAATTCACTAATGATCTCTTTAGGTATCATCAGCTCAGGGTTATGATACCATTTGTTCATTACTTATTCGATCATTTATCAAAACAGTTCCGATAATAAGGGGGTTACCAAGGCAGGGGCAATATATGTCTAATCGACTGTCTTTTATACTGTTCTCAACCTCGGTTTTCGAGTACACTCAACCTATGACTAATCAGAAAACGTATCTCATTGATGGAGCTGGGCGACGCTGGTTTTTGAAGCAGTCCTCCGCGTTGGCCAGCCTATTTGTCCTGCCGCCCCTGCGTTTGTCAGCCGTCCCGATCGCCGATGAATCAACTGGACTATCGCCAGCGGGCAAGCGGTCTGTTACTCTGAAAATTAACCGTAAGACGTATAAAATCGACGTAGAGCCCCGTGAAACGCTATTGGACGTCTTGCGCGAACGACTTGATCTGACGGGTTCTAAAAAGGGATGCGATCATGGCCAGTGCGGAGCCTGCACGGTGCATGTCGATGGACGGACGGCTAATGCCTGTTTACTGCTGGCGGTGATGCAACAGGGTCGGGACATCACGACTATCGAAGGACTGGCGCCCGGAAAAGATCAGTTACATCCCCTGCAAGCGGCCTTTCTGGAACACGATGGATTTCAGTGTGGCTTCTGTACATCCGGTCAACTCATGTCGGGTGTGGCTGTCATTCGGGATGGTCACGCGGATTCACGCCCGGAAATCAAGGAATGGATGAGCGGCAACATATGTCGCTGTGGCGCTTATGCGGGTATTGTCGCGGCTGTAGAATCAGTACAAAAAGGAGGGCAGCGTCTATGAAAAATTTTGATCTTGTGCAGGCTAATCAGCCAGCCGACGCGATAAAACTCGTCAGTGCGACACCCGCCACCCGGTTCATTGCGGGCGGAACGAATCTGGTAGACCTGATGAAATATGGAATTGAGAGTCCCGATACGCTGATTGATATCAGTCGATTACCGTTGGATACCATAGAAAAAACGGCAATTGGTCTGCGCATTGGTGCCTTAGCCCGAAATAGCGACGTCGCGGCCAATAAATTAATTACCGATCAGTTTCCGCTTCTGGCACAGGCGTTATTGGCCGGTGCTTCTCCCCAGCTTCGTAATATGGCGACGATGGGCGGGAACCTGATGCAACGAACCCGTTGCTACTATTTTTACGATACCAGTACGCCCTGCAACAAACGAAATCCGACACCCAACGCCGGGCCGAGCGGCTGTGGCGCTATTGGCGGATATAACCGGATTCATGCCATTCTGGGCACTTCTTCTAGTTGCATCGCGACCAATCCGAGCGACATGAACGTCGCGCTAAGCGCGCTCGATGCAGTCGTACAGATTCAGGGGCCGAATGGCAACCGGTCGGTGCCGCTAATTAATTTTCATCGCCTGCCGGGAAATACGCCACAGCGCGACAATGTACTGGAACCAAACGAACTGATTGTAGCCATTGATCTGCCAGCCCCTCGTCTGGCTGGTAAATCTCATTACCAGAAAGTCCGCGACCGAGCCTCCTATGCCTTTGCGTTGGTATCGGTGGCGACCCGGATGTCCGTCGAAAACGGTATGATTCGGGATATTCAGATTGCGCTGGGCGGAGTGGCTCACAAACCCTGGCGAATGCCTGAGGCTGAAAAACAGGTAGTTGGGCAGCCAGCAACCGAAGTCACCTTTCGCGAGCTGGCCCGGCAACTTCTAACGGGTGCAAAACCGCAGGAACACAACGCGTTCAAGATTAAGCTGGCCGAAAACACGATCGTTCGCTCCTTACAGACGGTTATATAGCCGCTTTCAACGATATGGCAAAGAAACTTATTGGTGATCCGATCGACCGAATCGACGGACGGGAGAAAGTGACTGGTGTGGCCCGCTATTCAGCCGATATTAAACGGCCCAGTCTGGTCCATGGCATACTCGTTATGAGTACTGTTGCGAACGGACGAATACGGCAAATCGATACCAGCGCGACTATGAAAGTCCCCGGTGTTGTCGGGGTAATGTCGCACGAGAACGTACCCAAGATAGGAGGGTCGGACAAGAACAAAACGTCGGCTACGGCTTCTGATCGTGTATTGCACGTTTTTCAGGATAACCAGGTGCATTATAATAATCAGCCGATTGCGGTGGTGCTAGCCGAAACATTCGAAGCGGCCATCGAAGGCGCTGAACGAGTGCGAATAACCTACGACGTCGAGCCGCTTAAGCCTGAACTGCCCGTCAATATAGATAAGGCCGTTAAACCCGAAAGGCTTCCTCGTGAGGACGATCAGGTTGATACGCAACGGGGAAACATGACAGCGGGAATGGGAGAGGCAACGGCTCGTTTTGAGCAGACCTATCGAACACCTACCCAAACCCATAACGCCCTCGAACCACATGCATTGGTATCGTACTGGGAAGGCGATAAACTCACGATGTATACGGCCACGCAGGCTGTTTCGTCAACTCAGAAGCGGGTCGCCGAACTATTTGGTATTCCCAAAGAAAACGTACGGGTTATTTGTCAATATTTGGGTGGAGGCTTCGGCAGCAAGGGTACTGTTTTCTCCCAAAATATGCTGGGGCCATTGGCCGCTAAATTTATTAAGCGCCCTGTTAAGCTGGTGCTCAAACGCGATCACATGTTTGGTATGGTGGGGTCGCGTTCGGCCACGGTGCAACGCTTTTCGCTGGGAGCTAAGGCCGACGGACAGTTTACGGCAATGGCACATCATACGGTTACGCAGACAGACGATTTTGATGATTTTGCTGAGCCTGCCGGTGTTATCACCCGCATGCTTTACGCCGTTCCAAACCAGGAAACGACGCACAAATTTATTCGGGCCAATATCGGTTTGACCTCGCCCATGCGGGCACCGGGCGAAGCACCGGGCGTCTTTGTACTCGAGTGTGCTATTGACGAAATGGCCGCTCAACTGAAGATGGACCCGCTGGCTTTGCGACTAAAAAATTACGCCGAAACGGACCTGCACAGGAATCTGCCGTTTTCGAGTAAGTCATTGAGAGCGTGTTACGAACGGGGTGCCGCACAGTTTGGCTGGTCTACGCGAAATGCCGAGCCTCGGTCAATGCGTGATGGTAACCACCTGATTGGTATGGGTATGGCGACAACTGTTTATCCCGTTAACCGGGGCGAATCGTCGGCAAAAGTGCAACTAAACGCTGATGGAACGATCCGGGTCGAAACGGCGACGCAGGATCTGGGTACGGGTACGTTTACGATCCTTACCCAGTTGGTGGCGGAGGTTTTCGACATCTCGCCCGATCTGGTTACGCTGGCTGCGGGCGACACTCGTTATCCGGAAGCCGTGGGTTCGGGTGGATCACGAACTACCGTCACCACGGGCTCGGCAGTCGTACAGGTAGCTAAAGAAGTGTTGACGAAAGCGAAAAAGATGGCCTTGAACGATACTAAATCACCCCTTTACGCCACGCCGGAGTCAGAGATTATGATCGAAAAAGGTCGGCTCTTCCGAAAATCGGACGTCCGTAAAGGTGAATCGCTAAGCAGTCTGCTGAAACGCAACGGTGGCAAACCACTGGAAGAAATGCAGGAGTCAAAGGCGGGCGCGGAGAAGAACAAATACTCGATGTACGGTTTCGGGACAATATTTGCCGAGGTGCGGGTAGACGAAGCATTGGGGGAAGTTCGCGTATCCCGGCTGCTGTCGGTGGTGTCAGCCGGTAAGATCGTCAACGAAAAAACAGCCCGTAGTCAGCTTCTGGGGGGCATGGTCTGGGGATTGAGCATGGCCCTGCACGAGGACACATTGCGCGACCCCCGCACGGGCCGCATTATGAATCCCAACCTGGCCGAATACCATGTGCCGGTCAACGCTGATATTGGCGAGATTGAGAATATTTTCATTGCTGAGGAAGATGAGTTGGTCAATCCGGCGGGTGTGAAAGGCATTGGCGAAATGGGCATCGTCGGCAGCGTATCGGCCATTGCTAACGCCATCTACCACGCTACTGGTAAACGCTATCGTGAGTTGCCCATTACTCCCGACAAGTTACTGGCGTAGGAGAGAATTTTAACCACCCTACTGAGCTATCAACTCTGGCGCCATAGGCGCCAGAGTTGATAGCTCAAGTCAAATTTGACCTTAATAACCGACTCGAGTACTCTCATTACAACTTGACGCCTAGGTTTAGTCCGTTGCTGGCTACTGCGCCAGACCTCTGTCATTTTGCGGTTGCGAAGTCGGAGCCTAGTTTGTTTGCCAACGTATTACGGTCGTTAACGTATCGATGTAGCGTTCGTCTGGTCACTCCAGCAAGGCTGCCCACTTTGTCTATAATACCAACAAGTATCAAACGATAGGGCCGTCTTTTTGAGATAATTATACAATGAGGGCTATAGGTCTGACTCGACCCGTCTTACTCATTAACAAACTGGATAATAAAGCCGCCTTTGGGAGCAAAAGCGTACTTCCAGGTAGAGGTGATTGGATAGGTTTCCGTTTTAAACGTCATCAATGGATTTTCGCCTTCCGTAATGACTCTAAATTTAGAAAAGCCCTTTGCATACTTGGCCAGATTTAGGTTGACAGGGACTACTTTATTCGTACCATTGATGCCGACAATGTAAGAAAGGCCCTCCTTCTGACGAGAGAGTATGATCTGTTCACCCGGTTCAGCCACAATACTTTCCGTTTTATCCCAAGTAGCAGGCATGTCCTTCAATAATTGTCGAACCGGCACAGGCAATGAATCAAATACCTCTTTTGAATCCGCAAAATTAATAATGCCCGACGTATAGATCATAGCCGTAGCCAGCTCATGAACAGCCGTGTTCAACCGGGGATATTTTCGGATGGTGAGTGCAAATGGTGTGTAATCTGTAGGGCCTGCTACATTTCTGGTGAATGGCAATATTGTATTCTGCTCGGCGGCAAGATCAGGATATCTAGCTTCATAAAAATAATGTTCCGTTCCTAAAACCGCTTCGGCGGTCATGAAATTTGGCCAGGTTCGATGCCAGCCTCTGGGAACGGTCGTGCCATGCAGGTTGACCAGCAAATGCTCGTTCGCGGCATCTTCAAAAAGTGACTGGAAGCAGGCCATCACCTCCTGCCGGTCGGAACACCAAAAATCGATTTTAACCCCTTTAACGCCCATAGCCGCCAATTCTTTAAACTTCTTTTTTCTCTTTTCCGCGTCGAAATAGTTTGCCGAATAGGCCCACACCATTGGTTTGACACCCTTGGCAGTAGCCTTGGCAATGATCCCATCTGCCGTATTCGCTTTCTCCCAGCCAGCATCAAACAGCGTATATCTGAAACCGAAAGAAGCGGCAAGATCAGTGAATTGGTTATACATTTCAGGTGACTGATCCTCGGGATGTGACCACCATGACCAAGTGGCTTTGCCCGGTTCAATCCAGGACGTATCGTCAAGTTTAGAGGCCGGAGCCAAGTCCGTAATCAGGCTTGACAGCAGAATGTCACCGGCCTGTTCACTAATGATGATCACTCGCCAGGGCATCGTCCAGGGAAGATTGGATACTGGATGATTGTTGTCGCCCAAGGGAAGGGTATATTTTTCGTCTTTTTCAGCAAAGGCAATTTTATATAGTCCACCCTTGGAATCGGGTTGTAAATGACAACCCGGAAATGATCCATCCGTTCCGGACTCCGCCAGTAAGACCCAGGTTTTGCCCTCATTTACCTGAAAAAGGGCAGGCATACACCAGCCCACAGACGGGTTACGGGGGTTACTGATTGAGTCGCCGGGATGGATTTTGAGGTAAAAATCTTCATAGCCGGGGGTGACCTTTCCCGCTTTATTGTAAGGCTGCAGCCAGCCCTTCGCATTTTTTTCAATCTGAAATCCGGTGCTCTCGTTGTTGGTCACCCGTATTTTTTTAGCCTGATCCGGAAACCGGTAACGGAAAGCAACGCCTTCCTTTCCGGTCACCAAATCAATGATCATGAGCGCGCCTGACCTATTTTTAAACGTTATACTCCTGCGTTCAAAAACATGATTAATCGTCTTAACGTTACCTACCTTCAAGTCGTATTTCTCCGTTCTTACGTCAATGGGTGAAACATTAACGAGGGAGAGTCCAGCCGTAAAATTCTGATCGTCACAGTTGAGGCCAAGTGGAGAATCGGCAATAATGATTTTATCCCGGCGCGTTACGCTGTAATGCAATTCGCCATTTTTGGTTAAAGACAAGGCAATTTTATTTGATCCTATCTTCGAACTCAGGCCCATCGATTGGCTTGCTGCTTTAAAGCCGCTGAACAGAAAAATTGCGCTGGCTAAAAAGGGGAGGACTTTGTAAATCAATCCATTCATCATACTACTGATTGGGGGCTTAGTGGCAACGCGGGGCGGCCCGTGAAAAAACATAATTTGTAACGAAAGGTACTTATTCTCATTAGGGAGAGCCTTTTATGAAACTCCTTTGCTTTTTAGCTGCTTTGAGCTGATTCGCTCGTTTTTGGGCAAATAACCAGTCCAGCAAGCCGGGCGTCTTGACGACTTCCTCCCAAATGTTATGAGCAGCATCGGGGTACTCCGTGTAACGAGGGTGGCCACCTGCTTTTCTAAGGGCAGCCACCATATTGCGTGAACCGCTAACCGGAACATTTTTATCTTTAGCTCCATGGAAAGCCCAAACGGAGACAGCCTTCATCGCTGGGGCTTGACTCGGATTACCTTCGCCACAGATGGGGATCGCCGCGGCAAACATTTCTGGATGCATTTTTAAAAAATGCCAGGACCCATAGCCCCCACGCGACACCCCCGCCACATAACGCCGATGGGGATCAATCGAGTAGGTCTTATCTAAATCAAGAATAGCCTCAAGGGCCAGTGAAGCCACCGAAGGGGTGTTGGCCACCCCGCCCCAGCCGGTGTTGGGCGGGCATCGGGGCACAAAAATAAAAGCAGGATAGTTGCGTCTATTTTCCGGAGTCGATAGCCATTTAGCCGGTGGGCAGGCATCAATTTGTCGCACATTATCTAACCAGCAGGTATACGGAAGGCCAACCACTAGCGGGTAACTGATGTTAGGGTTGTAGTTGGCTGGTTTTAAGAGTCGGTAAAACAACGTATCTCCTTGGAGGCTGATATATTTTCCCGTGTCAAAGGGCTGGGCTAGCGTTCGCTGGTTAACGGAAATAGTTGTCTGGGCATGGCTTTCACCCAGTAGTCTGATCCCCAGCACCAGCGCACACAGAGTCAGTAGGGATAATGCCCCTTTGGCGACGTCTACTCGAGTCAATGAGGCCGCGTTCTGGCTCCTGGTTTCGGCTTGTTGATATTCATCGACAAAGTTGAAAATGAGTAAAATCGGAAAAACCCGATCCGCCAGGGAAAGCCATTGGCGAATAGAATCTACCGTAGGGTTAACCGGCATCGGTGGTATATCCTTGAAGTGAATCAAGGTTGCCAACTGACAAACGCCTAAAATGGCCGCCATGATACCGGCTCGTTTCAGCCAGGGCCTGGTACTGGCTCTGGACGCAAAAAGACTAGTGGCATACATCAGGCCAGTAGCGACGTCAATGAATAGGGGTATCGTACTATAGTTTATTAACTCTTTATTCGATAATGCCAATACCAAAAAGAGGAGCCCACCAAAGGCAGCTACAGTAGCCACTAAGCCGGTCAGAAAAGCTATTTGATAGACTTTTTGTTGGTAATAGGTCAATAAGAATCCGGCCGTACCAAATGAGATTAGGTTCATCAGCAGCATCCAGCTACCCAAGGAAGGTAATACATACAAATTGATGCCCAGTTGAAAGTGCAGCCAACTTTGCAGCAATCCAGTCGCCAAAATCAACCCTAAGCTAATTAATATAGATTGGTAGAAATCTTTGGTCATCAAGCTGGTCGTGTGCGCGCAATTGTCGCTCGGATGAACGGATTGAGTGTCGACAAAAGGGATTCCAATGGGGGATTTACTAGGATAATGCTACATAAATTACTGTCTTCTTATAGACCATCTCGTCATTACAACGAACCGCTCCGATTGCGCCCCCTTGCTTTGGGAGAAAGATGCCCCCATAAGACTATATTCCCAGTAGTAACAGGAAGGGATGTGTCTGCCTTTGATATCAGATAAAAAGTTGGCTTATGTACAAATAACAATCTTGACATAACCGGTTAATGGTGGAGTAAGAATGTTTTTGAAAGAAGCTGCTGTCTTAAAAATATACCATTTATCGGACTAGTAAATATTGATTTCTTCTAGGTGTCGTTTATTGTTTTAGTCCAATAATTATATTGAGCATATTCGCCCACAAAATCGCTTCGATTTGTGAACGGCTACGCCAGCTTATTTATTAACTAGCCATACCGGCTAATCGGTGAACCGAAAAGCAGTCAAAAAGTCTTCGAATACTTTGCCCGGTAATCCAGGGGAGACACACCCGTTAGCCGTTTAAACACTTCTCGAAAGGCTTTATCATCCGAATAGCCGACTTCGTGCATGACTTCATAAACGCTTTTGCGGCCTTTTTCCAACGAAATTTTGGCTACCTCCATTTTTACCCGCTGCAAATATTCGACCGGTGTATTGCCGGTCGCTTTCGTGAAACGTCGGTCAAAATTTCGCCGACTAATGGCAAGTTCAGCGGCCAGATCTTCAAACGAAATGCGTTCACTCAGGTTTTGTTCAATGTAACTTTGGGCTTTACTTACGACTTCATCGCCGTGGTTTTTTTGGCCCTGAAAGATAAAAAAAGGCGATTGGGTAGTTCGATCCATGTCAATCTGATAAACTTTTGAACAGTAAATGGCCGTTGACCGATCAAAATAGGTCTCCACTAAAAACAGAACCAGGTGCAAAAATGAATAAGCGCCCCCATTGGTATAAATGCCCTTCTCCCTGGTAATTAACTTATCCGGCTGGAGGTTAATTTTAGGAAACATCTGCTTAAACGTACGCTCTGCGCTCCAATGGGTTGAACAACTCTTTCCGTCCAGTAACCCGGTAGCAGCGAGCAGGAAAGCGCCCGTACACATGCTGGCGATTTCGGCACCGCTCAGGTATTGTTCTTTAATCCAATTGATCAACTCACCATTTTGGGCTATTAGTTTGGCTGAGTAGGGTGCCGAAGGAATGATCAGTAAGTCTGTTTTTTTGACCTCACCAATGGGAGTCGGGTGAACCGTCACGAATCCCGCATCCAGTTTCACTTCGGGTACTGCACCGGCAATGGTAATCGACACCCTGGAATGGTTTCCCTGCCGCTGCCAGTAGGCATTGGCACCCGTTAGAATTTCATACGAACCCGTAATACTGCTGAGGTTGGCGTTGCCGTTGGGAACAACGATTGTCACGTATTTCATATTCAATTTTTGGGTCAAAGCTATTCGGAATTGTTGTCTAAATCAACCCGGTACAATGGCTAGTTTACCCCCTGATGATCATCAATTCAGACACTACTTTTGTCTCGTTCATTAAGTACTTACCTTATTGATTGACCAGGCAACATGAAGAAAAAAGTCATTCTGATCACCGGTACCAATAGTGGGTTTGGCTGGCTGACCGCGAACAGTTGCGCGGCTGCGGGGTATAAGGTCTATGCCACGATGCGTGATCCAACCGGACGTAATGTAGCCAAGGCAAAGGAGCTTACCCAACAGGATAATTTAAAGGTGCTGGATATGGATATAACGGATGGTCAATCGGTGATCCGCGCCGTGGCCACCATCCTGGAGCAGGAAGGGACAATCGACGTTGTCGTCAATAATGCAGGTCTCTACGCAACGGGTATCACCGAAACCTTCACCGATGCGGATCTGGATAAGATCCTGGATGTGGACTTGAGAGGCCCCTGGCGGCTAATAAAGGCAGTTTTGCCATTTATGCGCCAGCAACGAACGGGTTTGATTATCAATCTGTCGAGTGTGGCCGGACGTTTCTCTTTTCCGTTTCAAACGGTATACAACAGTGCCAAGTTTGCCCTGGAAGGGTTAACAGAAGGTCTCTATTATGAAGTTCGACCCTTGGGTATTGATGTTGTGATGGTGCAACCTGGCCCCTTTCCCACAGAAATGTTTGGTCATATAGTCCCCGGATCAGATTCAACCGTTCTTGCCAGTTATGGCGATTTGGCGAAGGTTCCACAAGAAATTGGCGCGGGTATTGGGCAACTTTTTGCCACGCTAAAACCCGATCCCCAACTGGTTGCAGATGCCATTATCCAGCTGATTGACAGCCCAGCTGGGCAACGGCCGTTGCGAACGGTGGTGGACCCCACCACGGGCCACTTTGCCGAGCTAGCCAATGAGTCTGTAAAAAAGCAGTATGACCACTTTATGAGGGCTTTTGGGATGCAGGACCTGCTGCGCTGATTCATGTCTTTAATCCAATCCTATTTCTTCAAGATAACTCTAGAAACAAGCATGAGCCCCGCTAATTTTACAACCACCTTGGTTATTGACCAAACGCCTGAAGATGTGTTCGAAATGATCAACCAGGTCGATCGCTGGTGGACCGAAAACCTGGTCGGCAATTCACACCAGCTGAATGATGAATTTACGGTCGTTTTTTCGGACATCCATGTCTCTACCCAAAAAGTGGTGGCTTTAATTCCAGGGCAAAAAATTGTGTGGCAGGTTACCGACAGTAGCCTGAGTCACTTTGCGGATAAACAGGAATGGACGGGAACGACGATTCATTTTGACATTTCCTCAACAGGCGATAAAACCCAGCTTCGGTTCACGCATGTCGGCTTAATTCCGACTGTAGAATGCTATCAAGCGTGTACAAAAGGATGGACGTACTATATCGATGGGAGCTTATTCAACCTGTTTTCTGCTGGTAAGGGTACGCCCGCATTAAAACAATAACTTGATCTCTCATTACTACGATCGGTTACATTCTTTCCCGTGTATTCTACTGGTCTAACTTGACTCGGTTCATGTCAAGTTAGACCAGTAGAATACA
>CAXVWN010000148.1:0-3834 GCA_964263725.1 Spirosoma sp.
TGGATCAGGAAAACATTAAACGCTATGAGTCAGAAGCGAAATGGAAACAAATGATGCTCTTCGGGGCCATTCTTACTATTTTCATTTCGTGCATTGGTCTCTTCGGATTAGCGACACTTTCGGCCGAAAGACGAACCAAAGAAATTGGTGTTCGTAAGGTATTGGGCGCGTCGGTTTCGGGTATTGTTCAACTGCTTTCAACCGATTTCCTGAAACTGGTTTCCATCTCATTCGTGTTTGCTTTCCCTGCCGCCTGGTATGCTATGCAGGAATGGCTCAAAAATTATCCATACCGAATAAACATGAGCGTATGGGTCTTTCTAATGACCGCTTTCATCGCGATTTCTATTGCCTTTTTAACCGTTGGCTGGCAGTCGTTACGGGCCGCTATGATTAATCCGGTTCGCTCCCTGCGGTCGGAATGACTTTTATAATGGACCGTGCGGGCGGCCCCGAATTGTTAATGTAAAATGGATAGTGTACAATGAATAACGGACCATGCGAGCGGTCCTTAATGCATGACGTAGCGAAACGATTAAGCCTCTGGATTCATTAACCATTATTCATTTTACCGCACAGGCGGCCCCGATTATAAATTAATCATCACCCATTATGAAAACGCCACCGCGCTGGGCCGATCGGCTTCTGGAATGGTTTTGCGCTCCGCACTTGCTGGAGGAAGTGCAGGGCGATATACAGGAGCGGTTTGAACGGAATATAAAGCGGGTTGGTGTAAAGGCAGCCCGGCGTCAGTACGCATGGGAAGTATTAAGTTTTCTAAGGCCATTTGCTATTAAGCGGCAAGCCAGCGAGTACTCATCCCCGGAACGCCGGACCACGGAATGCCGGACCACCCATTTATTTAGTCCTATCATGCTACGAAACTATTTTAAAACGGCTTTTCGCAGTCTAACCAACCATAAAGTCAGTTCAGCTATAAACCTTTTTGGCCTGACTTTAGGGGTAACGGCTTGTCTGGTAATCTACGTTATCACTCATTATGAATTGAGTTATAATACGTTTTACCCTGATAATGAACGCATTTACCGACTGGTGGGCGAGTCACAATATGGTAATTCCGGCGAAAAACATCCCGTGGGCTTTATACCCAGTGCCGTACCAGCAGCTATCCGAAAAGAGATTGCGGGTCTGGAAACCATAGCCGCGTTTCACAATATTGATTCGGACGTGCTGATTCCGGATGGAAAGGAAAAACCGAAGCGGTTTGAAAGTCGGAGACGTACAGGTGGCAATGCGGATATTGTGGTTGTTGAGCCGCAATATTTCGATATTTTTAAGTACCAATGGTTGGCAGGAAATGCCGAAACAGCCTTGGCCGAGCCGTTTAAAGTAGTGCTTTCTGAGCAAAAAGCCCACATCTATTTTGGTGATTTACCGCTCGACAAAATTCTGGGGAAGGAGGTTATTTATCAGGACTCGATTCGGGTTAGCGTGGCCGGTATCGTGAACGATTGGACACAACCCACCGACTTTACGTTTACCGACTTTATTTCGTTTTCCACCATTCGGGCCAGCCAGTTGAAGCGGGAAATTGATCTGGACCAATGGAATGATATCTGGTCGGCCTCGCAAGCGTTTGTCAAGCTACCACCCGGCACGACACCAGCGAAGTTTAGCGCTCTTTTCGAACGTTTTGGCAAAATTCACTTTACAAAAGAGTTAAAATTTACGCCCGCTCTCCAGCCCCTTTCTGATCTTCATTTCAACGAAGATTATCAGGATAATTATTCTCGCAAAGCCCACCTGCCAACACTTTATGGATTGATGGCCGTAGCGGGGTTTATTCTATTGATTGCCGCTATCAATTTCATTAATCTGGCAACGGCACAATCGGCAAAACGAGCGAAGGAAGTAGGTATTCGGAAAGTAATGGGTAGTAGTCGAAAAGGTCTGATGGTACAATTCATGAGCGAAACCACCATGCTGACACTCGTCTCCGTATTGATTGCGTTAACGCTTATCGAGCCAATACTTTCCATCTTTGACAGCTTGATACCCAAAGGATTAACGTTCGATTTATTCAGTTTACAAACGCTTCTTTTTCTGGTAATTGTTGTCCTCACAACATCCTTGCTGGCTGGTTTTTATCCGTCATGGATATTGTCGTCCTATGCACCGGCACTCACCTTGAAAGGCCAAAGTGCGTTGAAGGGCGGCCAGAAAGGTTATTTGCGGAAAGGGTTGATTGTCTTTCAGTTCGCGGTCTCTTTGGTGTTCATTGTTGGAACACTTATGGTTGGTCGGCAGCTTAATTTTATACGCAATAAAGATTTAGGATTTTCGACCGACGCCATTATGGAGGTGCATACCCTACGCGATGACAAAAGCCTTGTGCTGGCCCAGAAAATCAAGCAATTATCTGGTGTTGAACGGGTTACCATGCAATGGTTTCCACCAATGGGCCGAAGCTATATGGTAACCAAGTTAAAATATAAAGGAAAGAAAGAAATAGACATGGACGTGTCGGCCAAAGTGGGCGATGAGAATTTTATTCCGCTCTACAAGCTCCGGTTGCTGGCCGGTCGAAATTATCTAAAAAGTGACTCACTCCGGGAGGTAGTTATCAATGCTACGTATGCCAAAGCATTAGGCTTCAGAAAGCCAGCCGAAGCCATTAATCAGTTCGTTGACATGCAAGGCAAACAGTACCCGATTGTTGGTGTCGTGGCCGATTTTCATGAGCAATCTTTTCATGAACGGATTGGTGCGGTCTTTCTTGGTTATATGCCTCGGCAGGCAAAAAATATTGGCGTTAAACTGTCAACCAAAAGTGGGCAACTCAGCGATTTAAAGGCAACTTTGGCGAGCATCGAACAGCAATGGAAAGCGGTGTATCCCGACAACAAATTCGACTATGAATTTCTAGACCAGTCCATTGCCAAACTCTACTCAACAGAACAGAAAACGAGCCAGCTTGTCAACACAGCCACGGCCATTGCTATTCTGATTTCGTGCATGGGCTTGTTCGGGTTGGCCACCTTCACGGCCGAGCAACGCACCAAAGAAATTGGCGTTCGCAAGGTGTTGGGCGCATCGGTGGCTAGTATTGTGGCATTGCTCTCGAAAGACTTCCTGAGATTAGTCATCATTGCACTACTCATTGCCTCGCCCCTGGCGTGGTGGGCCATGAATCAATGGCTACAGGATTTTGCCTACAAAATCAATATTGACTGGTGGATATTTGCCCTGGCCGGGCTGCTGGCCCTTAGTATTGCCATGCTAACGGTTGGGTTTCAAAGTATTAAAGCCGCGCTGATAAACCCGACAAAAAGTTTACGAAGCGAGTAAAGACCAGTCTGCCCGTTCTTCAAAAAACATCATTACATGCCGCATCGGTCCGCCAATGCGGCATGCCTTTTTTCAGGTCCTCAATGTGCATGCCGCTGTGATGTCAGCGGGGACGCCCGCGCGGTTCTTAAATCTGACATCTGAGGTTTCTCAAAACCTATTTAACCCGAGGTTTTAGCAACCGGTTGGTCAATACAACCGGTTGTCCTAAATCGTACGAAATCTGTCCGAATCTGGACAACACAAACACGCGACTTCTCTCAAAAACCCCTTTATAAGCTTAATAAGACCTGTTTCTGGTATTGGCAAGTCATTTGCTCAGCAAATATAGAACTAATACGAACCTATGAAACGGACCTACTTAGGCGAGTTTGAAGAGATTGTACTACTAACCGTTGCCGTGCTGGAAGGGCAGGCGTATGGTGTGGCACTTACCCATGAAATTATCGAACAAACTGGTCGGTCGGTGCGTCTGAACCAGATTCACGCAGCGTTGCAGCGGTTGGAAGACAAGGGAATGGTGAA
>CAXVWN010000149.1:0-8125 GCA_964263725.1 Spirosoma sp.
AAGGCAGTATCCTCAAATGCCTTTATGAGTTCTAGCCCTGTCATTTATGACGGTACCATTTACTTTGGCTTTGCTGATTACACGGGTGTAGGGACTGCTCAGAATAAAAGTGCTTTCTACGGAATCGAATTAAATGGTAAGGTAGTCAAACTTAATAAGCCTCAAAATGGCCCTTTTTGGGCTTCGCCGATAGTTGTTGATAATGGCGTTTTAGTGGGCAATTATCCTTCTATCAGCGGAGCCGCCCAATAGATTTTACGGACCATATCTAGACCTATCAATCAATAGCCTTATGCGTCATCTTCTTTTGCCTTTTTTAATCTTAATTGGCCTTACTGCATCAGCCCAGGTGCGCATCACCAATGTGCGGGCTTCACTCAATACCGAGGGCATACTCGTGATGCAATACGACGTGCAGGGCATCGCTACTGACGATTCGGTTTATGTGGCCGTAAACGGATTGAAATCAGGCCGATTGTCGCCCATCACCATTACCGGCGATATGGGCCGACGAGTAACTGCCGGTGTGGGTAAAACCATTTACTGGGACATTGTTAAAGACGCGTATAAAATAAACGAACAGTTAGTGGTCACGGTTTTGGTCAAACTGGCGCGGGGTCGATTGCCACAGTCAGCTCCAACCGTTGGGGCCGCCGGTAGAACACGTATTCAGGAGCCAATTGCCCAAACTGATCCCGAACAGATTCGGGCAACGCCCAACCCGCCCTTACTGACCAATAAGCCAATAGCTGACCCAAACATAAGCCCAGTCAAGCAAGTTGAGACCAAAAATCTTGACGTTGAACCTGCATCGAAAAAAGATCAGCCAAACAAGGTAGCGGCAGTTCCTGCCAAGCCGGTGGTCCCTAAACCCGCTCCGGCTCCCGTTAGCGTAGAGCGGAAAGGCGGTGGCCCGGCCAATGCCCTGCTGTCGGCTTTGGCTCCGGGTGTCGGCAATATTTTTGTTCAACCCGGCCATAAAATAGGTGCCCGGCCAGTCGTCACCTTAGCTTACGTAGGCTTGCTTTTTTACGGCATTTCGCAGCACAGCCAGTCCCAGAAGTATTATACTGAGTATAAAGCCTTACCCAGTTCTACGGAGCAAACCAACGCCGACGCAGCGTATGCCAAAGCCAATAATGCCAACCACACGGCCATTTTGTGCGTAGGGGGCGCCGTGGCCATCTGGGCCGTTGACGTAACGGCGACTTTGCTCCGCGGCCTGAAAAACCAGCGAATGGGAAACTCAAGCAGCCAAATAACCCCGCCCCGCACCCAATTCAGCGTGGCTACTATTGGAACGGCACCCGTACTAACGTTTAAACACACGTTTTGATAACCCCACGCCAAATCTTGTTTGAATTATGAAAATATACTGTTTTTTAGGGGTAGCCTTCCTGAGTTTTTCGGCGGTACAGGCACAGGGAACCATGTCAGCCAAAAGTATACCCGTGCTGGTGAACACTTTACCATTTTTTGAGGCCAAGGCAACGACAAAGGCAACATCTGAAGTAGTAAAAGGCCGAACGGTCTGGCGGGAAACTTTCGTTGACAATCAGCACGGCTGGAAAACGGGTAAAGTAAAGAATGGCACATTTGTTCTGACGCCTAATGGCTATCAGGTTCAAACAGAAAAGAGAGAGATTGACGCGATGAGTCTCATCGACACACCATTTGATCTCAACGGCAGTGATTTCACCCTGGAAGCGTCCATTGAAAGCACCGGCGATGCACCGCCCAGTGTGGGCATATTAATTGGGGGCGACCTGGATCGGTTCTATGTATTGCAGATAAATTATCTCTGGAAATTTATAGTCCAGTATGTGCTGGCCGACAAGAAACCCTTCACCGCCGAAGACTTTGTATTCAATCCGAATATTGCCAATAGCAGGAATAAACTCAAGATTACAAAATCGGGGGCAACCATCGACTTTTACATTAACGATGAGAAAATCCAAACCCGACTTTTCCAACCTATAGCTGGTCAGCAAATCGGGTTGATTGGTGCCGGTCGTAACGCTACGTTCAAACAGGTTCTGCTGATTGGCTCAGCGAAATAATTTGTTTCGCCAACAGAGGCCTATACTGAAATGGAGAAAATAGAAAAGAGGCTTCATCATTTGAAGCCTCTTTTCTATTTTCTCGTGCTACAATTAATTTACCCGTTTCAGGTTATCGTCCGGTACGCGGTCGACGAGGAAGTTGATCGGGTCGATACCCGCTTCAAAGGGTTCTTCTTTTACAACGAACGTGTATTTGCCGTTCTTCTGCCGCATGCGTTCGCGCCGAACGGTCAAGAGTTTGCCCTGTTTTTTACCCTTGGCCGGTTTGCCGTACACCCCGACGTCGATAAGGTCGTTTAGCTTTGTAGGTGTTTCACGACCCAGCGAATCGGCGTAGAACTTCTCGGCTTGCACGTTAACCGTCACCTCATACTGGCCGTCCGGGCGTTTTTTGGACGATGCCGCCGTAGCCCGGTTGTTAAAAATGGTGATGCGCTCAAACTGATCAGTAATAACCGATTGAAGCGAATCGGGTGTTTGCTGGCGGAACAAATCGACCAGATTATACGAAACCGGGTAGGGCGGTTGCTTGTACGCGTACTGATCGACCATTGTTTTCAGCGCCTTGTTTACTGCATTCTCCCCAATCAATTCTTTCAGGTAATACATCACCGAACTGCCCTTGTTGTAGTGAATATACCCCTGATTTTCGACCCGTTCGAGCGGCACTTCTTTCAGTGATTCTGTTCCGCGAGCCGAGAGATAACGATCCATTTCGAACTTTAGAAAGCGTTTCATCCGGCCTTTATCATATGCCTTTTCCATCACCATCAAGGCCGAATATTGCGCCTGCGTTTCAGATAACATGGTGGCGCCCTGCATGTAAGCGCCTACGACCTGATGCGCCCACCACTGGTGGCCCATTTCGTGAGCAACAACGTATTTTACCATGTCGATGTCCTCTTCGGGGTCGATTCGGGAAATAAAACCAATAGATTCCGAATGGGGCATCGTGCCGGGGAAAGCTTGTGCAAAACTGGCATACCGTGGAAACTCAATAATTCGGGCCTGTTTGTGGTAATAGGGACCGAAGTGCTTCGTGTAGTAAGCCAGTGAACCCTTAACCGATTCGATCATATCCTTGACATTATACGGGTGCTTTTTGTCGTAATACACCTCTACGTCAATGCCGTTCCACTTCTCGCGGGCCACCTCATAACGCGCCGAAATAAACGAATAGAAATTGAGCGACGGATGGTCAAGTTTATACTTAAAATACCGTCGGGATGTACCATCCTGCCCATTCTGACGCCATTCCTTGAGCAATGATCCCGGTGCAACGGCAATCTGATCAGGCGAGGTGCTAATTGTTGTCTCGACCATTACCCAGTCAGAATTGTTGCTCAGGTACGTATTCATGCAGTCGCCGGTGCAGTCGCGCTGTAGCTTCGGCATGCGGGCTTTCTCGGGCAGGCCGTATTTTTTACGATCATTTTTGTCGTCGATTTCACCCTGTTCCTGATAACCAATCTGCGGAGCAATGTCGAACGTGTCGAAAAACGAACCATTCTGGTTGATCTGCTTCGTAAACTGCACTTCGTTCTCGAAGCCGTTTGTCTGTTTCCGGGTTATGAAACGCAGATGCAGTGAATCGCCGGGAGCCAGCGCGGGGCTAAGCTGGTAAATCCGGTATTGCCCGATTGAATCGTTCAGAACCAGTTTTGCCCGGTCTATATTGATGCTGAAATCCAGTCGATTAGGAATCACGATATGCACCGAATCGATCGCTTTGTCGGCCCGATTCACCAGCACGTAATCGCCGTTTACCACTAAGTTGCGTTGTTCGGGATAGATTTCGATGTTGTATTTTACATCGGAAATACGCGGCTGTAAACGGTGTTGATATCGTTTGTATTTCTGTTCGTAGGCTACCTGCCGCTTTTCCTGCACCTTGGTGGTTGCGTAGTGGTTAAGAACGTTCGTGTTGTAAAAAATGAATCCGCCCACCACGAGCAAGGCCGCTGCCAGGCTTGTGAACACAAGCCGATTGCGTCCGTTCATGGACTGCCCCACCGATCGAATACGGCTACGCCAAGACATATCTTTACCCCGTGCCCAGAACAAAATTGCTACCAGCCCCAGTATGGCCGCCCAAATTGACCAGTAAACCCGGAACCACGCAAACGAAGCGACGTATGGCCCCCAGCCGTTCATGTCGGAGTACTGATAATCGGGCGAAGCATTGTATTGAACGAGATTACTTTGAACATCCAAAGGTGTCCAGGCATAGGCGTTGGCAATCAGCAGGGCGATCACCATAAAAAAGGCGACGTACTTATTATTCACCAGCGTATGCGTCAACATCGACAGAATAATAATTGGCGCGTAGCGGAACATATCAATCAGCAAAAACTCGACAACGTACTGACCCAGTTCTACATTGGGGTAGCCCATCAATACCTGCGTTGTAATACCAGCCAGGATGCACAAAAACTGAATAATGGCAACGATGCCCATCATGGCGAGAAATTTTCCGACAAATACCGACCAGTTACGGTGCGGCATAGCGTCGTAAATCTGATCGAGATCCGCGTCGCGCTCCTTCCAGATAATGGCACCGGAGTAGAAAATAATGATAGCGAACAGAAACAGCGAGATCGTGCCGCGTATGAGCTGAATGACCTGATACGTAACGGGATATGAACTCAGTCCGTAACGTTTACCGGCATACTGCAGTGAAAATCCCATGTTAAGAAGTCCGGCAAATAGAATCACGATGAAGGCTGTTCCCTTCACGGTGCCCCAAAAATCGGTCTTGAATACCCGAATCATTTGTGTCCATTGGGCCGACAAATCGTAGTTCAGACTGACACGGGGCAATGCCTGAAGCGGGGCAAAAATCGCTTTTCCAACGGCTGCTGCATCATCGGCCAGTACGTCGCGTCGTCGTTTGCGTATTTTCTTTGCCTTCTCTTCAAACGAAAAGCGGACGTACGTAATCGCCAGTAGTAATACGCCAAACCCGATCCAAATGGCCCGGTTTATGAGTTCCAGGCCATTGGTTAGGCCTACCGATAATGTATTTTTATCACTGACGGTCCAGTATTTGGTTGTGAGCAGGAATGGGCCGTAACCCAAAGCATCGAAATATACCGCCAAATGTTCGTTCTCAACATCGCTCAGAAAGGTCCCCGCAATGAGCTGCGCCACCAGCAGAACAATGGCGCCGATGAACGCCGTAATGGACGAGCGCGTGAGGGCCGCCAGCATAAAAATGAACGCCCCGGCCAGAAACGTGTTTGGAATAGCGAAAATCAGCAGGCTATTCAGGTGGGCTGACCAAACAATTGGGCCGTACCGTTCGGCATCGGTTGCGCCGGTTACCTGACCAATCCACGAACCGAGAATAATGCCGATTGAGATGCCCAGAAACGGAATGAGCGAAACCAGAAACGAGCCAAAAAAACGCCCGGCGAGGTAATCGAATTTCTGAATGGGTGACGCAAAAACGATCTGGTTTGTCTTGTACGTAAAGTCGCGAATGGCGGCACTCTGCACGAAGGCCGTAGTCATGAGCAAGGCGAAAACGCACCAGATACCATATTGGTTTTGAATAACATAGGGCGCATTTTTGTAGATGTTGCCAAACGTTCCGCCGATGGTCAGGTCGTCGGAAGCGCCCGCCCAGGCAAACATCAGGACGTTGACAAGGAGAAAAATATATACCATTGGCTGCCGCAGCCAGTAGCGTATTTCAAAGGAAAATATATGTAAGAACATAGGGATTCAGTGGGTTAGCACGCCGATGACGTGGATGTAACAGATAGGCCGATGTACTTTGCTTTATTCGCGTACCAGTAGGGTATCGCCCTGAATGGTTGCAAAGAATACATCTTCCAAATCCGGCTGTGCTGGCTGGAATCCTTCATCGGATGCATCCAGAGCAGCCGCATCTACTGCACCTATGCCGGGGTTGAACTCGCTGAGGACGTGTACAAGCGGTTTACCTGCTACCAGCTTATTCGAGATGACATTATAACGCTGCTGATAAGTCGGCAGGTCGCTTTTGGCAATCGACTTCTCCCATATTTTCCCTTTCAACTCCGCCACCGAATCCGTTGGCGAACCGCTGTACAACACCCGCCCCTGGTGAATTATGGCCATGTTATTACATAACTCCATCACATCCTGCACGATGTGCGTGGACAGAATAACAATTACGTTCTCCCCAATTTCGGACAGCAGGTTGTAAAAACGATTTCGTTCACCAGGATCGAGACCTGCCGTTGGTTCATCGACGATAATTAGTTTTGGATTGCCGATGAGGGCCTGAGCAATACCAAAGCGCTGTTTCATTCCGCCGGAGTAGCTGCTAACCGCTTTTTTACGAACATCATACAGATTTACCCGGTGTAGCAGCGCATCGACCAATTCTTTTCGTTCGCTACCTTTGGTAATGCCTTTCAAAACGGCGAAGTGATCCAGTAAATCCGTGGCTGATACCTTTGGATAAACACCGAACTCCTGAGGTAAATACCCTAATACACGCCGAACGGCATCTTTCTGAGTCAGTATGTCGAGATTATCCAACATAGCGGTGCCTTTGTCGGCGTCCTGCAATGTTGCGAGCGTTCGCATGAGTGTTGATTTACCCGCGCCATTCTGGCCCAACAACCCATACATGCCCATTGGGATGGTGAGTGATACATCATCCAAAGCTTTAACGCCGTTGGCATACGTTTTTGATAAGTGCTGAATAATCAGTTGCATAGGGAAACGAGTAGGGGGTTTAATCAAAAATAAGTATGTGCCCGTAAACCGATAACTTTCTAGGTTAAATGGTTGTAAACTGCGGGTAAAAGGCCCCGAATAACCTTATAATCATCCAATCAGGCTTTTTTGCTTTTAGGACATTGCCAAACCGCGAGTAAGGCATTTGCCATGCTCACTCTATTGGTGAGGGTCAAAAGTATGTATCTGGGATAAGAATGAAATAAAAGCTATGTGCTAATATTTACGTCCTCCCAAGAGCGTTTTTTTTACTAACTTCTGGTCCAAAAGTTGAAATAAGAATAGAAAACTCAAACCGAAAGCAAACCACACTTTAGTGGGGCTGAACGTATCTAATAAGATATGAACTTCATAATTTCCTGAGATCGTGAATAGGACAAACCCCAAGCCAAAAGCCAAAATAGTCCCTACACTTAATATTATGTAGAATAGGGTCTCTTCTGAATGGCTTTTTTGGGTTTGTAATTGATTAATTACTTTGTCTGAAAAGCGGGGAGAAAGGGCATCCGGAAGATCCTTTTTTAACTCGTCAAACAAATACTGGTAGGCAGCAATGTCCTCACTGTCAGTACGGCCTGATAATTTAGCCCCCCCTGATAACCGCTCTTCCTCCAGCAGGCGCTGAATAGCTTCATCGTTAAGTTCATCCATCACCGTTCATTTTTTAAGTATAGCGTCAACTTTTGCTTGAGCAATTTTCTGGCTCGATGCAGATAATTTTTTACCGTTCCTTCCGCCATCCCTGTAATCTGTTCAATCTCCTGACAGGAGAACTCATTCAAATGATACAGAGTCAAAACTGTTCGATAGTGGACAGGTAACTGTTCAATCAGACGATTCAGATAGGCAGTACCATCCTGTTGAATCAGGGCCTCCTCCGGATTGTTTGGTATCGTAGAATCGGTCGCCGATGTGATCCAAGGCTCAATTGGCTCCAGGCGTTGGTGCTTTTTGAGATAGTTGATGGCCGTTAGATAGGCAATACGGGCAATCCAGGTTGATAGTTTAGACTCAAAAGAAAAGCTTGATAGGTGCTTGTATACCTTAATGAACACTTCCTGGCAAATATCTTCTACGTCTTGCTGCTCTGTAACAATACGGCGTACCACATGAAAAACCAGTTTTTGGTACTGTTTTACTAACAAGCTAAAGGCATGGGTATTCCCTGCCAGGATTCGCTCAATTAGTACCCGTTCGTCAATCATGTACCAGTAGACAGTTGCCAACCATTAAATGTTGCAGTTAATCTTCTGTATCTGCAACCATTAATGGTTTGCAACTTTCTAATGGTACATGATTGAAGAAAGGGCACTAATTGAGCGAATACTGGC
>CAXVWN010000150.1:0-6158 GCA_964263725.1 Spirosoma sp.
TAACGCCGACGCGCCCGCGCCCGCAGCCGCTTGCTGTGCGTATGCACCTACTGATAGGCAACACGCTACGAGGATTACAAAAACTTGTTTCATGTTTTAAATGGGGTTGTGTTTTCTTTTCAGAAACGAAATTACGGAATCTGTTTGTATAAGCATGACCCGTCTTAAATTGTTTGAGCCGCGCATCTGATTTATGTCATCAGTTACGCGGCTCAAACACCCTAATAAAGTTGCTAGTCTTCGACAATGACCTCCGGTTCGACAGGGATTACCTCCTCCCCTTCTTCCCGCTTGATTTTCGTGACCGACGATATTTCATCGCCGTCATTCAGCTTTATCAACCGTACACCCTGTGTATTCCGGCCTATGACGCTAATTGCATCGACCGGTGTCCGGATAGCAATACCCGATTTATTAATAATCATCAGGTCATCGTTATCGGCTACGTCGAGAACGGCGACTAACCGGCCAACTTTCTCGGTCACTTTCAAGGTACCAACGCCTTTGGCGCCCCGGTTGGTAATGCGATATCCGTCAATGTCAGAACGCTTACCATACCCGTTTTTAGAAACAACCAGCAATTGGGCCTCGGCTGATGAAATACAGACCATCCCGATCACGTGATCGGTCGGGTCTTCATCATCCAGGGTAATACCCCGTACGCCAGCGGCAGTCCGGCCCATGGGTCGGACGCGGCTTTCGTGGAAACGAACGGCTTTGCCCGCACTCGATGCAATAACAATATCGTTATCCCCATTGGTCATGCAAACACCCAGCAGTTGATCATCCTCATCAATGGTGATGGCAATGATTCCATTCTGACGAGGACGGGAATAGGCTTCCAGCATGGTTTTCTTGATGGTGCCTTTGCGAGTACACATCACAATATAATTATTGTTGATGTAATCCTCATTCTTCAAGTCTGTGACGTTAATAACAGCCCGGACTTTATCGTCAGATTCTATGTTGATAAAATTAGCCAACGGCCTGCCTTTTGATGTCCGGGAACCTTCGGGAAGTTCATAAACGGGTAACCAGTATAAACGCCCTTTTTGCGTAAACGCCAGCAGGGTATTGTGCATCGTTGCCGTAAACAGGTTCTCGGTGAAGTCCTCTTCCTTGGTAGCGACTGCTTTCGCACCAACTCCTCCCCGACCCTGCGACCGGTATTCGGTGGTTGGTGTCCGTTTGATATACCCTTCGTGCGAGATCGTGATCACCATGTCCTCATCGGCAATGAGGGATAAATCACTGATATTCCCATCACCGAGGGGATTGATATCCGTCCGGCGCTCGTCGCCATAGCGGGCACGAATGTCGGTCAGCTCCTCTTTAATAACCTGCCGCTTGCGCTCTTCGCTATCCAGAATGGATTTCAGGTCGGCGATTTCGGTCATCAGTTGATCAAACTCAGCCTGTAACTTATCCCGTTCCAGACCCGTCAGGCGTTGTAAACGCATTTCAAGAATGGCTTTCGCCTGAAGATCACTCAAGTTAAAGCGTTCCATCAGACCCGTTCGGGCTATTTCGGAATCACGCGAGGAGCGGATCAGCGCAATGACAGCGTCGATGTGATCCAGCGCAATTAACAGACCCTCTAAGATATGCGCCCTTTTCTCGGCTTCCCGCAGTTCGTACTGCGTCCGACGGGTAATTACTTCGAACCGGTGCTCGACGTAATACTTCATCATATCCTTTAAGTTCAGGATCATCGGACGCCCTTTAACCAGGGCGACATTGTTGATACTAAAGGACGATTGCAGAGCTGTATGTTTATACAGGTTATTCAGAACAACGTTTGGTATGGCATCTTTCCGAAGATCATAGACCACCCGCAGACCATCCCGATCTGACTCATCGCGAAATGCCGAAATGCCTTCAATTTTCTTATCGTTGATGAGCTCGGCCGTTTTTTCGAGCATCATGGCTTTGTTGACCATGTACGGAACATCCGTTACAATGATCTGCGTTTTGCCCCGGTTCTCTTCAATCGTAGCATGCGCCCGCATAACCACCCGGCCACGACCCGTCTGAAAGGCTGATTTAACCCCTTCCATACCATAGATGGTAGCTCCGGTTGGAAAATCAGGTGCTTTGACATACTGCATCAATTCCTCGATGGTAATCTCATTGTTTTCCAGGTACGCCAGAATACCGTCTACCACTTCAGTCAAGTTGTGGGGCGCCATATTCGTGGCCATCCCAACGGCAATACCCGACGAACCATTGAGCAATAGATTCGGCAATTTGGCCGGCATGACGGTAGGCTCCTGAAGGGAATCGTCGAAGTTACCCTGGAAGTCAACCGTTTCTTTATAAATATCGGTGAGAATCTCGTCGGCGATGCGCTTCAGCCGGGCTTCGGTATACCGCATCGCAGCCGGTGAATCACCGTCGATAGAGCCAAAGTTTCCCTGACCATCGACAAGCGGGTAACGCAGGGACCAGTCCTGGGCCATCCGAACCATGGTATCGTACACCGACGAATCGCCGTGCGGGTGGTATTTACCCAATACCTCCCCAACGATACGAGCTGATTTTTTATGAGGTTTATTGTAATTGACACCCAACTCAGCCATTCCAAACAATACCCGACGGTGAACTGGTTTCAGTCCATCGCGAACGTCGGGCAAAGCACGAGAAATGATAACCGACATTGAATAATCAATGTAAGCACCACGCATCTCATCTTCAATGTTAATGGGAATAATGTTACTGTGAGATTTGAGGTCGGGAGTTTCGTCCGCCATGTGACAAAGGAGTTTCGCAGAAAATTACTATTCCGGCTTACACACTGCGCGTAAACCGCTCTATACACAAATATACAAAATTTTCATAAGAAAAGAGAAATAATCCCTTAAAAACGCACCCAAATGGCCAAAATTGATATCAAATAGCGACATTATAAACGCAAAAAATGATAGCAGCAGGCGCGACCATCATCTAAATCAAATACAATTCTATTTCAACTAAAATATAGCAACGAATCCGGTTTATAGTACCGGATAATTCATACGATGCTTTTGTCAGGATTTAATACGCGGGTCAAAAACAAAGGGCTCGGTACGGAGTAATGTAATACGCAAAAAATCAGGATGTGCAGGGTTAAGTAAGTAATTCCATTCATTAGGGACAATAGCCGATGGTACTCGAAACACCGCTGACCGACGACTGCCAAGCCACTCCCCGCCTAGTTGTTGACAGCGATTGTATTGCTGAAAATCAAACCAGTCGGGCGGCAACGCTCCGGGCGACACCGTCTCGATAAGTAAGGTGTCCGGCACCTCAATAACCATTACCCGAAATGTATCCAACAGCCCTTCGCCACTTCGGTGAACCACGTTCTCAAGACAAGCCAGCGCCCGTGTGGCCGCGGTGTAGATAACGAACTGCCCTCGGCTGTTCCAGCGGGCCGCCCCACCAGAGGCTACCAACTGATTAGCATAAAGCGCTTTTGTAATTCGATAAACAAGCATTCAACGATTGTGCTAGGCTAAGTCGCCGTATTCGATTCGGGTAACCTCGTCCATCACTAAGTCGATACCACCAGACGTGTGCAATAATCCAAAAGGAATCTGGTTTCCCAATCCATAGGCAGGCTTGTCCATCCACCGTCGAAAGGAAGCCGCCGTACCAAACACAGACTCACCGGTTTGAAACAACGCCATAATTTTAAGCACTTTCTCGCTGTCCTGCGGATTAAGGCTTTTCTTCTCGCGCTCGTACCGTTGAAACGTTTTGAGCGATGTATCAAATACCTCCGCCAGTTGTTCACGCTTGTAGCCAGTCAGGTCGGCAATTTCGAAGAAACGAATGGCAGGGACTCCTTTTAGGGCCAAAAAAACAAGGGCTATACGGTCAGGAACAATCATAGAACAAACATAGGAATTTTGTCTGTAAAACACAGAAATTTGTCTGCAAATTCCCTAAGCTAATTTACTAAAACCTAATAGCATCAAAATCGTTTCTAGTTATTATTCACAAAATTTAATAACGTTATGAAAAAGGTAAGTTTGCTTCTATTGTTAGTTGTTAGCACGCTAAGTTTTCAGGCTTGCAGCGACAAGAAGAAAGAAAGTTCGGACAGCGTTGAAAATGCGGAGAATACCAATGATGCCAAAGAAGATGCCGGAACCGGCCAGACCGAAGACACCAATGAATTTGCCGTGAAAGCAGCTAATGGTGGCATGCTGGAAGTCGAATTAGGCCGTCTGGCTCAGGAAAAAGCCCAGAGTAAAGAGGTAAAAGACTTCGGCGCGATGATGGTTATGGATCACTCGAAAGCCAACGACGAGATGAAAGCGTTAGCCACCAGCAAAAATATTACCCTGCCGACGGCACTGGGCGAAGACGAGCAGAAGCATGTGAACGAATTAACTAAATTATCGGGTACTGACTTCGATAAGAAATATGTCAGTTTGATGGTAGACGACCACAAAGAGGATATTTCTTTGTTTAAGAAAGCCGCGGATGATGACAAGACGGATGCTGACATTAAAGCATTTGCCGTGAAGACATTACCTACATTGCAAAAGCATCTGGAGCATATAACCGCGCTGGATAAGAAGATCAATTAACGCAAGGATATAAAAAGAGGCCTGTTTAGTGGTTGGTTTGACATAACTGGCTACTAGACAGGCCTCTTTTCAATACAATCAAGGAGTAAGGTATTTTGTCTACTTTTGACGGGAATAAACGAATCGAATCGACGATTCGGAACTAGTTCGCATTAGTGGTTGCCCGATACGATGAAAAAATATCTTGCCTTTGGCTTGACGCTTGAAACAAAAATAAATTTTACGGGGGTTTTGCAGGAATCAACCGCTGAAACCGATGTTATTATAACGGAGGGTATTATCCCCGAAAAATCGAATCGGCTTACCCGCGTACATCGCCGTGGTGTAAGGGCCAGATTTGGCCTGACAGAGACAAGCCTTTTATTGAATTGGGAAGGAATCGGCAAGTTCAAGGTATCGCAGGGCAACGAAATTATCTATCAAAACCTGGGCGCCGATGAAGGAACATTGCGATTATTTCTGCTTAGTGAAGTGATTGGCCTTTTACTATATCAACGGGGCTTATTCCTTTTGCATGGAAGTGCCGTCAAAATCGGCGATGAGGCACTCGTGTTTCTGGGCGTACCGGGTGCGGGAAAATCAACAACGGCAGCCGCGTTTGGCAAAGCTGGCTATACTGTACTGACGGATGATCTGGTCGCTATTCAATTAGTTGATAACAAACCATTTGTGGTACCCGCTTTCGGTCAATATAAAGTCTGGAAGAATACAGCTGATGGGCTACACATCGACGAATCGAAACTGGAACCTTCCTTTGAGGGGGCCACTAAGTTTTTAGTTACGCAACCAATAGCTAATTTCCCCAAGTATCCTGTATCGTTACGAAGTATCACCTTGCTCTACCCAACAAATTCACGTAAAAAAAGCGAACGCATAAAGCCGTTACTGGCTCCGGTTGAACTACTGAAACACTTTCCCATACCCATTCAGCTCTTGACCAGCCAGTACATGCAAAAGCATTTTCAGGATGCGTTAAAAATTGCGCAATACGCCGAAATCAATCAATTAAAAAGACCAGATGGATTTGAGGCTCTGGAACAGTTTGTACAAACGTTTTAGTTTGTTTTCTCATGAAGTCCGCCGGAAAAGTAATCATACAGAATTAACAAAGATGAGTTGCGTCCGGGTATGACCCCTTCAGGGTCACATGTTTATAGCACATATGGATTTTTCTATAACATGTGACCCTGAAGGGGTCATACCTGGCCATAACTGATATTGTTTGTGTATGCTTGATACCTAGCTCAACTTTTGTACCAACTCTTCGGCTGTTACTTTGTGCTGCTCGCCGGTAACCATATTCTTGAGTGATAATATACCCGTTTGCACCTCTTCGGAACCAATCAATACGACAAACGGAATCGCTCGCGCGTTGGCGTAATCCATCATCTTCTTCACCTTTGCCAGATCGGGATAGACTTCTGCGGCAATATTGGCGGCCCGAAGTTGACTTAACAACGGCAGGGCCACCGCACGGGCGGTGGTATCAAACGGCACAATAAATACCTGCGTCCCCTGTCCCGCGCTAGCCGGAAACAAATTCAATTCATCCATCACGTCGTAAATCCGATCTACACCAAA
>CAXVWN010000151.1:0-6966 GCA_964263725.1 Spirosoma sp.
TATTACCCGAGGAACGCCCATTTCATTAGCCCTGCGGGTTGAAGGTCCGAAAGGAGCGAATGAGGGAGCAAAGATTAATTTTGTGAGCCTGACAGACACCACGGTCATCAAACCCGGCGAAACCGTCACTATCAGTAAGTCGAACAACGGCCCCTGGGTTGGCGACATGAATGTGCTCTTTGAGCGAGCCGGAGACTATACAATCTCCGTAATGCTCGACCGCGAGAACACCATTGCCGAAAGCAACGAGCAGAACAACAATGCCACGCATACACTAACGTACCGTGCTCCGCAAAGCCTGAGTGCCTATGCACTCGAACGGGCTACACGTAGCTATGCATCGGTATCGCCCGTTGATTCAGTTATTTCCCTACTCCGCCAAACCCAGAAGTTGAACTCTATTGAGGGTGAAGCTATTGTGAAAGGCGTATTGGAAGGCTGGAACATGAAGCAAAACGCTCAAGTTCGCGACGCCGACAAGTCATTCTTAGCCAGTCTGAGCGGTATGGTTTCAACGGATAATCGCGAACGCTTGGGACGCCTTTACGAAGTCTGGGGCCTGACGAAAAGCGCGCCGACCGATCCTAACGTGGAAGTTGTGCACATGAAAACGGTCCGCGAAGAAATGCGTTACGACAAAAAAGAATTCACGGTTACGGCGGGCAAGCAAGTTGAGTTGGTATTAGAAAATACGGACGCGATGCAGCACAATCTGGTAATCGGCAAGGCCAAAAGTATGGAAATTATTGGCGCGGCTGCCGACAAGATGATTACGGCCAAAGATGGTGCGGAGAAGAACTACGTTCCATCTATTTCGCAGATAATCGCGGCTACGCCCCTGGTCAATCCAGATCAAACGTTCCGGCTTAAATTTACAGCCCCCGCTACTCCCGGCGATTACCCATTTGTCTGCACATTTCCAGGCCACTGGCGTATTATGAATGGCGTCATGAAAGTTACAAAGGCAAGCGCCCCATTAAGCGCAAAGTAGCAGTATAATTTAGACTAAGAGAATTCCCGCAAACATCAAACGCCAGCTATCAGGAAGATAGCTGGCGTTTGATGTTTGCGGGAATATAGTCTTACTTTTTTACACAAGGCGCTTTGTTGATACATCGTTGGGGGTTGGTGGCAAAAGAGCCGATGGAGGTAGTTGAATCATAAATTCGCTACCTTTTCCCAATTCACTTTTCACCCAAATCGTCCAGTTATGAGACTGAATAATTCGCTGTACATAGCTAAGTCCTAAACCGAAACCTTTTACACTTGGCTGATTCCGGTCATGAACCCGAAAAAACGGCTGGAAAATTTGGGACACTAATTTGGGCGGAATACCAACACCCCGATCACGAACTGTAATGGTCAAGCCGTCAGTATTCGTTTGCGTTTGCATAGTTATTTCCGGCACATCCGAACTATACTTTATCGCGTTATCTAACAGATTGTACAGGACATTGGTCAAGTGCAGCCGGTCGGCAAGAATGTGCGGATCAGCACCGAGCAAGTTTAATGTCAAATAATCGCCGTGGCGTTCGGCTACCGAGTGTAAAAGTTGGTGAAGTTGTACGGGTTCGGTATTAAGCATCAACGTGTTGCGATCGGCGCGAGCCAATGTCAACATGGTTTCTACCTGGTGTTGAAGTCGCTCTGTTTCTTCGCGAATGATACGAACGTATTTTTCGGTGCGTTCAGGTTGATTACGAGCAATGGGAGAATCCAGAATATCGGCAGCCATCCGAATCGCGGTGATAGGCGTTTGAAATTCATGAACTATCGAATGCAGTACTTCCGTTTGCACAACTGATCGCTGCCGCCGACGTAAAAGCCACCATAACCCATACCCTACGAGTACCTGCACCACCAATGCCAGGCCAAATAATGCCAGCCATAGTAACGATGGAGTCATTACAGATGCTGTTTCGGGAAATGATAACCCGGCTCCGCTAAATGACAAAGGTGCTATAGCAACCAAAGAAATGGCAGTAGAACAGTGTAGCATAACGTCCTCTGTTTGGTATTAATGAGGAAACTGAAGCCAGTAAGCAGATATAGACTAGACTAGACGATCTCTCGTTGTAAATGTCACACGAAAATGCAGAGAAAAACAATAGTCTACAACAAAAAAGCCCGCAAGAAGCGGGCATTTAGCCTATAGTATTTAGCGCGATCTGTCTTAGGAATTATCTGTCGAGTCGTCGGCCGGTGTTGATGTGCTATCTGTGGCTTTGGCGCGTGGTGTGCGCGTGGTTTTGGGAGCCGCTGGTTTTGGCGTTGTTGCCTGTTTGCGATAGGTACGGGTGGCTTTGGCGGCTGAGGCTATATCAGCAACTTCTGACACGACAGCAGCTGAAGCTTTTTTAGCCGAACGTTTAGCGTTTTTTTCGGCCTTCTGAGCGTTTTTTTTCGCTTTATCGAGGTCTTTTTTTACTTTTTTTTCAGTCGCCTTTACAGGTTTAGCCGCTTTCTTCTCGGCCTTTTTCATCAATTTGGCAAGTTTCTTAGCCAGTTTATCCGCCGATTTCTCGATGGATTTCTTCATTTTTTTAGTAGCAGCACCCGCTTCGCTGAGCTTAATTTCAATCGAACTAACGATTTCTGATGCCAGCGATTTCTGTTTGGTTTTTACAATTTTGTTTGCCATTTGCTTCAATAGAAAAAATTTACAAATAAATACGAATTTTTCGTGACAATCTAAAATTCAATGTTAAGTTTTCGTTACAGTTTTTGGAGGAAATCCCAGCAAATGACGCCGGCTGTAACGGCAATGTTGAGCGAATGCTTGGTACCAAACTGTGGAATTTCGAGCACTAAATCAGCCAGTTGAATAATCTCCTCCCGAACGCCTGTCACTTCGTTACCCAACACAAACGCGTACGGTTTGTTTGGTTCGGGTCTGAAATCAGACAGCGACGTACTACCCTCGGCCTGCTCCACAGCCGCCACAATCCAACCATCGGCTTGTAGCTGCTTCACAAGTGTTATCACATCGGCTTCGTGTTTCCACACAACAGATTCTGTTGCCCCAAGAGCCGTTTTTGTGATGTCCCGATGGGGCGGCTGTCCCGTTATTCCGCACAAATAAAGGGTTTCGGCTCGGAACGCATCGGCTGTACGAAATACGGACCCTACATTGTTTAAGCTTCGGATATCGTCCAGAATCAGGCAGTATGGAAATTTGTCGATGTCCTTAAAATCAGGTATCGACAAACGGTTGAGTTCAGTAAGGGAGAGTTTACGCATTCGCTTGGTTAAGATTGTCTTTCAGTAACTGCCGGATGTCGCGCAGGATATCGCGAACGTCGGTGAGAAGCTCCTGATCTGTATTGGCTGACTGCTGGTGAGTTCGAGTTGCCATCAATTTTTGTCGTTGCTCAAGAATCTGAGTCCGAAAGGTCTGCGCATCAATGATTCCAATCAACTCCATATTGTGGGCCTGATGTGGACTTTGCCCAGCCGTTTCAAATTTTAAAATGCAAAGATCAAAGTAACGCAACAACGGACCGGCGACAAAGGTAACATCCTGAATGTTTTCGAGCGGAATTGTCTTCTCAACTTCTACAAGGATACCTTTCTTGAAACGCAACGAACGTTCTGACAACTCACAGTCAAGTTTATTAAAATAATGACGGCTCCACCACTGCCCGACACCCAATAGCCAGATCGGAATAAGCACGATGCCGACAAGGGATATAAACAGAAAAAATGTTACGTATAGCAATAAGTAGGTGCGGATGATTGGGTTAAATTCAACCCGCACCGGGTGTTTGTTATCAGCTTGGTTCATGGTACGAATAACTAATTGATTTTGAATCGACACGACTATATTCAGGGCAGAAAGTAGCCAATTCTTCGGTAAAAATCACTATTTTTGTTTACGACAATCCAACAGAAATCAGTGAAGACAGCCACCGAAGCGAAACCACACATAAAGAAAAACGAAACCCCTCTCAACCGCCAATACAATCAGATTAAAGCCAAATATCCCGGTGCGTTGCTGCTCTTCCGCGTCGGTGATTTCTACGAAACATTCGGCGAAGATGCCGTTCGGGCCAGTAAGATTCTTGGTATTACCCTTACCAAACGCAACAACGGCGGAGCGAACGAAGAGCTGGCCGGTTTTCCACACCACTCCCTCGATACGTACCTGCCGAAACTCGTTCGGGCGGGCGAGCGGGTGGCCATCTGCGATCAGTTGGAAGATCCGTCAGTGGCCAAAGGCATTGTCCGGCGGGGCGTTACGGAGTTAGTAACACCCGGTGTTTCGTTCAATGATAATGTGCTCGATACCCGGCGCAACAATTATTTAGCGGCTGTTCATTTTGGTAAAACAGAGGATACATTTGGCATTTCATTCCTGGATATTTCAACGGGCGAATTTCTGGCATCGCAGGGAAATTCAGCTTACGTCGATAAACTGCTGCAAAGTTTCAACCCGTCGGAAGTGCTGTACTGCAAACGCAATCGGCAGGAATTTGGTAGTTTGTTCGGCGATAAATTTCATACATACACCCTCGAAGACTGGGCCTTTACGTATGACTTTGGGTACAATTTCCTGAAACAGCATTTTCAGACCACATCGCTCAAAGGCTTTGGCATTGAGGGCTTGCCCGATGGCATTATTGCGGCCGGGGTAATTCTGCATTACCTCAACGAAACCGAACATAAAGACCTTCAGCACATAACCCGTGTAACGCGGCTCGAAGAAGACCGCTATGTCTGGCTCGACCGCTTTACGATTCGCAATCTTGAATTGACGGCTGCTCAGCAGGAAGGGGGCGTTCCGCTGATTCAGATTCTTGATCAGACAGTTACGCCGATGGGCGCACGGTTGCTGCGCAAATGGCTCAATTTGCCACTCAAGGAAAAAGCCCTGATCGACGAACGACTCAACATGGTTGAACTACTCGTTTCGGATATTGATCTTGCCGATACGCTGGTTAACCACCTGCGGCAAATCGGTGATCTTGAGCGGTTGGTCTCGAAGGTTGCCGTCCGGCGAATTAGCCCCCGCGAGTTGTTACAACTCAAACGGTCACTGCAACATGTGCTGCCGATCAAAGAATTGCTGATCACGGCTTTGTCTCAGACCGAGTCGTCTGGTCCGCATCCCGGATCATTAAAAAAATACGCCGATCAGCTCAACTCTGTTTCGTTTTTGCTCGACCGCATCGAAGCTGAGTTGCGCGAGGATGCGCCGACACTCTCCAACCAGGGCGGAATAATCAAGTCGGGCATCAACGCCGAATTAGATGAACTAGCGGCCATTGCTTATTCGGGTAAAGATTATTTATTGAAACTACAGGAACGTGAAGTCCAACTAACGGGCATTACTTCGCTCAAAGTAGCCTACAACAAAGTGTTCGGTTATTATCTGGAAGTCACCCATGCTCATAAAAATCGGGTTCCCGAAGACTGGATTCGCAAACAAACGCTTGTGAATGCAGAACGCTATATTACGCCTGAGTTAAAAGAATACGAAGAAAAAATATTGAATGCTGAGGAGCAGATCTTCCAGATCGAATCCCGGATGTTCAATGAGATGGTCATTGCGGCCGGCGAATATGTTGGGGCAATTCAGCAGAACGCCCGCGTCTTATCGGTGCTGGATGTGCTGGCTTCTTTTGCCCAGATAGCGGTCAAGAACAAATACGTTCGCCCGCAGATCAACGAAAGTAAAGTACTGAATATTAAAGACGGTCGGCACCCGGTAATTGAGCAACAGTTGCCGCCGGGTGAACACTATATCCCGAACGATATTTATTTAGATGACGAAACCCAACAGCTAATCATCATCACCGGACCGAACATGGCCGGAAAATCGGCTTTATTGCGGCAAACAGCACTCATTGTTCTGATGGCCCAGTCGGGTAGTTTTGTCCCGGCTTCGTCGGCAGAGCTGGGTCTGGTAGACAAGATCTTTACCCGCGTTGGCGCATCGGATAACCTCTCGCGGGGAGAAAGTACGTTTATGGTCGAAATGACCGAAACGGCTAGTATTCTCAATAATCTCAGCGAGCGAAGTCTGGTATTGATGGATGAAATCGGGCGCGGCACGAGTACGTATGATGGCGTTTCGATTGCCTGGGCTATTGCCGAATACCTGCATAATAAAACCGATTGTCGTCCCAAAACGCTGTTTGCTACGCACTATCACGAGCTGAACGATCTGGCCACAGACAATCCACGAATCAAAAATTACAATGTAGCGGTCAAGGAGTTAGGCAACAAAGTGATTTTTCTGCGTAAACTGAAAGAAGGCGGTTCGGAACACAGTTTCGGTATTCACGTGGCACAAATGGCGGGGATGCCCGCCCAGATTGTGAGCCGGGCAAACGAGATTTTAAAACAACTGGAGTCGTCGCGCGGGCGTGAAGAGAACCGGGAAAAGATCCGGGACGCTGTGCCGCAGGAGCGGGAGCTGGCCCTGCGCATTATTGAAACGGGCGATCCAAAATCAGAAGCGATTAAGGAAAAACTACGATCTCTTGACATAAACCGTCTAACGCCCATCGAAGCCTTATTGAAATTGAATGAGTTACTGAAAATGGCGGAGTAAAAATCGAAAATTAGTAAAAATGATAACAACGTAAACTATCATGAACAAAGCCATACATCCTCAATACATTACCGATGAGCATGGTAAACGTGTTTCGGTCGTATTACCAATTCAACAATGGCAAAAGGTTTTAGAGGAGCTCGATGAACTGGATGACATCCGACTTTATGATGACGTGAAAACTCGTAAAGAACCTACTGCTTCACTTGCCGAGTACAGACAGAAACGTCAACGCACGAATGGTTGGCTACAACATCGTTTTAACAAAAACAGCGCAGAAACAATTGGATAAACTGCCCGATCAGGTGGTAGATACATTGCTGGATGCTATCGAAAAACTAGCCGATGACCCAAGACCAGATGGATATTAAGAAACTGAAAGGACGTTCGGGCTATCGGATTCGAAAAGG
>CAXVWN010000152.1:0-5569 GCA_964263725.1 Spirosoma sp.
ATGGCCCGGAGCCGGGCTACACAGTCGCCATTTATATCTAGTTGAAAAGTCACGATCAAAAGTCGTCAGTCGTTCGAGAAAAAGAAAGGATTAACGACCTTTGGCCACCAACTTGTTTGATCAATCTGTGATTGTAGAAAAAATAGATACCTTCGGCGGGCACCGCGACCCAATTTATACGCTCGAACGCGGCCCAACGGCTGAACAGTTTTTTTCGGCTGGTGGCGATGGACAGGTTGTGCAATGGCATCTCGACCGGCCCGATTTGGGCGAATTGGTTGCCAATGTGCCAACGTCAATTTACGCGCTAGCCTTGCACCCAGTCAGTGGCCTCTTGTGGGTTGGCCAAAACTACGAAGGCATACACATCATTGACGCTGTACGGAAACAGGAAGTCGCGTCATTAAAACTGACAGCAGCGGCCATTTTCGACATCAAATTTTACAAGAACGATGCTTTCCTGGCGCTGGCTGATGGCGTTGTAGCCATTGTGGATACTGACCAGTTAGTCGTCAGAAAACACCTCAAAGCGTCTGGTCAGTCGGCACGATGCATCGCCGTAAATCCAGTTGAGCGAGAACTGGCGGTTGGTTATAGCGATAATGTTGTTCGTATTTTTGACCTGATAACGTATGAACTTAAACAAATTATTCCGGCACATGGCAACTCGGTATTTACGATTGCTTACTCGCCCGATTTTCGATACCTGCTTACGGCCGGGCGCGATGCCCATCTGAAGGTATGGGACGTTGAAAAAAGCTATGCATTACAACACGATATTGTGGCGCACATGTTTGCCATTAACCACCTGTCATTCAGTCCCGATGGCCGTTTCATAGCTACTGCCAGTATGGATAAGTCCATTAAAATATGGGATGCCGAAACCTATCGATTATTGAAGGTCGTTGATCGCGCCAGACATGCCGGACATGGTACATCTGTCAATAAAGTACTCTGGGCAGAATATCATCAATTACTTCTCTCGGCCAGCGATGACCGTACAATTTCGGTATGGAAATTGAGCTAAAACAACTAACTACAGCAGGATTCGCCTATTTTTCAGGCTATTTTTTGTAAAATAGGTATTATGGACGTTAATTCACCTTTATCTGATCATTCAGGAACTCATCAAAACCCTTAGCGCACCAATGAAAATTACGCCCATCGAAATCCGGCAACACACGTTTGAAAAAGGGTTGCGCGGCTATAGAACAGAAGATGTTGACGCATTTCTGGGTTCTTTATCTCAGGAATGGGAACGCCTAACCGGCGAATATAAAATGTTGAAGATGCAGCTTGAGATAGCTGAAAAAGAATTAGGCAAACTGAAAGAGGTGGAAATGACGCTGTTTCGCACGCTTAAAACAGCCGAAGATACCAGTACGCAAATTACGGAACAGGCAAATAAAGCAGGAGAAAAGTACGTTGGCGACGCAAAGCAACAAGCCGATGAGATATTGGCCGAAGCTCGTAAACGCTCAGCGCTGATGGTACAGGATGCTGAAAATCAGGCACGCTATCTGAAGGATAATATTCTGAACGATCTTAAATCATTGGAACATGATTTTAAGGCGTTGGAAAACTATAAAGAAAACTTAGCCGTTCAGATCCGCGCCCTTGCCAGCAATGCCGTTGATAGTGTCGATCGGTTCGAGAAAAAGTTCGCAAAACAAGACCTGAAAGGAAAAATTGACGAAGTTGCATCCCAGATCAAGGATGAATTGAAACAGCCCGAAACTGACAAAAATTCAGCCAACGAGACTTCCCTCGAAGCAAATGCTCATGCCAATTCTGCTGCTGATCTACCTTCATTAATTGAGCGCGAAACATCTATACCAGAAGCAATTCCGGTCGATGAAACTCTTTCCGAAAAGCTTGATGAGGCCATTCAATCCAGCCAGCACGAAACAACACAAGCTGTTGCAGAAGCTGAATCAGTAGCTGACCAGACCACGCCAGAATCGGTACTTGCCGAAGTAAATACAACAGAACCAGAAACAAGTGAGGAGGCTCCATCAAAAAAAGGCGGCTCTTTCTTCGATCAGATTTAAGTAACGCGGGCTGGAAATCCACACCACCTATATGGGAACAATTGCCTTAGAAGGTCTCGAATTTTTTTCTTACCACGGTTTTTACGACGAGGAGCAGAAAATTGGCAATAAATATTCAGTGGATATTGTCGTAACGGCCGATTTTTCGGAAGCGGCCCGGCGCGATCGCCTAAGTGCCACCGTCAATTATGAAGATTTATACCGGATTACGGCTGCCGTGATGCAGCAATCAGCCCGATTACTTGAACATATTGCTCATCAGATTATTCAGGAAATCCGTACAAAATACCCTGATTTAGAAGCCGTTGAAGTTAGTGTCTCGAAATTCAACCCACCCATTGGGGGCGTTTGCCACAGGGCCAAAATAACGTTAAAAGAATAAAAGGATCAAAGGAACATACGCGTGGTATATCTCTCTTACTCCTTTTCTTTCCAACTCTTCCTTTTAGACTGCCTGTTGCAAGCCAGCAAAGGAAATTGACATATGCGAGGCATCATAAACACACTCGCCATTACGAATCAGCAACACTTGTGGCGATTCATGTTCAACCCCAAACTGGCTTTCGATTTGCTTCGAAATGGGACGATTGGCTAACAAGTCCAGGTAATAAGGTTTTACCCCAAGCTGGTCGTTCCAATTACGCTCCATCCGGCTAAGCGCCATTGCACTGATTGAACAAGTCGTGCTGTGTTTAAAAATCAACACTGGCTGCTTCGCTGATTCTTCTTTGATGGTATCTAGCTGAGCGTCGCTCGTTAATTTGTTCCAGTTCATTGTATCAACATACTTTCTGTTGACGTAAAATCAATTTTAACCCTGAAAAGTTCGTTAGTTTTCAAGTGTGTACCGTAGTTTTTGGGCCATCTCAGTCGAGATAGCTTCGGCATACATACCATACGCATCGACTAGTGTTCCTTTGTTGCCATTTTTGGCTTCAATAGCATATAAAACCGTCTCGTCACCGGGGTCTGTCATACCCTCAAAACGGTATACATTAACAATATCGAAGTCAGCGGGTCGTAACTCAACATCGTCGGGCTGGCAGTGCAAATAATCGTGTTTAAGGTTATAATCCTGGATAAAACCCTCTTTACGAAGGCCTTCAAGTGCTTCGGTGAGTGTGTCGTAGGTTTTCATGAACGGTAGATTTACTGGTGAGTTCGTAGCTTTGTCAATATAACCAACCTCATCTTCGCTTGTTTTCAGGATTCTATAACACCGGTATTTTTGCTTACCAAACAGTAGTAGGCTTGGTGGCTCCCTTCAATCCCAAAGCCCGGCAATGGGTTGATGGTCGGCGCAACTGGGCCAGCAATTTAGCTCAGCAACTCGCCCAAAACACAAGCCCCATTGCCTGGTTTCACGCGGCTTCGCTGGGTGAATTTGAACAGGGCCGCCCGGTCATCGAAGCGTTTCGTATTCAGTATCCAAATTACAAAATCCTGCTTACTTTCTTTTCGCCCTCTGGTTATGAAGTGCGAAAAGACTACGATGGCGCTGATTACATACTTTATTTGCCCGCCGACACACCCGATAATGCCCGGCAATTTGTTGCTCTCGTAAAGCCCCGAATTGCCCTTTTCATAAAATACGAATTCTGGTACAACTACCTCCGCGAATTAAAAACCGCCGATGTGCCGGTTGTTTCCTTCTCCGCTATATTTCGCTCAAATCAGCTTTTTTTTAAACCTTGGGGTCAGTTTTATCGAAGTATGCTCACCTATTTTGATCACATTCTGGTTCAGAATCAGGAATCGGTCAATCTACTCAAAAGCATCAATATTGAGAACATAACACTCGCGGGCGACACGCGCTTTGACCGGGTGGCACAGGTAGTAACCACAAAAAAGGCAATTCCAATAGCTGACCTGTTCAAAAATAACAGACCGCTTCTGGTGGTTGGCAGCGCCTGGCAAAATGATATGGACGTTCTGATTCCTTTTTTAAATGCCTTTACAAACCCGTTGAAAATTATCATCGCTCCACACGAAATTCACGACGACGAAATCGAACAATGGCGTAGTCAATTAATAAAGCCATCGGTGCGCTTTTCTCAGGCAAATGAAACAACCGTTGCCCTAGCCGATATTCTGGTTATCGATAACGTCGGGCTGCTTTCGTCGCTCTATCAATACGGTGAGTTTGCTTATATTGGCGGGGCGTTCAAGCAGGGATTGCATAATATTCTGGAAGCCGCGACATTCGGCATGCCGGTATTTTTCGGACCAGATTATGAAAAGTTTCAGGAAGCGGTCGACTTAGTAAACGAAGGTGCCGCCTTTCCCATCAGTAATGTTGCTGAATTGACAACGGCTTTCACTAATCAGTACGAAGATTCGACAAAAGCGGCCCAAATCAGCAGCGAATATGTGCAGCGGAACATTGGCGCAACAGCTAAGGTTATGGACGTAATACAGAACCTATTATCGACCGAGCGAACGTAACAATTCACTCATTTACCACTCATTAAAAATTGCAAAACGGCTTAATCATGCGTTCCACCGGCTCCTGGTACGAAATTCGTAACACAGACGGACATATTTTTCAGGGTCGGCTGAAAGGGAAATTCAAACTTAAGGGCTTGAAAGTCACAAATCCGATTGCCGTGGGCGACCGGGTCGTCTTTGAGGTTGAAGATAAAGTCGAAAATACGGCTATCATCAGCGATATTTTGCCGCGCGACAATTATATAATCCGGCAGTCGGTCCATAAAACGGCTCACGGGCATATGCTGGCGGCCAATCTCGATCAGGCCGTATTGATGGCAACATTGGCCATGCCACGCACCTCATTGGGCTTTATCGACCGTTTTTTAGTTTCGGCCGAGTCATTTCGTATTTCAACGACGATTGTTTTCAACAAATCCGACATTCTGAATGACGAAGGGCTGGAATTTCAACGGGAAATTATGGACTTGTACGAGCGTATTGGCTACAATTGTCTGTTAACGTCGGCCACAGAAGGCGTAGGCGTCGAGGAATTTCGGCAATTGCTCGATCATAAAGTGACGTTACTGGCAGGGCATTCGGGCGTGGGCAAATCGTCGCTTGTCAATGCCATTGCCCCTACGCTGAACTTGCGGACGAAAGAAGTGTCAACGTTTGCCAACAAAGGCGTTCACACCACGACGTTTGCCGAAATGTTCGAACTAGCGCCTGAAACGTACATTATTGACACGCCAGGTATTAAAGAACTTGGTTTGATGAACACCGCGAAAGAAGAAGTTAGCCATTACTTTCCCGAAATGCGCGATCGCTTAAATCAGTGTCGTTTTCATAACTGTCTGCATTTCAACGAGCCCGGCTGCGCCATCAAACTTGCCGTAGCCGAAAACGAAATTGCCGAAAGCCGTTATATGAGTTATTTGAGCATGATTGAAGGCGGAGATAATCGACGCTAGAATTAATGTAAAATGTATAATGGGTAATGTATAACAATCTAGTAATCGCCTGTATTCATTACTGATTATTCATTTTACATTATCAATTTACTTACATTACCCATTATACATTATCAA
>CAXVWN010000153.1:0-57164 GCA_964263725.1 Spirosoma sp.
CCAACATATCCTGAATTAATTGCTGTTGCGGATAATTGAATGTTACAATGCCAATGGATTGGCCGGGAAGTTCAACAGCTAATTGATCGAGTAACTTTAAAATAGCCTCCGCTTCGACAGGATTGGTGTTTTGTTGCCAAACACCCTTTACATTCATATATCGAATGGCGGGTTCTTTCCGATTAATCTCATCAAAATGTGGCAACATAGACAGCTTATTCTGATAAAAATGCTCGTTCGAGAACGTAATCAAATCGAGCGAGCGACTGCGGTAATGTTCCGTTAGCGATACTTGGGGCAATTGTTGAGCTGCTAACTCAAGTAGGGACTCAACTTCCAGAGCCGCCGGCATTTCATCCTCAAATTCGGCATCATCTAAACGGGCACGATAAAGATCACCAGGGCGTAATTGTTGGTTGTCGCCCGTAATAACGACTTGTTTACCCCGTGCGATTGCCGGAACGCCATTCTCGGCAAAACACTGAGACGCTTCATCGAAAATAACCAAATCGAACAAGCCTTCGCGCAATGGAAACATAGCTGATACGGATTCGGGCGATGCCAACCAACAAGGAACCAGTTTGAATACTTCATCGGCAAATGAATCCATTAGCTTTCGAACTGGCCACACATTTCGTTTTTTGGTTGCCTGATGCAGTAAATCACGATAGGTTACTACGTTATTAAGCCGGTTAAAAAGTAGATTTCGGTACGTTTGCTCCCGAAGTTTAACCAATAAAATATCACGACTCAAAACCTGTTTTCGTTGAATACTTTCCTGTAATGTCTGCTCTAACTGACTCATTTTAAGCGACGACACACTACGGAGCTCAGGAAACTGGCGCTCAATATGATCGAGCCAGGCCATTCGAAGGTTATCCAGAAAAATTACAACCCAATCTACTGCATTGTGGTTGCTTAGGCGTTCAACAACCGTCTGTTCAGATTCCGAAAAACCTTCCTGCAAGCGATCGTCTTCGATCAATAAGTCAAAATCCTGTCGGACAGCCTGCCACAATTGACTTTCGTAGTCTTTACTCGCCCAAGTTTGATTGATTTGGTGAGTTTTAAGATACGTTTCTGCGCTATTCCGCTGTTTTGCTACGTTGGTGCTTAGCGAAAGTAACGCTGCGACAACGTTAGTGAATTGAACGGGTGTCAGCCAGGATGATGCTGGCAACTGTCCCAAGGGATTAATTTTCTTCAGGCGTTCGACCACGTGCTGGGCACGACGCACAAGCCGAATACTATCCGGTGATTCAGGGAGAGATAGGCCAGCCAGCAGAGGTCGGCTTTCGTGTTGTATGGCTTCTAATCGAATGCGCTGGCTAATTTTAATCGCCAGCGTTTGTAAATTTTGCTCCGACAAGGTTAGACTATTTGCGCTAGCTACCTGTTGTAATTGACCCTTACCTGAATTAGTCAGTTGCCACCAGTTCCAACTCACCCATGATGATCGGGCTGTTAATGCGTCGGCCAGTAAATCGCGAAACAATCGCAAATCAGTTGTTGAGAGTGATGTCTCCGGACCGGGAATTAACAGTGTTTCCTCCCATGTATCGGCCAATTGCTCAAAACGGATTTCATCAATCGATAAAGCGGGATGATCGGAATGATGACGTAATTGATTAACAACCGACCACAAAACAGCGGCATCGGGAACATCGAGCAAGGTTAGCAGGGCCGACAATTCCCAACCATGTGCATGCCAGTCAAGCAACTCAACGAGTAAAAGAGGACGGTCTACTAACGCGGTTGTTTGTTCCGTAGCGGTTTGGCGAAGCTGGCCCCACTGCAAAATAATTTGGTTAATTTTAGGTAGATCAGCATTGGTAAACGACGAGAAATTGACACGGTCATTCCATAAATGGTGCTTTCCCAGCCGTTGTTGATAAGCGGAGAAATCCGTTAATCGGCAAAGAAAGTTATCCACAGTGGCCAATTGAAACTGTTGATAAATATCATCCATTACAATCATTGGATAATTACTACCAACTGAAGGCACGGTCAGATACAACTCTTTAGCCGATACGCCACATACACTCGTGTCGAACAAGGCGTTTTTGAATTCTTGCAAATTCGTTACCGTCTCATCAATTCGTCGGCTCTCCACATCGAAATCACGTTCGAGGAGTACGGTATTTAGGCTATTGTTCTGCTGACGGTACCCGTCAATTTGTTCAATCTGGCTGGCAATCTGAGCGTACAAAGCTCGCCGATCATTCTGAAAATCATGAATTAATGCTAGAAACGGGGCGATACCAACCTCACGCAGGCGCTCCTGAACGACATCGAGCGCAGCCCGTTTCTGACAAACCAGCAAAACCCGTTTGCCAGATGCAGCCGCATCAGCCATCAAATTGGCAATGAGTTGTGATTTGCCTGTTCCTGGCGGTCCCTGCACGACCAGCGATTGCCCCGCTTTCACCGCTCGTATGGCCGCTTCCTGCAACGCATCCATGGGAAGCGGTGTATGAAGATTTTTTTCGGGGAGAAAGGATGTCGGAAGAGAGGATGGATGATAAATGGGCCGGATCCCTAAAAATCCTTCTGGCTCTTCTTTATGAACATCAACCCAATTATTCTCTCCTTCTTCTTCCGCAACCTCAGATCGTCTCTTTTCCTCCTCTCCGATCAACGTATCATAATCCGGCACCAGAAATGAACCGGCCTGCGGAAAAATTCCTAATACAGCCTCAGGATACAACTTTAGCTCACCAGTACGCTCAAGTTGATTAAGGTCTTTAGCCGTTTGTTTATTGAAAAACTGGAGTTTATCGGCGAATAAATCTTGATTAAAATTGATTTCAAGCGGGCTGGCCTTGAGCCATTCGTAGAGCTGTGTACGAAAAATGAGCGAATCCCGGTCAAGGTCATCTACCGTTTTTTCAACGACCTCATCAGACAATTTTATCTGGTTAAATTGGCCGTATGCTAAGACTAATGTCGGGTTTAGAAAAGCCAGCTCATCACCCCGGCGCGACAGTTTCCAGAATTTCCCCTGTTGCTCGATCTGTACCGGAAAAAACAATAAAGGACCATGAACGACGGTATCATCCAGAAATTTTCCGCGCACAAATGGCCAGCCCAAATACAAATCTTTAGTACCGCGCTCTTCTTCAATAAACCGGGCCGTCCGATCAATACGCCGAAGTTTCCGACTAACTTCATTACTGCGTTCCTGCCGAGCGTCGAGCACTTCGCACAACGCTACCGATGATTTACGGCCAATAAGGTCGGCGATAACCGTAAAAGAAGTTTTATTAAGGAGAAAATCTGTTTCGTGTAAATCCAGAAATTGACCACTGGGCAAAGTCGTTAGTACCAGTGAACGGTTACGACTGCTGAGGTTAGTTAAGCGTCGGCGAAATGTTTTTAATACGGCAGTAAGCGCAAACGTCATTTGAAAATTGGAGTCTCTTTCTCAAAAATAACGTTTATCAGACGGAAAGTGTGCGCTTAAGCTATCGACTGTAAAAATCCGATACCCGGCTCCTGGCTGCAAATACGATTGAACTACTTTTTGCCTTTTGGCTCGTAGCTGTTGCTAGTATGTATGTCCCGTTTCTTTATACTTTCGGTTCTTCCTTTTCAGGTATAAGCCAGGACGCCAAGACGCTGACACTTAAAATACCAATGATAATATATAGGGAATAAACGGGTTTAAACCCATGATCGGCCAGCCAGTGTTCGGCTAGCATTTTAGCACCGATAAATGTCAATAGAACGGCCAGGCCCACTTTTAAGAATCGAAACTGATCCATAATACTAGACAGAAAGAAGAACATGGAACGTAGGCCCATAATGGCAAAAACGTTCGAAAAGAAAACAATGTATGGGTCTTTCGTAATCGAAAAAATGGCAGGAATAGAGTCTACGGCAAATACCAAATCGGTAAAAGACACCACAATGACAATTAGAAATAGGGGCGTGACGAATAATTTATGATCTGATTTTCGGCGGACGAAAAAATTGTCGGTTACATTACGATGATAGACATTCAGATATTTACTGGCAAATCGCACCACCGGATGTTTGCCGGGATCAATTTTTTCGTCTTCATCTTTCTGGAAAAACAACTGAATACCCGTATAAACCAAAAAGGCTCCGAACAGGTACATAATCCATTCGAAACGCTGAATCAGGGCTGATCCGAGGAAAATAAAAATAAATCTCAGCACAATGGCCCCCAAAATACCCCAAACCAAAATCTTTTTATAATACCGTTCCCGAACACCGAACGAACTAAATATCAGAATGAATACAAAGATATTATCGGCTGAAAGTGAATACTCGACCAAATAGCCAGTAATGTATTCCAGAGACATATTTGCCTGGAAGCGGGCCAAACTGGCCGTAAAATTGCTTGGGATAAGTTCAACGTGCTCGGCGTAGCGATCACGCACTTCCTGAAGGCGGGCCATGTCAGTAATACCATGAACGAGATAGCCGAAACGTTGCAGGAAAAAGTAGAAAGCAATGGACAAAGCAACCCAGATGGCACTCCAGATAGCGGCCTCTCTAAACTGGACAACGTGGCTTTTACGCTTGGAAAATGCGCCTAAGTCAAACGCCATAATGAGCAGTACAAAAGCCGAAAACGCTAAGAAGAACAAGGTTTCGTTGGAGAGCATACAAATGGGGCGGATAGAAAATAAACACCAGTGCGCCGGAAAAGTTGAAACGATTCCACAAATCTACGCCCAATCCACTGAAGCTATTGGCTTCATGTGGCAAAAAATTGGCATACTGCTGGCAACCCGTTAATTTTGACTCATGTTTAATGGCAAAAAAGTTATTGTAGTGATGCCCGCTTACCGGGCTGCTCTAACACTAGAGAGAACGTATAGGGAAATTCCGTTTGACATAGTAGACGACGTTATTCTTGTCGATGACGCCAGTCCCGATAATACTGTTGACGTAGCCCAGCAATTAGGCATCCGGCATGTCATTCGCCACGACAAGAATAAAGGCTATGGTGGTAACCAGAAAACGTGCTATGCCAAAGCACTGGACCTTGGCGCTGATATTGTTATTATGCTCCATCCTGACTATCAATATACACCGTTGCTTTTGCCAGCCATTATTTCCATTATCGGCAATGGATTGTATCCGGTTGTTTTTGCGTCACGAATTCTGGGGAAGGGAGCACTAAAAGGCGGCATGCCCATGTACAAGTACATTGCGAATCGGTTTCTGACCCTAACGCAGAATGTACTTATGAATCAGAAACTCTCCGAATACCATACGGGTTACCGGGCTTTTTCGGGCGAGGTGCTTCGTAGTCTGGATTTCACCCACAACTCCGACGATTTCATTTTCGACAATGAAATGGTAGCCCAGATTTTTTACAAAGGGTTTGAAATCGGGGAGGTTACCTGTCCTACCAAATACTTCGAAGAAGCCTCATCAATTAACTTTCGACGCAGCTCAATTTATGGTTTAGGTGTGCTGCGGACGTCTGTTTTTTACTTTTTCACAAAACTTGGGCTTATGCACTGGAAAGTGTTGACCTAGTTAGAAACAGCTCCATTAAAAACGATCGCCCGTCTAAAACGAATTACGTTTTAGACGGGCGATCGTTTTTAATAAAATCTTATAAGGCAATAATACTACAAGTGAATAGCTTCACCGTAAGCGGCTTCGGTGGCATCTTTAATAGCTTCCGACATGGTTGGGTGCGGGAGAACCGTTTTCAGGATTTCTTCACCTGTCGTTTCCAATTTACGGGCGGCTACCACTTCGGCAATCATTTCGGTTACGTTCGTACCAATGAAGTGGGCTCCTAAGAATTCGCCATATTTAGCATCAAAAATAACCTTCACAAAGCCTTCAGGTGTGCCGGCAGCTTTGGCCTTTCCTGATGCCGAGAAAGGGAATTTACCCACTTTAAGTTCGTAACCAGCTTCACGAGCCGCTTTTTCGGTGTAACCGACTGACGCAATCTCGGGGATGCAATAGGTACAACCGGGGATGTTGTTGTAATTCAAGGGTTCGACGTGTGGCAAACCAGCGATTTTCTCGACGCAAATAATGGCTTCGGCCGAGGCTACGTGCGCCAGCGCTTGCCCTTTCGTGACATCGCCGATGGCGTAATACCCTTCAACGTTCGTGCGATAGTAATCATCGGTCACGATTTTACCCCGGTCAACGGTAATACCGAGTTCTTCCAAACCAATATTTTCGATGTTAGCCACTACGCCCGCTGCCGAAAGAACGATATCAACATCAAAGGTTTTTTCACCGTCTGGTGTTTTTACGAACACTTTGCAGCCACTGCCGCTAGTATCAACTTTCGTTACTTCCGACTTGGTATATATGTCAATCCCTAATTTTTTGTATTGTTTGGCCAGCTCTTTCGAGATATCCTCGTCTTCAACCGGCACTACATTGGCTAGAAATTCAACAATGGTAACCTTGGTGCCCATGCTGGCGTAGACGTAAGCAAATTCGACACCAATAGCACCGGAACCGATAACTAACATCGTATCGGGTCGTTTTTCGAGTGTCATGGCCTTCCGATACTCAATTACCTTGTTACCGTCAATCGGTACATTTGGCAAGGCACGAGCACGGCCGCCGGTAGCAATAATAATATGCTTTGCTTCGTAGTCAGTCGCTTTACCGTCAGCACCCGTTACTTCTACTTTTTTGCCGGATTTTACTTTACCGAAGCCATTGATAACGTCAATTTTGTTCTTTTTCATCAGAAATTGAACACCCTTGCTCATGCTATCGGCAACACCCCGGCTCCGCTTGACAACGGCACCAAAATCGGCACTCGATTCGCCCGAGATAGAAATACCGTAGTCGGCAGAGTGCTTGATATATTCAAAAACCTGCGCCGATTTCAGTAGCGCTTTGGTCGGAATACAACCCCAGTTCAAACAAATGCCGCCGAGGCTTTCGCGCTCAATGACGGCCGTTTTCAAACCCAATTGCGACGCCCTGATAGCAGCTACATAGCCGCCCGGCCCGCTACCCACAACGATTACATCGTACTGTGAAGCCATTAGTTAATGAATGAAAATGTATAATGAAAAATGTATAATGCCTGTGCTTAAAGAACACAAAGGTAGACCGAAAAGTTGATTTGGGCCATGTACGTGATAGTAGGTTATTCGTATCCGAAAAATCTCCATAGATGCAGATTCTATTTATTGATTAAATAAGACTGTCAGGGAAGTAGGTAAATTTATGCCCTTCTCTTTGGCCATAAACCTGCTTTGTTTTGTTCTATCTTTGTCATTAAAGGCTGAATGTATTAGTCTTTGTGCAATAAGAATATTAATCAACAAGTACGACAAGTTCATGACAACCGACCAGTTGACCGACTTGAGAGCCAGAGTAGAGGCTCTAAGGGGGTATCTTTGACTACGATAATAAGAAAGAACAATTAGCTGAACTCGAACAGCAAACCTTCCAGCCCGAATTCTGGACCGATGCCGCCCGTGCCGAAGGCGTTATGAAGCAGGTTCGAACGCTGAAAGGCTGGACTGTCGGTTATGAGAAATTAAATAGCCAGATCGGCGACCTCGAAACGCTCTTTGAATTCTACGAAGCAGGCGACGTACCTGAAGAAGAAGTGGACGAGGAAGGCCGCAAGGTTTCGGCCACGCTTGAAGATCTAGAACTCAAAAAAATGCTCGGCAATGAGGAGGATCAGCTTAGTGCGGTTCTCGAAATCAACGCCGGAGCGGGTGGAACCGAGAGTCAGGACTGGGCCGATATGCTCTATCGTATGTATATGCGCTGGGCCGAAAAACATGGTTATGGCCTGAAACAGGTTGATTATCAGGATGGTGATACGGCTGGCATCAAGTCGGCGACGATTGAGATAGATGGTCCGCTGGCGTATGGATTTCTAAAATCCGAGAACGGTGTTCACCGCTTGGTCCGTATTTCGCCGTTCGATTCCAATGCCCGTCGGCATACATCTTTTGCTTCCGTATACGCTTATCCGCTAGTCGATGATACGATTCAGATCGACGTAAATCTAGCTGATATTGACTGGGACACGTTTCGGTCGGGTGGAGCTGGTGGTCAGAACGTGAATAAGGTTGAGACCGCCGTTCGACTGAAACATAAACCGTCGGGTCTGATTATCGAATGTCAGCAGGAACGGAGCCAGTTGATGAATAAAGAGGTGGCGATTCGGCTTCTGAAATCCAAACTCTACGAGATTGAGGTTCAAAAGCGTAACGCGGCCCGTGCCGAGATAGAAGCCAGCAAACAAAAAATTGAGTGGGGTTCGCAGATTCGCTCTTACGTGCTCGATGATCGGCGCGTGAAAGACCACCGCACCGGTCACCAAACGTCTAATACCGAGGCTGTTCTGGATGGCGATATCGACCCATTTATTAAGGCATTTTTACTAGAGCAGGAGTAACGTCTTCAAGAAATGTGAATGTTTATGTTTCAGTCAATCTATGTGGTTGTATGAAACGTAAACATTTACATTACTTATCGAACAACATACCATGAAACTCGCTCTTTTTCTTGCCTCCCTCCTACTAGTCTGCAAACAGCGATCTGCCGAAGTCGATATGTTTACTAGTTCAAGTGCACCTCAGGCCAAATACACTTTTTTATCCCTCGGCGACTCCTATACTATCGGCGAAAGTGTAGCCGAAGCCGACCGTTGGAGCGTTCAACTGGCCGGGATGCTTCGTAAAGACGGTCAGGATGTAGCCAATCCAGATATTATTGCCCGCACAGGCTGGACAACGGCCGAATTACAGGATGCGATTAAGGCTAGCAACAACCAGAAGACATATACATTGGTCTCTCTGTTAATTGGCGTAAATAATCAATATCGGGGCCAGAGTCAGGAGGCTTACCGCACCGAGTTTCACGAGCTTCTCCAAACCGCTATTAAATTTGCCGGAGGAAAGGCATCACACGTTTTTGTACTCTCCATCCCCGATTGGGGCGCTTCGCCTTTTGCCGCTGGCCGCAACAAAACTACCATTGCCAGCGAGATTGATCAGTTCAATAGCATCGCTAAAGATGAATGCCAAAAGGCAGGAATCTCTTACGTCGATATTACCCCCTTATCCCGCTCGGCAATGGGCGATAACGCCCAATTCGCGTCAGATGGCCTTCATTATTCGGGTAAGCAGATGAAACTCTGGGCAGACCAAGCCTTACCTGTGGCAAAGCAGGTACTGAAACAGTAACCTACGCAGTTAGTGATGGTTTCGATCCGTTAAACTTCGCTTTGTAATACCAAACCGTACGGGCAATCAGCATTCCGCCAATAATACTGGGCGCAATCCAACTGGCTGTAGCCGCCCACTCCGGTGCGTTATGGGGTAATATCCGGCTCATGTTCGTTACTAAAGCTGCCGTGAATGTAGCAATGTAGGAAGCACCCATTCGTGTGAAATGCTGAAAAAACCAATGCATCTTCTCGGCTGGACGAGCCATTTGGCGAATATCGCGTCTGGCAAAGGTCAGTGTCAACAGGCCGAAAAAGGAGAATAAAATTGGAAAGAACGAAGCCCCGTGCAGCACCAGCAGATAGACCCCAAAGCCTATCATAGCTAAACTAACAAACAACGTTGTGAACGTAAGGCCTTTATCAAATGACGTTGGACCAGATTTTTTTTGTTTCGTTGCCCGCCAGCCGGTCATGCTTAGATAGAAACTAAAAACGGCGATACCTGTCAGGAATAACCGCATCATTTTAAACGGTTGCAGGCCGCACAACAACAGCGCCGACACAGCCACCGTAATCATGCAATAGACGTAAATCAGGCCAGCGCGATTGTGGAGAGGGCCGCCCTTTTTAGAAAACATTGGAATCAGGCCAACAAGCAAAGCAGTAACGCCAGTGGCAATATGGATAATTAGCAGGGTGATAATTAGCGTTTTCATGACCGTTTCCGGGGTTATTGTTCGTTGAGACAAACGTACGCTAACCTGATTGATCACGACAACAAAAAGGGCTATACAACACCGTTTGGGGTGTTTAGCAAACAAAAATGGGGTTTGGGACGAATGGTGGGCTGTTTTACAAGGCTTTTAATTCCGCTATCAGCGTCTCGTTATACTGTCGGGCCACGGGCACTACAAACTGGCCGGAAAACAAATGAAGTTTGTAGCCTTGTGCGTTTCCTGTTACGCGCTCAACGCGGTTGAGGTTAACTACGTAGGAGCGGTGGCACCTGACACTATGCGGCTGTGCAACTTGTTTTTCAAGTCGACTCAAGCTACTTCTCAAAAGCGATTTTGATACCTGCTCGTTTTTCAAATGAACGACTGTGCAGTAGTTATCGCTTGACTCAATAAAAAGCAGATCTTCCGCTAAAAACATTACCGCATCTTTTTCATTATCGGCAATGAGGGTCAATGTACTAGTGGCTGTCTTTTCTGTTTGAACAGCCGGTGAATTCTCCGTATGAAAGGCCCCGGGATTCGTAGAATGAAGCGGCAATTCGGCGGCTGCCTGACTGTATTTTTTGAGCTGGGCAATATAATTAAAGAGAACCAGCCCCACTACGGGGAAAAATCCCACCAGAAAAGTAATTAAAATCATTCCCGGCCAATTAATCCCACTTTCTTCACCTGGCGCTAACAACCAGTTCAAATAAAGTAGATTGGCAATAGCAATCAATAAGATATTCGCCATGATCGCGATTATCTCGCGCCCAACAGTCCACCGTTCCTCAATAAATAACCGAGGAATTAGCTGCCGCAAGACAATGAAATTAAGTGCCGTAACAGCGAATGAGATGAACCCGAAACCCAATATTTTGATCACCTTGTGGGGCGTTTCCCAAAGGTTGATCCCGAACGGCTGAAATATCAGCAAGAATAGACCGACAAATAGCCCAATCAGAATAGCCTTCCGCAGTTGCCGAAGGAGTATGTCATTTATCGGGTAGGGTTGATTAACTAGTTGGAACATTGTAGATATACAACGGAATGATAGTCCATTGCTCCATGCCAGTACTCAATGGAATAAGTTATATAACAAGATTAAAACAGCCGCCAGCCAGCAATTTGCTCAACAAACTGAGGCAGTACTTCCGGGTAAACGATAATCATAAAGAGAACCCCAAATAAAGCACCATAAAAGTGAGCATCGTGGTTAACATTGCCCGCTCCGCGACGCGATTCGTAATAGGAGTAAGCCAGATATAAACCGCCGAAAATAAAACCAGGAATACCAATCGGAATAAAATACATGTAGATTGGGGTTAAAGGCCGAAACAGAATAGCGGCAAAAATAACGGCCGATACACCCCCGGACGCGCCCAGTGAGTTATACCCAGGATCGTTGCGGTGTTTCAGAAAACTCGGAATATCGGAAACTAAGATAGCGACCAAATAGAAGCCGATTAAATATACAGGCGCGTTACCACCGAACAACATACCAAAAACCTGTTCAATAAACCCACCAAAGAAGTAGAGGCTGAGCATATTGAAGAATAAATGTCCCCAATCGGCATGCAGAAAACCTGACGTTATCAGCCGATAATACTGCCCACGACTGGCTACCTGATATGGATTCATTATCCAGCGGTTCATCAGGCTATAATTATTCCAAGCCAAGGCACTAATGATAACCGTAACAACAATAATGACAAGTGTAGTGCTCATAAGTTGATGTAATGTATATGATGTATGATAGGGGTCGCCTGTGCGGTGTGTATTGGTTGTTTATACACCTTATATCATACACCTCTCTAGCTTTCCCGTTCGACGAGTTGACGGGCAAATTGAATTAATAACGTTTTTCGATTAGCATCAGCATTAACCTGATCGAAGTTAGCAAATCCACGAACGAAGTACTCATTGATGCGGGCTTCGGTCAGTTGGCGAATGCCTAACTGATCATAAATAGCCGTAATAGCTCTTACTTTTTCAGTCTTGTCGAATTCGGTTCGGGTTAACCAATCGGTTAATTCATCTCTAACTGAGCCTTTTGCCTGAGTCAGGGCTTCGATAAGTAAAAACGTTTTTTTATTGGCAATGATATCCCCGCCTACTTGTTTCCCAAACTTAACCGGATCACCATAAACATCCAGCAAATCATCTTTCAACTGAAAGCCGATCCCGATATTCATGCCCCCTTCGTAAAGATGCCGGGTAGTTTCTTCATCCGCTCCACCAATCAATCCGCCCAGCTCAAGCGCATAGCCGAGCAGTACCGATGTTTTAAGGCGAATCATGTCGATGTATTCCGCTTCAGAAACATCCCAACGGGTTTCAAAATTCATGTCCATCTGCTGGCCTTCGCAGACTTCGGCGGCTGTCCGGCTAAATCGGGCCAGCACAGGGGCTAATTTATCAGCCTCTACATTCAAGAGAAGTTGATACGCATTAACAAGCATCACATCGCCCGATAGAATAGCCACATTGCCATTCCATTTTTCATGTACTGTTGGCTGGCCCCGGCGCAATGGTGCCTGGTCCATGATATCGTCATGCATGAGCGTAAAATTGTGGAATACTTCCACGCCCAGCGCAGGTCGAATGGCTTTTTGCCAGTCATCGGTGAAGAGGTAAGTGCCCATTAACGTTAGCAATGGACGCATTCGTTTTCCTCCCAGATTCATGATATACTGAATCGGATCGTAGAGTTCAGGCGGAGATTGCCCATATTTTATAGACTGAAGTTCGTTTTGGAGAGCATCAATAAAAACAGCGGGACTCATTCGGAGAGGTTAGGGTTTCAGCCCAAAAATACGGCAAAAGACCCCAAAACCCTAACGATGAAATGACCGGCGGTAATTACTCTGTTGGGGCGTAATGATCACGAAGATAAGCCGAGCCGACAGAACAAAGTAGCCATCACGCCAACTTTTATTGCCTCGCTGAGCACCAGCCGAGTTGGGCGTTTGGCCTAGTTCAAGACGACGATCGGATAGCGCAACGGCCAATGGCTCCATACCTTTCCGGTCAGGATATACCGTACTAACATCGTCCAGATAATCGCTGAATACGTGCGTATAGGCACCTTCCAAATGCCATTTCAGTCGTTCAGTGGCAATAATGGGCACGCCAAGGCCATATCGTAAAATAATGGGCAAGCGATTGTAAATCACGCCTTCGGTATGCAGCGGAGCCAAACTAACCGACTGCCCTTTATAGGTGGCTTTGGGCGTTATATAGGTCAGACCTGCGCCCAACAATGCATAAGGAATAATGACATGATTCCGATCGTCGGCGGGCCAGAAATCCCATTGTACACCCGCCCAAATATCTGGATTCAGGCTATGAAACGATAAATTATTATATGAAAGATGGGTATCCTTTTGCGTACCCCGGATGTAATAAAGCTGCGCTTCGGCTCGAAGAGTAAGCTGGGGAGAGTAGCGGTAGGCGACAGCCACATCAATGGCCTCGCCCAACCGTAAATGGCCTATGTTATCCCATTCATTCAAATCGCCCAGATATCGAGTAGGACCAATACCAACATTCAGGAACCAAGTGCCCGGTTTCTCCCGCCATATTTCGGAACGTTGTGCCAATAAATCGGACTGATAAATAAGACAGCCTAAAATTAGGGAAACATAATATGGATATTTCACAAGGCCGGTTCTTTATAACAGACACATGTGACTGATTCAACTCAAAAAGGTAACTAGATCATAACTCACCGATATCCTCATTCCAAAGCGTTGGCTTTTCAGCGATGAATTTATTCATCATGTCAACACACTCGGGCAAATCAAGGTCAATAACTTCAACGCCGTGCTGCTCCATGAATGCCCGCGCCCCCGGAAACGTCCGCGATTCACCAACGATTACTTTCGGAATTTTAAACTGAACAATAGTCCCGGCACACATGTAGCAGGGCATCAATGTAGAGTAGATAACCGTATTTTTGAATGAACCAACCCGCCCGGCATTGTTCAGGCAGTCCATCTCGCCATGCAGAATAGGATTATTTTCCTGCACCCGCTTATTATGCCCTGATGCCACTAATTCGCCATTCTTGATGAGGGCCGACCCAATAGGAATGCCTCCTTCACGTAAACTTTTTCGGGCCTGATTAATGGCCTCCTGCATAAATTCATCCATGTGTTTGTCTCTTGACTAAGCTATAAATTAATCCGTTTCATTAAAGTAATTTCATGGTTTCATAATCACCAACATGGTTTAGATACAGGAAATTAAGTAATAATCCATTGACGTTCGTAATTAGTTTCTGGGCTTCGGGGATTGTAGCGACCACGCTTGTGATACGCTCAAACTCCGCCTGATTACCCATATTTTTAAGGTGAAAACTCATAATATCGTCTCGGGACATTTCTTTTTCGATATAGAAAAAGTGCATGCCTTCATCGCTTGTACCCGTGCTGGGGTGCCATACCTGAGAATTTAATTTGGTCAGCTCGGCGGCTGTAACGGTCAAACCAATTTCTTCTTCTAACTCGCGGGCAGCCACTTCGTCTGGTAAATCGCTGGCATCGACCATACCGGCCGGGTGTTCGTAGGTTTGTGAGCCATCGGCAATGCGCCGTTGTTTTACTAATACCACGAATTTCTGACGCGTGTCCTTATCAATTAAACACACCATCATCGAAACAGCCTGTCCTTTCAGGAAGAGTGCGGGTGGAATCTTGTCGCCTTCGGGGGTGTCGGCATCCACTTCAAGCATCGCAAATAACACTTCGCCATTGTGCCTCCGCCGAATATAAAAATCGTTTACCTCATTAATCTTCATCCCATTTGCCTCCATCTGGCTTTTCCAGAATCGAAATTTGGGCGAGTCCTGAAGCGGTTCTTCGTGTTTACTCATAGTTGTCATCACATAAAATGAAATACGTCTTCAAGCTGGCATCACGAGCCCGGTTGAAGACGTAAATGTACTATCTATCGGAGGTTTTCTTTAGCCCTGACACAGGTTAGGAATGCATCATAACTAAAGAAAACTACACTTATTTCATTTTCAATTTTACCGTCCCGTTTGTGATAACAACCTGGTCCTGCTTGTCCTGTTTTTTGTAGCCGTTTCCCTCCGGGTCAATGTCAGAATCATAGCCAGAGGCTTTTGTAATGGCCTTATCTTGCATCTTGTTCATTAGTCGGCCCATGCCGCCGAAAACGGTAGCGGTAGCTTTTTCTTTCCAGTAACTACCGGCTAACGTTCCGCTGAAAGTAGCCTCCAAAAATCCATCAGCGCCCATTTTCACCGCTACCGTTTCATCAGCATTCTGCGATTTACCAACGTGATATTCCATCCGGGGTTCACGCGTTTCTTCGACATATTTAATGGCGGCAAGACCTTTGTATTTGGTCAAATCCTCAACCTTCTTCCTATTCTCTTTTGTATCGGGGTTGTCGGCATCGACGACCAGATAGGTACCGGATTCCAGAACATCGCGCTTGTCGTAGGCACCCAGCCATATTCTGAGCGACTTATCGGGTTTATTGGTATTTGCCGTTATCCACCAGAAATTGCCGATTCGGACACGCCGGGGTTGCGTGGTGAAGTCCTTTCCATCAATCTGAGCTTTTAGCGTATTATCATTGGCAATTTGCCCGAACGTGGTTACCGTGACGAAAAATAGAGCGAGTAAAAGATGATATTTGTTCATCAGATTTAGCCAGAATATTTTTGGTTATCAGCAAATTAACTACATCCAAAAGCTGCGGCATCGTTTCTTTTAGTATCCGGTAAGTTTCTTAATCCCGCTCAATCTCATTCTCTACTTTTGCGTTAACACCTGTGCTCCAGCGCCAACATAGCGTTCGAAGAACTCATAAATCCGCAACAACCGGTCGATCCGTTGGCGAACGTTGCCTGTACGACTAAGCTCGTGCGTGGCACCCGGCATCCGGACATATTCGACCGGGCGGCCCAGTATTTTCAGGCTTTTGTACATCATTTCACTCTGGATTGGCCCCGTACGAAGGTCATTCTCACCGTGCTTGATCAATAAAGGCGTTTTGATATTCTGGACGAAGGTGTACGGCGAGTTCGCATCCAAAACTTTCGCATCGGCAGACCAGGGATAATCGAAATAATTTGGGATCAGCCGCCAGGCATTGCCCTCGCCTAGGAAAGTAGTCAGATCATAGACACCCCGCTGTGCGAAAGCCGCCTTAAACCGATTGTCATGCCCAACAATCCAGGCGGTTAGATAGCCCGCGTAGGAGCCACCCGTAATAACCTGCCGACTGGTGTCTACCCAAGCTTCCTTAGCGGCATCGGTAACGGCGGCCAGAACGTCTTCTGTTGGACCAGTGCCCCAATCCTTAATATTAGCCCGTTGAAAATTGAGACCGTAACCACCCGAACCGCGTGGATTTGCATAAACGACGCCATAACCCTGCGCACACATATACTGAAGCTCGTGCCACATTGACTGTTCGCCCGGTCCCCACATGGCTGTTGGACCACCGTGCATATTCAATAGAAGCGGGTATTTCTTACCAGCTTCTCCACCGGCGGCTACCACTGTGGGCTTCATAATCCAGTAGTCAACCGTTTGGCCAAGTGAATTTTTATAGGTTCGTTTCTCGGGCAGACTAAGTTGCCGCTGCGCTACCCAATCGTTATGGTTGCTTAATTTCGTTTGATTTTTGGCCGTAGCATCCGTTATGTATAACTCAGACGGGTTAGCTACTTCGGTTTTCGCCAAAACAACCGTATTCCCCGCTACGTCGAAACTGGTAATACCCATCGAAAAATCAGTCAGTTGCGTAACCTGCCGCGTGATGGGGTCAAGTTTATAAAGAGGAGCGCCACCGTTGGCCGAGGCTGTAAAATAGATCGCATAGCCTGCGGTTGCTTTTTTACCTTTAGCTGAAGATGCTGAAGTTGTTGTCCAGGTCAGATTGCCAGCCGCCCGGTCGAACGTGACCAGCTCAATTCCGGAGGCTGTTGTGCCGGTAAGCGCTGCTAACCCAATTTGAGCGAAATTAACGCCTTCTGAAGGCGTAACTAAAAAGGCCATTTGTTTGCCGTCAGGCGATATTTCGGGGGAACGATAGCTTTTACCCGCTTCGCTTAATATAGTTTTTCGGGTTCCAGAACCATCAGCCGAAACAAAAACAATTACATTATCCTGCTCGCGATCAGGGTGTTTGAGCGAATCACGATCCGTTACGGCCAAAAGTCCTTGTCCGTTTGGTAACCAGTTGCCCGCCTGAAACGACGAAAACCCGCGCGTTAACGCTTTTGGCGTTGCACCCTCATTTACATCCACTACATACAGGTGCGTAAATGACATATCAGGTTCCGTTGTCGATTCGCCCTGAAAGTTTAGCCGATTGATGACTTTCGCTTTTTTATCCTCAACATCTTTATCCAGGTAAGCCCGTATTTCGGCCAGTGAGCCGTCGGGATTGGCTTTTATTTTTTTGTCGCTTTTAACAAAATTGTTATTCGTAAAACCCGGCTTTTCAAGCGACCAGATTGGCCCGTTTTTACCCGGATTCACTAAGGAATCGGTTAACATCTGCGCCATCGTGATGCTACTCGTAAACGCAATTCGTTTTCCATCGGGCGACCAGAGCGGACTAGATGCGCCATAACTGCCATTCGTTAGCTGCCAGGCTTCTCCTCCGTTTAATGACATAATAAAAATCTGACCTTTGCCCTTCACCGTCCGCACAAAAGCGATACGCTGCCCATCGGGCGACCAGACCGCCTGCCGGGCCGACTCAGGTCCGCGCGTTAGTGCCTTTCCATCACCGGGTTTTAAGCCAGTTAAATAAATGTGTGTTTTGTATTCGTATTCCTCCTTTTGGTCAGGATTGGCTTCGATTGTGCTAAGCGTGTAAATGGCTCGTTGCCCATCGGGAGCTAATTCGATACCACCAACCTGTTTAATACGGGTGAGGTCAGTAACCGTGATTTTGGCTTTGGGCTGGGCAAAAACCGTCTGGGCGGTGATGGCGATTAGTAATAAAATTCTGATTTGCATGAAGTGATTAAGCTAAAAGAGAAAGATAACGATCATTGATAACATTGACATGGTGTGTGACATGACCGACCAACACAAAGCCAAGGGCCAGTACCGAAATAGTCTGATGAAAACATATGCCCGTTCGTAACAGCATTTCCTCATCAAAACTGCTGAATAAACGAATGCTTGACTGTCGAACGTCGGCGTATTCGGCGTATAGATCTGGAATCGTTCGGTGAACACCATTGGCTGTTTGACCAAACAACTCTTCATCGTAACCCGGCAAAACCGTTTGATCATTGCGAGCAAAGCGTAGTGCGCGATAACTCATAATACGCTCATTGTCAATAATATGCTGCAAGATATCTTTAACCGTCCATTTGCCGGGCGCGTAACGCAGATTGCCAAGAGCTTCGAGCGTTTTAGCCGGAATCAGGGTTTCGAACGAAGCGCCTTGGGTGAGAGCATCCAGAATGAGCGTGTTGTCGGCCAGATTAATGTATCGGTCGAAGAACTGTGGCATCACCGGAATTTCGGACTTGGTCATTGTCAGGTAGAGTAGAGTCAAAACACAAACTCCCCGAAAGTACTGAACTTTCGGGGAGTTTGTGTGGCTTAGCAAGCCGGTAAAGCCATAATTCTTTATTTTTTTGCCGATATGGGTTTACTTGTAGCTGTTGTTCCCGTTAGTTCACTAACCAACCGGTCGGCTTTGTATATATACCGCATGGCCGCTATAATGCCGCCCGTGTGCACCGATATAGTCCGGTTGAGATCGGGAACGAAAATAAATTCGCCCGGTAAGCTTTCCATATTCCCATCGAAGGCAAGGCCCACCGCTTCAAGGTTTTTATTAATCATGGGACTACCGGAATTACCGCCAATTATATCGTTTGTGGAGATAAAACACATAGGCTCTTTCAACAAAGCCATCGGCGGATTTTTCCAGCGGGCGGGCAAATTCCAAGGAGATTTATCAGCAAATGAATAATTCCGGTCATACAACCCAGCGAAGGTGGTTAGGATAGGCGCTTTGGTTCCGTTATAGTTATAGGACTGCACCACGCCATCGTTGATACGCAGCGAAAATGTAGCATCGGGCGGTACGGCGGTTCCGTACACATCATACAGCATCCGGCCCAATTGTCCACGCAGAACTTCCTGTTTTTGTGAAATCTGGCGGGCTTGCCGGGCGGCTGCGCCATAGCGCGGATAACCAATTCGAGCCAGCACCAGCATTGGATCGTTCGACGCGGCAGCCGCACCCGGTCGTGTGGCTAATTCACTTACAAAAGCAGGATCGGTCAGTTTGGTGTTTTTTATTAGATAAGCCGCCGTTTCTTTTGGCGTTCGGATTTTTCCGTCAGCACCGGTAAGCGCAGCTTTTACATACGGATCATCGTTGCCCAAAGCTGCTTGCGCTTCGGTGAGGTGAGCGGCTAAATAGGCTTCCTCCAGCGCTCTGTTTTTAATATCTGGTGGCACCATCAACGAACGAGCGCGTTCGGCATCCTGTGGGCGAGACGCCAGCAATTCACTAAACTGGGTTACAACATTGGCAAATGTCAACAACTCGCCCATTATCCGTTCGCTGGGAGCGAGGTAATTGGCATCTTTAAAGAGACTCCGTAACTGGGTTGTATTAGCCGCAATATCATCCCAGGTTTTGAGTTGATCGGCAGGTAAATTTTTAGCTTTTGCAGCAGCTTTAAACTGATTTTCAAAGACGGACTTACGCGCCAGCAAACTATTATCGCGTAAGCCAGCAAGTTGACCGCCATAGGCTTTCAGGCTATTTTCGTAGCTGAAAATTTCGTTCAAAACGCTGTCACTCTTTGCAGTAACATTATAAGCCTGTAAGGCATCAGAACGGTTACGCAGGAGTTGAATAGTGGCGGGCGTTTGCAAATCACGGTCAAATTCTAGTTCAGCAACGGTTTTAAGCCGCTCGGTGTGGCCAGGATTGCCAATAACAAAAATTGGCTCTCCATCCCGGACACCACTGGTATTAAACTTGAAAAAATGGGCCGTTTTTAGCGGTTTCCCGCCATCATAGACCCGAAAAAACGAGCAGTCGAGTGCATAACGCGGGTACGTAAAATTGTCATAATCGCCCCCGAAAAAGCCAAGCTGCAATTCGGGCATAAATACGAGCCGCACATCCGTATAGCGTTTGAAACCATAGAGCGCATAGCGGCCTCCGTTGTAAAACGTAATCGTCTGTAACTCCAGTCCTTTCCAACCGGCTTTAGTCCCGTACTCTTGTTTCACGGCGGCAAATGCCTGTTCACGAGCCTGTAATTGAGCCGCATCCGTTGTTGAGGGTGCGCCACTCATGGCATCCTGCACGCGCTGTGTGATGTCTTCAATCTTCACCAACTGATCAACGAACAGCCCATCTACTTTACGCTCTTCGGTAGGTGTTTTGGCAAAGAAACCGGTGGCGTTCAGGTCTTCCCCCTTCCGCGTCACACCCGTTCCCGATTCACGGGCGCAATGGTGATTCGTCATTACTAGACCATTGGCCGACACAAATGAAGCTGAGCAATAATCGGCAAAACGGAGCGAGGCTAATCGGGCTTCGTCAAACCATTTTTCGTCAGCCGTAAATTTGTATGTTTTCTGAAAGTAAGACGATGGTGGATTATCGAAGGTCCACATTTTACCCAAATCAAGCGGGCCACCTTTCGTCGTATCGGTACGGTTCGAAGTTTCAGCAGACGAGGGTGCGGTTTGGGCTGAAGCTGGGCCAGCCAGTAGGGCCAGCACTAAACTTGCCAGCCGGATAGAGCGGAAATTCATATAACGCATTTAACGAATCAAGAAGTGCTGTTAGGTACTGAAACGTGAATTTAGTTCAAACGTTTTGGTAATCACAAAACGTAGGTTAGCCGGATTAATAGGAGCCAGAAACTTTAATTAAAGCTTAATGAATGACTTTTAATCGAACAGGGGTCTAGCCAATCTAACCTGAGAATTGCTTAAAAACTCAATTCTACAACCATGAAAACGTCAAAACTGCTTGGATTATTAATTGCCTTCATCATGCTTATATCGGTGAGTAGCTGCGGTCCTACGTACTATAATAGCCGTCCCAGAGCCTATGCTGGACGTCGTCACTACAGCCCGCCACGCCCGGCCCCACGGCCTTACGGGGGCAATTATGGATATGGTCGCCCCGGCTGGTAATCGTCGATAAATAAGAAAGGTGCCTACTTCATAAGTAGGCACCTTTTTTTATCTGGAACTCATAAGTTTGTTTTACACTTTATTTTATCATTCAGTATTGCTTACCACAATACCACCATTCATTAGATACATAGTATGAAGCAGACACGTTTACTTGTGCCTTTATTTTTTTGTTGCCTATTACAACCCGTTTTTGCCCAGCTGTCAATTCCAGAAAAGACTATAAAAGTTGGTAAAATACCCGGCAGTTTTTACTTCACCTGGGGATACAACCGCGATTGGTACACGAAGAGTACCATTCATTTTCGTAATACAACAACTGACAACTACGACTTCACGTTTATTGATGCGAAGGCCCACGACCGACCCGATTTACAGGATTTTTATAAAATCACTAACTTAACTATTCCACAATATGACCTGAATATCGGTTATTTTTTCAACGATAAACGCGACCTCGGCATTGAATTAAGTTGGGATCACCTAAAGTACATCGTTACCGATAATCAGGTCATTCATGTGCAGGGGCAAATTAGAGGTCATCAGATTGATAAGGACACATTGGTAACGCCCGATTTTGTGCATTTACAGCACACCAACGGCAACAATTACCTGATGCTCAACCTGGTGAAACGACAAAAACTCTGGCAATCCAAGCATTTTCAACTAAGCGCCATTGGCAAAATTGGTGGCGGGCCACTAATTTCGTACACCATTTCGACTATTCTGGGCAGCGGTCAGGAAGGTCCGTTCCGTTATCATGGTGTAGTCGCAGCGCTTAGCGCAGGAGTAAAACTCGACGTTTTCAGGTATTTCTTTTTGCAAACCGATCTTCAGGGCGCCTGGGCAGATTATACAAATACCAAACTCGGAGCCGACAATCAGGGGTTAGCCACGCACCACTTCTATTCGTTACAATACAAATACGCCTTTGGCTTCAATTATCCCCTTGGTAAGCGATAGTTCAACTCATCTCGTTTTGTTCCAAAATCTCCTGCCCTACTTTATCATCTTTCCGTATGAATGGACGAATGATAATTCGGGTGCCGCGCTGGTAGGTAAACAGCCGATACATCCAGTTACTAAAAACAACTAATTTGCTTCGAAATCCGACCAGATACCAGATGTGTACAAACAGCCAGGCCATCCAGGCAATGAAGCCACCGAGATGAATATTACCCGGTAAATCAGCCACGGCCCGGCTACGGCCAACAATGGCCAATGACCCTTTTTCGAAATATTTGAAAGGCTCTGTTGGCTCATTTTTCAGCATGCGACGCAGGTTTTTAGCCAGGTGTACGCCCTGTTGAATGGCCGGTTGCGCTACACCAGGATGCCCTTTTGGGTAATCCTCCAGCTTCATAAACGCAATATCACCAATGGCAAATACATCGGTCAACCCTTGAACGCGGTTGACGGGATCGACCAGAATTCGGCCACGCTCGGTAGATTCAGCAGGAATACCGTCGATCATGGCACCGGTTACGCCCGCTCCCCAAACCAGCGTTTGTGATTTTATCTGCTCGCCCCCTTTAAACGTAACCGTCTCACCATCATACGACTCAACCATTGTGTTGAGTTTGATGACGACGCCCAAATCTTCGAGATACCGTTGCGCTTTTTGACCGGCTTCCTCCGACATAGGCGGCAATACTTTACCCAGACCTTCAACGATATAAATCCGCATCTGGGTGAAATCCAATCCCGGATAATCGCTTGGCAGCACATGTTTCCGCATTTCGGCCAGTGAACCAGCCATTTCAACTCCCGTTGGACCAGCCCCGGCAATAACAAACGTGAGTAGACTCTCCCGTTCGGCAGGGTCAATCGTGACGCTAGCCTGTTCAAAACACTGCAAAAACTGGCTTCTCACATTAAGCGCTTCGGGAATCGTTTTGAGCGGAAACGAATATTTCCGAATCTGATCATTCCCGAAAAAGTTAGACTTCGACCCGCTGGCGATGACCAAATAGTCATAGTGCAATTCGCCAATCATGGTCGTTATCGTCTTGGTTGCCGGATCAATTTTGTTAACCCGTACCATTCGGTAATGAAAGTCCTCGAACCCGTCGAACATCTTACGGAAGGGCTCCGCAATGGCATCGGGTTCCAGTCCAGCCGTAGCGACCTGATAAAGTAATGGCCAGAAACCATTGTAATTTTGCTTGTCGAACAACACCACCTGCACATCAGTATTGCGCAGGCTTTTGGCTAGGTTCATTCCCCCAAACCCGCCACCGATAATTACGACGCGGGGTTTGGTTGTATTGGGTATATTGAGCGAAAGCTTATCGAATTGAAGCATAGTTTTCAGGTGTTTAACCCACCAATCTTTTCTGATTGTAGTACCTTATAATCAGGCGTTTTGTTTGATCACAAGACCAAAATTGAGCAATTGACAGCAGGCTTTATCGTTTCGTTATAAGGTTTCATGTCAAATAGCACTACAGAAACTGCTCCACAGTAACTTTTCAACCATCAGATTTGCATTGTGCTTTCTTTAGTCAGACACTTCCTACTCCATGCGAATACGTTTACAGGCTTGCCTCATCACGCTACTCTTTATCAACAATTTATGGGCGCAAAACGCTCCCATTCGCTTCACTGTCAGCGGTTATATTCGTGAAGCTGGTAGCCAGGAAGCGTTAATTGGGGTGAACGTATATTTGCCCGGTACGACAACAGGTACGACGACCAATACCTACGGATTTTATTCACTGACACTACCCGCTCAGGACAGCCTGCTGCTGGCCTATTCGTTTGTGGGCTACGAAATTGTCGTGCGCACGGTTAGTCTTCGTACCAACCAAACGGTGAATGTATTTTTAGCACCCGGCCGGGCATTGACAGAGGTAGATGTGAAAGCGGGTCGGCTAACGGAGAAAGTCAGCGAAAGTGCCCAGATGAGTACAATTGACCTCCCTGTTGCACAGATCAAAAAAATACCGGCCTTTCTGGGCGAGAAAGACGTATTGAAAGTGCTGCAACTGATGCCGGGCGTACAAAAAGGCTCCGAGGGACAAACGGGTATTTATGTTCGAGGGGGTGGTCCAGATCAAAATTTGATCATTCTGGATGACGCCGTCGTCTATAACGCCAGCCATTTGTTTGGGTTCTTTTCTGTCTTCAATGGCGATGCGATCAAAAGCGTTGAGCTAATAAAAGGTGGTTTCCCGGCCCGGTATGGCGGGCGACTTTCGTCGGTTATTGACCTGAATATGAAGGATGGCAACCGCGATAAACTCCACGGTGAAGGCGGTATTGGCCTAATTGCTTCCCGGCTACTGCTCGAAGGTCCGCTGACAAAGAACAAAAAGGCATCGTTTCTCATATCGGCTCGGCGAACGTATTTGGACATTCTGGCTGCTCCACTTATTCGAGCGCAGTCGGGTGGTACGCTTACGGCGGGCTACTACTTTTACGATCTCAACGCTAAAGCCAATTACGATTTTGGTCCAACGAATAAATTATACCTGAGCGGATATTTTGGCCGCGATCGGTTCTACACAAACGATAAAACCGCCGACACGGACACAGGCTTGAGATGGGGAAATGCCACGGGTACCCTTCGATGGAATCACCTGTTCAATCAAAAATTATTTTCTAATCTCTCCCTGATTTTCAGTGACTATAAATTCCAGATTTCATCCGTAGAGAAGAGTACGCAGGATGCCGAAACGTATTCCCTCTACTACAACTCGGGCATTCGGGATTTCTCACTGAAATACGACGTGGATTATTATCCCAATCCCAAACACTCTATACGAATGGGCGTACAGAGCATATACCATCGCTTCACACCCAGCGCTGTAGTGCTGCAAAATGCGGGCATCAATCAGTCGATCAATAATGTAACTAACATCGACGTAATGGAATCAGGTATTTATGCCGAAGATACCTGGCGACCCTCTAGCCGATGGCATGTGAACGGAGGTTTACGGCTAAGTTATTTCCAACAAAAGGACGTAGGGTATGTCCGACCCGAACCCCGGTTATCGGCAGCGTTTACCCTAAAACCTGATTTATCCATTAAGGCTTCGTATGCGCTTATGAACCAATACGTGCATTTGCTGTCAAACACGGGAATTGGCCTTCCTACCGATTTATGGGTGCCCACAACGGATCGGGTAAAGCCGCAGCAATCGCAACAGGTAGCGATAGGGATTGCCAAAGACTTCACCGACAAGGGATTAACGCTAACCGTGGAAGGCTACTACAAGTCGATGAATAATATCATAAATTACAAAGAAGGGGCCAGCTTTCTGCTTATCAACGACCCGACATCGGCCAACAGCATTCACTGGGAAGACAATGTAACGGCAGGCCGTGGCTGGTCTTACGGTGCGGAGTTTTTTTTACAGAAAAAAGTCGGGAGGTTCTCCGGCTGGGCGGGCTATACCCTATCCTGGACGCAGTGGCAGTTCGCCGAACTTAACGGCGGTCAACCCTATTACCCACGTTACGACCGAAGGCACGACATTTCATTGGTCGGTATTTATGATCTGAGTAAACGCATCACGCTATCAGCCGTTTGGGTGTATGGCACCGGCAATGCCTTGACTGTACCAGTTGGTCGTTATGAAACGTACCGGCCGAGCAATACATTGATATATGGTGGTACGCCCGCCATTGCTCAAACATTTTTTCAGAGTGTCCGAAACGCAGATGATTATGGCACGCAGAAGAATAGTTTCCGCGCCGAAGCTTACCATCGATTCGACTTTAGCATTCAGTTTCATAAGCAGAAGAAGAACCACGAGCGAACCTGGGAGTTTAGTGTTTATAACCTCTACAACCGCCGAAATCCGTTTTTCTATCGTCTTGAATCAGTAACGGCAACGGCGACAACACCCACACGAACAGCTTTATTTCGCTATTCGGTTTTCCCGATTGTGCCAGCCGTTAGTTATAATTTCAAATTTTGATGCGTTCAATTATGCGAATTCATCCCCACGTCAGCGCTTTAATCGCTTGCCTGATCGCGATAATTCTGCTCGGAAATTGCAGTAGTTTACGAAATGAAGTTGACCCCGGTCAATTGGGTTTGGCATCACCTAAATTAGTCGTTAGTGGCTATTTGTCGCCACAGGACACTACATTGGCCATTAAGGTAACTCGTTCCAATACGGTAGTTGGTGATAGTATTGCTCTCCTACAAATTGGCAACAACGTAACCGATGCTACCGTTACACTCTCGGAAGGAGGGCGATCGGTTACATTACGTTATAACGATAGTCATTCAACCAGCGATTCAGCCGCTCAATTTTATTACAGCGCCAGCGCTCGGTTATTACCCATACTCGCAGGTCGAACATACACGCTCACCGTGGTAACTGCTAACGGACAGCGGGCCAGTAGCACCTGTACCATACCCGCTCCAGTTTCTCCAACAACTATAAAATTCGATTCTATAACAGAGAATCAGGGACGCTCTTCGGTTCGACGTTATTACATTATAGCCCGCTGGCAGGACCCTCCCGGCCAGACCAATTATTATCAGGTTGCGGGCTATTTCAGGTACACAACCCAATGTTCAACCTGCCAGGTCGATCAAATCGGCAATTTTCCATTAACTTCTGATGATGATAATCGGGGATTATTTTCCGACGCGGGTATAGATGGTACAATCATACCCTCTGGCCGGGAGTATATGACATCGGCCTCACTAACGGGTAACGAGCCATCCAATTTCTACAGTCAATACAAGACCGCCAGCGTAACAGTGAACCTAATGAGCATCGATCAAGCGTATTATCAGTTTCAGATGGCGGTGATACGACAGAGACGGGTACGGAATAATCCCTTTGCTGAACCCGTACTGATTCCCAGCAATATTGATGGCGGTTTAGGTTGCTTTGCAGGCTATAATAATTCGACACTTACACTGACATTTAAATAAAACGGCCCTGATTTTCAGCGAAAATCAGGGCCGTTTTATTATTATCTGGATGATGTCCAGCCTGCGTTTTTACACGCTTTGCACAGTACTGTTTATGATTTCGGTCTGCTTCCGAATCGACTCCATGTGGATAATCTTGTAAATTTCTTCCACTAGTTCAGGGTATAGATTCAGTTTTTGACCCAACTCCGTACGTGTTTTCAGGATTTCCTTCCAACGTTCTGGCTGAAATAACGTAACGTTATTATCGCGTTTGTATTCGGCTAAACGCTCAACGAGGGCCATACGAGCACCGAGCATTTCAACAATCTGCCGATCTACATTGTCGATATTACGTCGTGATTGCTCTACAAAGCTCTGGAATTCCAGGTTTTGTGACTCCACCTGACGAATTTGCAAATGATCGAGCATTTCGCCGAAAGCTGTTGGCGTCAATTGCTGAGCAGCATCGCTCCAGGCTTTATCAGGATCAATATGCGACTCAACAATCAGACCATCGTAGTTAAGGTCCATAGCCATCTGAGACAATTCGTTCAGATAAGCTCGTTTGCCTGCCATGTGGCTTGGGTCACCAATGAGGGGCAACTGAGGGAAGATCGACTTCAACTCAATAGCCATTTGCCACATTGGTAGGTTACGGTATTTGCTGGCTTCACCCGTAGCAAATCCCCGGTGAATAGCCCCCAACTTCTTGATTCCGGCTCCGGCCAGGCGCTCAAACGCACCTACCCAAAGGGCTAAATCAGGATTTACAGGATTTTTCACTAATACAGGTACATCAACCCCACGCAAGGCATCGGCAATTTCCTGTACGTTAAATGGGTTAACAGTCGTGCGGGCACCTATCCACAAAATATCAACGCCGTATTTCAGAGCTAATTCGATATGTTCGGGTGTGGCAACCTCAACAGCAAAAGGCAAGCCTGTTTCTGCTTTAGCGCGCTGAATCCAAGGCAAAGCGGCTTCGCCCATCCCTTCGAAACTTCCTGGCCGGGTGCGTGGTTTCCATACACCGGCACGAATGACATGAACGGCTCCCAACGCTTTCAATTGGCGAGCGGTTTCAACTAACTGATCTTCGGTCTCGGCACTGCACGGACCGGCAATGATCAGGGGTTTGCCGTTGGTCTCAATCCACGATCCAAGCGGCTCTACGGCTAATTCTACTTTCATACTAAACGCTTAATCTAAGAGTAACACCTACTACTCTATGGGGAACTTTCAATTTAATTTTGTGGTATATTTGTAGAGGAATTGGCTGTTTTTCAAGCCGGTTCCTTACTTTGTCTAAAACCGTTTTTAGTTTGTCGAAACAAGCCGCGTCGGCACTTTAACCTATTGACCGAAATTTCGTTATATATTTCGGTCGTGTTAACCGACACGCACTTAAGCTATGCTAGTAGCACCGCCCAAACGGAGCACTGATATGTCGAACCGAAGTAATCTAATGCCGGAGACTGTCCAGGGCCTTACAGATGTAAATTCCCTTTCCTTTGAGGACACTTCGATTGCTTTTTCGTCCCAGTCGGACTTTAAACTCCGAAAGACTTATTGGTTATTTGCGTTGATGAATCAGGGATGGCTGGTAAATTTAGGGACTTTTTTTATAAAGATTGCCCTACGCCTACGTCTCCCTGTCAAATTCCTCATCAAAAACACAATTTTCGAGCAATTTTGCGGGGGAGAAAGCATTCAGGACTCTGAGAAAACCATCCGACATCTACACGATGTTCATGTTGGAACTATCCTCGACTATTCTGTTGAGGGAGAGGAGACTGAAAAAAGTTTCGATGAGACGACTCTCGAAATTCTCCGTACTATTGAGCGCGCCAGCGAGTCAAAGGATATTCCTTTTTCTGTTTTCAAAGTGACCGGCATTGCTTCGACCGATCTGCTCGAAGCAATCCAGATCGGCGACTCGCTCAATAAGGAGCAGAAAGCTGAATTTGACCGGGTTATGAAGCGGGTGGATATGCTTTGTCGCCGGGCTTCTGAACGGAACGTACGCATTTTTGTGGACGCTGAAGAAAGCTGGATTCAAGACACAATTGATACATTGACCTATGAGATGATGAACCGCTACAACCACGAGCGGCCAGTTGTCTATAATACGTATCAAATGTATCGTTGGGAAAGTATGGCTCACCTTCGACGCGATACCGCCGAAGCGCAGGCTAAGGGTTACTTTCTTGGCGTGAAGCTGGTTCGTGGTGCCTATCTTGAAAAAGAGCGTCTTCGTGCGCATGAAGACGAGTATCAGGATCCGATTCAACCAACCAAGGAAGATACAGACCTTGCGTTTAACGAAGCCATCGACTATTGCTTAGCCAACCGCGATATCATTTCAATATGTCTCGGAACGCATAACGAGGAGAGTTGCCAGTACTGTGTGCAACACATGAAGCAGATGGGTATTATGCCCGATGACTTGCACATTTATTTTGCCCAGTTGCTGGGTATGAGCGACAATATTTCCTACAACCTTGCCAACGCTGGCTATAACGTAGCTAAGTATGTGCCGTATGGTCCTGTGGAAACAGTTATGCCTTATTTATTCCGTCGGGCAGCCGAAAACAAGTCGATTGCGGGTCAGAGTAGTCGGGAGTTTATGCTGATTAGTAATGAATTAAAACGTCGTAAAGGCTGTAAATAAAAGAGTATTCAGGCGCAGCAAGGCTCCGGCCGATTGGTCGGTACCTTGCTGTATTTTTTGCTATGATTCATAAAAACCCCTATAAGTTTTTTCTGCTGACGTTGCTGTTGATTGCACTCGATCAGGGCGTAAAGCTGGCTGTACATTTTTACATGGCACCCGGCTTTGCAGGCCAAATTAAAGTCGCTGGCGATTGGCTCAAGCTCCATTATGTACTAAATCCGGGAATGGCGTTTGGTATGCAGCTGGGTCATGAATATGGTAAGCTTTTACTGAGCATTTTTCGGCTGTTTGCTATGGTTGGCATTGGCTATTATTTAGTAAATCTAGCCCACCGGGGTGCGCCAAACGGGTTACTTTGGGCTATGTCGATGATTTTAGCCGGTGCTGTTGGCAACGTTATCGATAGTACATTTTACGGCGTCTTTCTGAACAATGCTCCTTATGGTTCACCAACGCCCTGGTTTCATGGGCAGGTGATCGACATGATTTTTGTTGACGTCTGGGAGGGATTTATTCCGGAGTGGGTACCCGTTTGGGGCGGTCAATACTATTCGACACCAATTTTCAACATTGCCGACTCCTGCATTTTTACTGGTGTCTGTTTGATATTATTCTTTCAACGCCGGTTCTTTGGCGAGCCGCCTATCGAGGATAGTCTTTTACCTGTTTCCGGGCCAGATGCCGTTGAAGCGTCTGTATTGCCCACTCATGAGTTGACTGATGAAGTTCAACCTCAGACTACACACGACGAAGATAATGAACCAGCGGTTGACAATAATGAGCAACCCACTCCCGAGTCGGTATTACCCGGTGAACCCAAACGGGCAGAATAAAAGGCATAATTGATAATTATAGCAAGTCAAACTCAAGGTAAATAAGTTATTGTTTCCCGTTTGGTCGTTAACAAACTTTTCATAAATCAAAATGCCCATATCTGATTAGATACGGGCATTTTGATTTATGAAAACTCGATTTACTTTATGTATTATTTGCTTCCGCCAGCCTGAGCGCCCGACATCAGATTGAAAAACTGATCAAGTTTTGGCGTGATGATAATTTCCGTACGACGGTTTTGCTGACGCCCAACGGAAGTTGTGTTGTCATCTTTCGGACTGAATTCCGACCGGCCACCGGCTGTCATACGTCCAGGTGCTACACCAAATTTACCTTGTAGTGTCCGTACAACCGATGTGGCCCGTAGAGCACTCAAATCCCAGTTATCTTTAATGGCATTAGTTGTTATAGGGACGGCGTCTGTATGACCTTCGACCAGAATATCAAGCTCTTTATGATCATTTACCACTTTTGCTACTTTACCAAGCACAATTTCTGCGGCTGGTAATACATCGTAGCTACCCGATTTGAACAAGAGTTTATCGGAAAGCGACACATAAACCACACCTTTTTTCACTTCAACCTGTACATCCTGATCGTTGATATCGTCTAAAGATCGTTTCAGGCTCATAACCAATGCTAAATTCAGTGAATCTTTACGCTGAATAGATGAGTTAAGGTTATTCGTGTATTTGGTCTGCTCGTTTAACGTTTCGAGCGATTTTTTGATGCTTTCTGCACCTGACTTGCTCACAATCGACAAATCTGACATCCGGTCGAGGAGGTTAGTATTTGTCTTTTTGAGATAATCGATTTGGGATTGTAAATCAACGACTTGCTTGTCTTTACCTTGCAGATCGGTGTCTTTGGCCGACAATTGAGTGCGCAGATCAGCCGTGCGCTGATCGCAGTCAGTCAATGAAGCAACAGCCTTATCACGGGCATCTTGTAACGTTTTAATTTCGGCCAGGCGCTTCTTGCTGTTACAGGAAGCTAACATTGCTACAGCCGTAAAAATAATCAATACTCGTTTCATAGTACTGGAGGTGTTAACGAAAAGTTAGGTTTTAACGATAGATGCTGAGAAAGAACGGCGCTAATCGTTTTACAAAAGTAACGCATTCTAGCCAATCGCCTTTACAACATTCTTCATGTTAAACAATTCTAATTGTATAATTTCCTTACTTGACCCTTAAAATTCAAAAAAAATCAAGAACCCTAGCAGCAAATCAGTATAAACGGCATCGGTAGTTTACGTTAACTCTATACTTATTAAACAGTCTCATTATTGTATTTATGAATAAGCTATTGATCGGTATTTTAGCGGCTGCAAGTCTAAGTGCACAAGCTCAGTCCAGTAAAGAAATTATGTATGTGGGTACCTATTCTATTCGGGGCAGTGAAGGAATTTACGTCTTTGAATTTGACCGGAAGGCAGGTACCATGCAACCACTTCAGTCGGTTTCAAATGCAAAAAGTCCGTCTTTTCTGGCCATTCATCCATCAGGAAAATACCTTTATTCCGTAAACGAGGCAGCTGATAAACTCGGTGGTGTCAGCTCATATGCCATCGACAAGACAACCGGAAAGCTTCAATTTATGAATGGTCAGTCGTCGCTTGGTGGAAGTCCCTGTTATATCAGCATTGATCAAACAGGAAAAACCGCCTTCGTTGCTAACTACGGCGGGGGGAGTCTGGCCGTATTGCCGATCAATACCGATGGCACGTTGAAGGCAGCCTCCGATAGTGTTCAGGACGTTGGGAGTGGACCTAATACCAAACGGCAGGAGAAGGCTCATGTTCACTCGGCAACAATTTCTCCCGATAACCGATTTGTTTACGTAGCCGACCTATCCACCGATAAACTCAATATCTTTGAAACAGATGTTAAAACAAGCACGGTAAAACCCGCATCAATGCCGTTTGCAAGTGTGAAACCCGGTTCTGGACCACGCCATTCCGCTTTCCATCCAAATGGCAAATACGCCTACCTTGTTGAAGAATTAACTTCGACAGTAGCAGTATTCTCCCGAAATACGAAAACAGGTGCGTTAACGATGATCGAGGACAATGTTAAAACATTACCCGCTGGCTTTACGGGCGAAAATACCAGCGCTGATATTCATGTTGATCCGTCAGGTAAGTTTTTATACCAGTCAAATCGGGGCGCAAATACATTGGCCATTTTCGCCATTGGCAACGACGGCAAATTGACCAAAGTTGGTGATCAGCCAACAGAAGGCAAAACACCCCGCAATTTCCTGATTGATCCGAAAGGCGATTTTGTCTTCGTGGCTCATCAGGATTCGGACAATATCACTATTTTTAAACGCGATCAGAAAACGGGCAAGCTAACATATACGGGACAATCGGTGAAAGTTCCTGCTCCAGTTTGCGTAATCATGGCAAACCGATAGCCCCTTTTAGCTTTTCAATTAAATGAATTAACCACTTACATTCTCATAATCAATGAAATACTGTATTGCAATTAGCTTTCTTGTAAGCATACTAGCCTTCGTGGCGCCAACTAAGAAGATTAATATTTTCAATGGTAAAGATCTTTCGGGCTGGAAGATTTATGGTACTGAAAAATGGTATGTCGATAATGGTGAACTCGTTTGCGAAAGCGGCCCTGATAAGAAATACGGTTATCTGGCAACCGAGAAGTTTTACAAAAATTTCGATTTGTCGCTGGAATTCAAGCAGGAAGCGAATGGTAATAGTGGTGTCTTTTTCCGATCTACTGTTGAGGGCACAAAAGTTAGTGGTTGGCAGGTTGAAGTAGCCCCGCCGAATCATGATACCGGCGGCATCTACGAATCCTACGGCCGGAATTGGCTCGTGCAGATTCCCGACGAAAAAGAAAATATCCTAAAACCTGAACAATGGAATACACTCCGCATTCGGGTTGAGGGTGATCATGTTCAGACTTACCTCAATGGTACCGAAATGGTAGATCTTCACGATGAAAAGATTGGTAAAGGAGATGGCTCCATCGCATTACAAATTCACGATGGGGGCGGAATAAAAGTCCGCTGGAAGAATTTCAAATTAAAGACACTTTAGTACTGAAACAGATAATGCCCTAACTTCGAGTTGGGGCATTATCTGTTTATAACCTTGTTGCGCTTGTTTACTTCTTCAAATCAACGTCGATAGCGTACGAACGTCGTCGGCTTTTGGTTTGACAAACTTCTTTTCGGACTTGTCGTAGTCAGTTATGTACAGCCGATTCCCTTGCACTAGCTCCTCGCCTTGCTGGTCGTTTAAATACTTCTTATGAAATCGTTTTTGCTTTTAATCTGCGCCAGCCTGTGCGTTTTTGCTTCTGCCGTAGCGCAGTCATCTCAAAAATCAGACAGCTGGCAATCGTTGTTCAATGGCAAAGATCTTAGCGGTTGGGAGACGTACCTGGATCGACCTTATGCGAAAGATAACCAAAATGATAAGACGCCCCCATTGGGTCTAAACAACGATCCGAACCATGTTTTCTCGGTCGTTAGTGTGGACGGTCAATCGGCGTTACGAATTTCGGGAGAAACGTTTGGCGGCATCAATACGCTGGCAGATTTCGAGAACTACCACCTCCGAATGGAATTTAAGTGGGGAACGCAAAAGTGGCCACCCAAGCTCGATCGACCCCGGGATAGTGGGCTGCTTTACCATAGCAATGGCCCGCACGGAACGCCGATGTTGTGGATGGAATCGTTTGAATTACAGGTTCAGGAAGGTGACTGTGGCGATTATTGGGGCGTCATGAACGTGCTAACTGATATTTCCGCTCGTAAAAACGATAAAGGCGTCTACATATATCAACCAGGTGCTACGCCCTTAACCTTTCAGGACAAAACGCCAATTGGCCGATCATGCCTCAAAAACCCAGATAGCGAAAAACCGTCCGGCCAATGGAATGTATTAGAGCTTTACTGTTTCGGCGACACTTGTCTTCATGTTATGAACGGCAAAGTTAATCTGGTGTTGACACATACGCGGCATACCGTTAACGGCCAGATTGTACCACTTACGAAAGGTAAAATTCAGCTACAATCAGAAGGAGCCGAGGTATTTTATCGGAACGTTCAGATTCAGACTATCAAACAATTACCTGCCGCATTACTTCATCAGTAATTAGTTATTAATTGCTGTTACATCGCATTAAATCCGGAGTAACAGTAACTAATTATATCTCTGCCAATAATCCCTCCAAATCCAATGAATGTGTATACATCTCAAGGGTGCCGTCGGGTTTAAGCGGCCACGCTTCCTGCGGACGATCCCAATACAACTCAACACCGTTTTTATCGGGGTCGTTAAGATATATCGCTTCCGAAACGCCATGATCAGATGCGCCTGTAATGGGATAGTTTGCGTCAATAAGCCGCTGCAACGCCACCGCCAAATCACGGCGGGTTGGATACAGAATAGCCGTGTGGAACAAGCCTGCAGCCCTCATAGGAGCTGGTGGTGCATCTTTGCTATACCACGTATTTAAACCAATATGATGATGATAACCTCCAGCCGAAATAAAAGCGGCTTCGTTTCCATATTTCGTAACCAGTGAAAAACCCAACAAATCACGATAAAAGGCCAATGCGCGGTCAAGGTCGGCTACTTTTAGATGAACGTGGCCAATACGAGTTTGGGCGGGGATGATGTAATCAGCCATCTTTAATCAAAACAAGGAAAAGTGAATTAACTATTTGATGTATCAACACGAAAAATAAAGCTTTCGTTTGATCACTATAAGTTGGTCAATTGTACATTATTACGAAAACATATTAGCTCGAAGCAAATAAGAGAAAGTCAATCAAAATTCTACGTCATCTCACTGCTAGTCAATGCGTATTTTATTTGCCAGACTGGTAAGACAACCGTATTTTTAGACTGGATTACAGCCCTATAAAGAACTTTCTGTATTTCTTCAGGTCTGATGTTTGACCAAAGTCAACTCTCTCAAAAGCAAAATACGCCATTCAATGCGCACTTCGTCAACAACGCTACTTCTCCGTTTATTGCTGGCTACCGTGGTGGTTTCTCCATCAATGGGACAACCCCAGTTAGCAAATCCATCACCCAAATTTGCTTACGCCGAACCGAGCCTTTCTCCCGATGGTACGGAATTGGCGTTTGTGTCTGGTGGCGACATCTGGACCGCACCAACCAATGGCGGAGAGGCCCGACTGCTGGTCTCTCATCCCGACAATGAGTCTCGGCCACTCTATTCGCCAGATGGAAAGTCTTTAGCTTTCGTGTCGTCCCGTACCGGAAATGGCGACGTTTATCTCTTGACCCTTGAAACAGGCACGATCAAACGGCTTACGTATGATGATGGTGCCGAAGTACTCAACGCCTGGTCGAGGGATGGAAAAATGATCTACTTTCAGTCGACCAGTCGGGATATTGCGGGTATGAATGACATCTATAGGGTCTCAATCACCGGCGGCACACCAATGGCGATTACAGCCGACCGGTATGCGAATGAATTTTACGGTGCGCCTTCGCCCGATGGAAAAACGCTGGCTTTCTCGGCGCGGGGTATTGCATCCAACCAATGGTGGCGAAAAGGTCATAGCCATCTCGATGAAACGGAACTCTGGTTATATCATACTGACTCAAAAAAGGCTGGGTCAGCTTACGAACGAATTACCGAAGGTGGCGCAAAAGAACTTTGGCCTATGTGGAGCCAGGATGGGAAAACGCTCTTTTTTGTATCGGACCGGAATCAAACACAGAACCTATGGACGCAACCGATTGGCGGAAAGCCGACCATGCTAACCACGTTTACGAACGGGCGAGTCCTGTGGCCATCCATCGGTTATGATGGCAAAGTCATTGTGTTTGAGCGTGATTTTCAACTCTGGAAATACGATATTTCTACCAAACAGGTCGCTCCGATTTCGATTCGACTTCGAGGTGTTGCTGCAAGTCCGGCCGTCGAGCGGTTGAAATTAACGAACCAATTTCGTGAACTGTCACTATCCCCAGATGGTAAGAAAGTTGCCTTTGTTGCTCACGGTGAGGTATTTGCCGCATCGACTAAAGATGGTGGTGATGCTACACGAATCAGCAACAGCGCGGCTAATGAATCACAGCCCGTTTGGACACCAAACAGCCGTAGCCTGGTATATATGTCAACGCGCGATGGGTCGGCTCATTTGTACCAATACAATTTTGCAACCCGCGACGAAACCCGCCTGACAGATGGCGCTTTGGATGACGGTTCGCCCGTGTTTTCGCCCGATGGAAAATCACTGGCCTATGTTCGGAACGGACAGGAATTGCGGATTCTGGACATCGCCACAAAAAAAGATCGGTTGCTAAAAAAGGCGTATCTGGGCCGACCGCCCTTTGGCACAAATGGAACCGTTGTCTGGTCGCCGGATAGTAAATGGATTGCGTTTGCGTCGTTCGGGACAAAAAACTTTCGGAATATCTCCGTCATTCCGGCCGCTGGTGGCGAAAGCAAACCGGTCAGCTTTTTGTCCAACACATCGGGTGGTAATTTGAGTTGGAGCCCCGATGGAAAATATATTCTTTTTGGCACAACTCAGCGAACCGAAACCGCCCAGATTGCCAGAATTGATCTGGTGCCTCGTTCGCCCAAATTTCGCGAAGATCAGTTCCGGGATTTATTTAACGAAGAAGTGCCGAAAACGCTAAAGCCAGCGCCAACGACGCCCGCAATTGCAAAAACATCGACCCGTGACACAACGGCACTTGCGCTTGGCGATACCGCGAAAACAGGGCGGGGCGGGCCTACAAAAATTGTTTTTGATGATATTCGTCAACGGCTGAGCCTGTTACCGGTAGGCGTGGATGTAGATGCTCATTCGATTAGTAAAGACGGAAAAACGTTGCTTTTGATCGCAACAGTAGCCGGTCAGCAAAATCTATATACGTACTCGCTCGATGAATTAGGACGCGATCAGAGTGTGGCACGGCAGCTGACCTCAACACCGGGAAGCAAGAACGGTGCGCAGTTTTCGGCTGATGGCAAAGAAATTTTTTACCTCGAACAAGGCAAAATTCAATCCATTGCACTGGATAAACGGGAGCCCAAACCGCTGAATGTGACAGCAGAAATGGACGTTGATTTCGGCGACGAAAAAGTGCAGGTTTTCCGGCAGGCCTGGGACATTCAGAACAAAGGATTTTACGATTCTACCTTCCACGGTGCAGATTGGAAAGCCATTCGGGCTGAATATGAACCGCTTGCGGCTGGTTCCCGCACGCCCGACGAACTGCGTCGGCTGATTAGCCTAATGCTGGGTGAACTGAATGCATCACACTCAGGAATTTCGGGGCCGGCAGGTTCAGTACAGACAACAACGGGCCGCATTGGATTGCGGTTCGACCGGGATGAATACGAGACCAAGGGCAAGCTGAAAATTACTGAAGTCATTCAATTGAGTCCGGCTGCGTTATCGGGAACAATTAAACCCGGTGATTATCTGGTCGCTGTCGATGATACAAAAATTACAGCCTCCACAAATCTCGATCAATTATTGGAGAACCAGATTAATCGGCGAATCTCGCTTATGATAGCGTCTACGCCTGATGGAACGCCACGAGAAGTGACAATCCGACCCGTTAACTTAACGACCGAGAAAGGGTTACTTTATAAGCAGTGGGTGCAACAGCAACGCCAGTATGTTGAAAAGGCCAGTGGCGGTCGGCTCGGTTACGTACACATGTACGATATGTCGGCCGAAGCGCTATCGCAGTTGAGTCTCGATCTGGATGCCGACAACCATGCTCGTGAAGGTGTAGTTGTGGATGTTCGGAATAACAATGGTGGCTTTGTAAATGCCTACGCGCTGGACGTGTTTACCCGTAAAGCCTACATGACCATGACCTCACGCGGACTACCGGCGGCCCCGGCACGAACGCAGTTAGGCCAGCGGGCGCTGGAAACGCCTACTATTCTGGTAACAAATCAGCATTCTCTGTCAGATGCCGAAGATTTTACGGAAGGCTATCGGGCACTTAAAGTCGGCAAAGTCGTTGGGGAGCCAACGGCTGGCTGGATCATCTACACGTCGGCTGCGCAACTCATCGACGGGTCGAATCTAAGACTGCCCTTTACTAAAGTCACCGACAATACAGGCAAAAACATGGAACTAAACCCGCGCCCGGTAGACATCATGGTCTCGCGGCCAATTGGCGAAAGTTTTACTGATAAAAATGTCCAGTTAGACACCGCTGTGGCTGAATTGATAAAGGAATTAAACGAGGCTAAAGCATCGAAGTTAGGCAGCGGCAAGTAAATTAATCGGAACAAATAGGGGAATGTGACCTGATGGCCACATTCCCCTATTTGTTAACCAGTCTACGCCACTTATTAATTGGGGCTCTCTGTTGACGAATGGAATCTATAGCTTTCCAGCCAAAATAGATTCTATATGTTCCTCATTCGTCCACTCGCCTTCTGCTTTATAACCTGCCTGATGGCGGGCCAATCAGTCGCGCAAACTGCTTCAAAAAAAATGATCGGTGAATATTACCTGACTGGTGTCCGCGAAGTTGGTTCAGGACTCAAACTGAACGCAGATTTCACATTTGACTTTTTCTTCTCTTATGGCGCCCTCGACCGGGCTGGACACGGCACCTGGAAACAGCAGGGAAAGCATCTTCTACTGAGCAGTAAATCCCGCCCGCCGAGGGACTTCGCCCTTGTTACCAGTAAAACGGTTCCCAGCGATTCGATCACGATCCGCATCGTTGACCCGAACCAGCAACTGCTTCAATACGTAGAATGTGCCGTAAAAAGTGGGGACAAGATTCAGCGGGAAGATACGGATACAGACGGCCTGGCCCATTTTACCAAACAAGCCGTTGAATTCACCAAACTAGATCTTGAAGCCATTTCGTTGCGATTTGAACTTTGTCCCGATCGCTACTCCGTATTTCCTGTAACCGACAAAGCGCACAATTACTTCGAGTTCCGGTTTGAACCCTGGATTAGTGAAGTCTTCTTTGAGAATGCAACGTTTACAATTTCTGGCAAAGGTTTTGCAGGCCCACTATCAATACTGGAACCAAACGAAACGTATCAATTTGAGCGGCAAAAAAGCGCTAAGTAGCTTCATTTTATCGAACACGGTTAAACACGAACAGATCACTGAACGCCCAGCGACCGTCTTTTTGCTGTCCGCGCTGGATGGCTAACTGATCAGCTGAGCGTTTTTCGTAGATAATTCGGATGGAGCCGTCTTCTTTTTCAAACGTAGCCCTATCCTTTCCGGCCTTGATGAACTTGTAGTGGTCCGATTTATCTTTCTCTTCCTGTCCTACCAGACCGGGCTTAAAATGCTTGACAAGTACGATTGGGCCTTGCTCGGTTTGCTCGAAGATCAACATTTCATACATCGTGACTTTGTTGTCCTTCATCATCCGCATAAAGCCAGTGAGGTTGTCGCCGACGGGGCAATCCAGGCCGCTTCAATTGGCCCACCATTAAATGTTCCCAGCCAGCGACCTTCCATAAAACTCACATCGGCAAGCGAGCCGGTTTTGGCCGTAGTTTGGGCGTATATGGTGAGAGTTGTGAGAAGGCAGAGGAGTATTAAGAAGGTATTTTTCATGGGTTTAGTCAGTTTGAACAGCAAGATACAGGAATTTGAGTTCACAAAACCAGATTCTGCACCCAATAAACAGCGAGTCACTAAACCAATAAATACCTGAATCCTAGCCATTGCTTACCCTTAATTTCAAGGAATTTCTAGAACAAAAAAAGCCTGACTGTTCGGACCAGTCAGGCAAAAGTTAAACCTCTACAGCGTACCGTCGACGTTTCACCCATTTATTAGACCTCAAAGGTAGGCATTGTATGCTTAAGACCTTAGACTTGTTAGTCAAAAAAAGCCCATTGCATTCTCACGAATGCAATGGGCGGGAACTTGGGTGAGCGCTTAGACTTGTCCGAAAAGGCTAAACGCAATTTGTTGAGAGTACGTACTAAATTTACCCGAAGGCCAGTTACGCAGATATGGGCAACTTAGTGCTTGATATCAATGCGCGATGAAAATTGCTTCTGATCCGGGCCAACGATAAACGTGTAGGCACCATCTGGCAAGCCCGACAGGTCGAACCGGCGAACCGAACCTTTGAAGACGTCGGTTTGTACCAGAACGTTCTGAGCGTCATAAATAGCGACGCTAGCCTCAGCTACATTTGTGGCTGGCAAATTCACCTCGAACTTATTCTTTTCGTAGGTGGTGAGCGTTGGCTGTGTTAGTTGTTGCATGTTGCGTTCATCAACATTGAGCGCATTTCCTTTAATTGTCAACCCCTGCGACATCCAATATGTATCGTTGCTGGCGGTCAGGTAATACTGGCCATCAGGCAAGCTCTTCAAATTAAATGAGGTAGCTTTCTGGTTGTCTTTAGCAACAACTCCCCGGTAAAGTACGTTACCGTCGGCATCGATAATGGCCACGTCAACTGCTACTCCCGTTTTTGTATATAGACGTACTTTCTTTTGCTCGGACTTCTCAACATTCACCCCGTTTGTTACTGAACCATTGTCGGCTTTGGATTCTCCCAGGCCAGCCAGACTCCATACTGAAAGCAGTACAGCGATTGATAAACGGAATCTTTTCATTGGATATTGATTTTATATTTTTCCGTGACAAAGGTGAGTAAGAAAGCTCATCTGATGCAATAGATGAGGGCTTCACAAACTGCTTTTCACGAAATATTCATCTAAAAAGACAATTAATAATTGGCAAATTAGGCCATTTATTAAAAAAGTACAACAAGTCCATATAAATTACGTATATTTTGTATTTTTCCAATATTCCTATATTTTTGGACGATATGATTTTCGAAAACTAATTTTCATGAAAATAATACTATTCAACCAAAATTGGGTGAGTAAGAGGGAGTTATATAGGCAGTGATTTCTAGCCCATTAATTACCAAATTTGTAGAGAAATTAGTAGAGATTTGCCCCTCGCAACCTTCCTCACCGCTTCTTAGTTTATCAAGAAAATACAAACTGTATCCGCCCTCTACACAACATGGACTTTATCGATTACTATAGCGTTTTGGGTTTGTCAAAAACGGCATCGGACGAAGATATCAAGAAAGCGTACCGGAAACTGGCCCGGAAACATCACCCGGACCTGAATCCGAACGATGCAGAAGCCAATAAGAAATTTCAGCAAATCAACGAAGCGAATGAGGTGCTGAGCGACCCCGAAAAGCGTAAGAAGTACGATCAGTACGGCAAAGACTGGCAACATGCCGATCAGTTTGAGCAGGCCCGGCGTGGAGATGCCAAACAGCAACAGCAGTCATCGCGTCGACAGTATGCAAAAAACGATACGGGAGATTATGATTTTTCGGATGGTTTCGGTGGTAATGGTTTCTCCGACTTCTTCTCGTCGATGTTTGGACAGGATACAGGCGCAGGCAATGGCCAACGGCAGACAGCTTTCCGGGGTCAGGATTACCAAGCGGAATTACGTCTGAACCTGCGCGATGCCTACACGACGCACAAACAAACCCTGACGGTTAATGAAAAAAATATCCGCATTACTGTACCGGCGGGCATCGAAAACGGGCAAAAGATAAAACTGACTGGTTATGGTGCACCGGGCGTTAACAAGGGCCCAAATGGCGATTTGTTTATAACATTCATTATTGCCGATGACAGCCGATATAAGCGCAAGGGCAATGATTTGTACGTTAATGAAGAAATTGATCTGTACACGGCGCTGTTGGGTGGCGAACGAATTATTGAAACGCTGGACGGGAAAGTGAAGCTAACTGTACCGGCTGAAACCCAAATCGGTGCCAAAGTAAGGCTAAAAGGAAAAGGGTTTCCCGTCTATAAACAAGATGGCTCATTCGGCGATTTATATGTGCAGTGGCAGATAAAACTACCAACGAATCTGACCGACGAGCAAAAAGAATTATTCCGAAAATTAGCTACTCTATAGCCTGGTTGATCTTATGCAGCCTAATCACCTTATCTCCGTCAATGAATTCTGTGTGCATCACCACATCGAAATCACATTTATCCACTTACTGGAACAAAGAGGACTCGTCGAAACAGTTAGCGTAGAACGATCCGTTTACGTCCAGCCCGAGCAGTTGTCCCGCCTGGAAAAACTAGTCCGCCTGCATCAGGAACTGGCTATTCATCCCGACGATCTGGACGTAGTAACCGATTTACTGGATCGCGTGGAAACCCTGCAAGATCAGTTAACTCAATTGCAAAATCGACTGATTTTTTACGAGCAGGTCAATGGCTAACGTTAGCTTGCTACCCATTTACCATATAGCCGAATGTCATTCACTTATAGCTTCCTATTATTCAGCACCGTACTGTTTACCAGCATTCAATCTGCAATGGCTCAACCCGCCAAACGCCCTCGTGACTACGGTATCCGATTTGGCGTTTTGCCAACCGGGCCACTCAATGCCATTACAGACGTGCCCGGTGTACAAGTAGGACAGGTAACACTCAAAGAAGGGCAGACTATTCGCACGGGGGTTACGGCCATTCTGCCGCACGACGGGAATCAGTTTCAGCAAAAAAGTCCAGCTGCTATTTATATCGGGAATGGTTTTGGCAAATTGATGGGATATAGCCAGGTAGAAGAACTTGGCACATTGGAAACCCCAATCGTTCTGACCAATACCTTAAGTGTTCCTACCGCTGCCGACGCCCTAATTGATTATATACTGGCTCAGAAAGGCAATGAACAGGTACGCTCAGTGAACGCTATTGTGGGCGAAACCAACGATGGCTTTTTAAACGACATACGTGGGCGATACGTTACGAAACAGCATGTTCTTGACGCCATTCGGCAAGCGAAAACCGGGGCCGTTGACGAAGGTAATGTTGGTGCGGGGACCGGAACAGTTTGTTTTGGCTTTAAAGGTGGCATTGGAACCTCATCCCGAAAACTGCCCGCGTCTCTGGGTGGCTATACCGTTGGGGCGCTTGTACAGACGAATTTTGGTGGCGTGTTACAAATTACCGGGGTACCCGTTGGCGTGGAATTAGGACGTTATGACTTTAAGAAAAATCTTGATGGTTCCTGCATGATGGTTGTGCTGACCGATGCGCCTTTGGATGCGCGTAACCTCAAGCGGCTGGCCAAACGGGCGTTCATGGGACTGGCGCAAACGGGTGGAATCGCATCGAACGGCAGCGGAGATTATGTTATTGCCGTGTCAACTGCTTACCGGATTCCGCACGAAGCAGCGAGTTCGTTTGATGAGCTAAAACTCTTACGCAATGACAACGTCTCCCCGCTATTTCTGGCCGCTATCGAAGCCACCGAAGAAGCGATTATAAACTCGTTGTTTGCTGCTCAAACCCTCACTGGCGATCAGGGTCATACTGTAGAGGCACTACCTGTGGAGAAAGTGGTGAATTTGTTGAAAAAAGCAGGACAGCTACGGTAAACGCTTATCTTTTTTTGCTAATTGTTTTAGTCAATTAGATCGCTCGCTTACGTATTCTGCCTTCCCTCTGCCACTCGCCATAATACGCCCGCCAGCCCCAGAAACGCTAATGCCCCTAAAAGCATGTAGCCGCCCTCGCCAAGTAGGCCGCCCAACATGGGCTCCAGCGTTAGTGATGCCAGTGCATTATAAATAGAATCGTTGACCGACAATAAAGCCACGGCCACGCCCGCCAGTGCTCCGCCAGCTACCAGACCCGTTGCGAACAGACTTCCTTTCCCTAAGTCGGCATCTTCTTCCACCGTTCCTTTGCGTTTGGCATTCCAATCAACAATTGCCTTGACGAGGCCACCCGCAAAAATAGGCAACGTTGTCGATAAAGGCAGGTATAGACCTACGGCAAAAGCCAGCGCACTGACGCCGACCAACTCGAACACGAAGGCAATAAACGCGCCGACCAGCACAAATTGCCAATCAAGGTTAAATGATAATAACCCCTTGATGAGTGTGGCCATAAGCGTTCCTTGAGGAGCCGGAAACTTGTCGGAACCGATGGCATGGGTGATTCCCTGAGCAATCAAATCGGGCGTGGGGGTGTCCAAAATCTTTACCGTTGCCCCAACGACCAACGACGAGACAATGACGCCGATAAACAGAGCCATTTGCTGATACTTAGGCGTTGCCCCAACAATATAACCCGTCTTCAAATCCTGCGACGTTCCCCCAGCGTTGGCGGCCGCTACGCAAATCATACTTCCCACAACCAATACAGCTGGTTCGTAAGCTTTTCCCGTTAGTCCGAAACCGATAAAGACGAGCGAGGTTCCCATAATCGTGGCAATGGTCATTCCCGAAACCGGCGACGAGCTTGACCCGATCAGCCCTACAATCCGGCTGGCAACGGTCACGAAAAAGAAACCGAAGACGATCACCAGCACAGCAATCAACAATTTGGTTAGTATCGAATCGCCCGGAATTTGCGGGAGCACGACCATCAAAGCCGCCAATACGATGCTTCCGATAATGACAATCCGAACGCTCAGGTCTTGTTCTGTTCGGGGAATCCGGTTGTTTCCACTCAGTGCATCCTCTGTTTCAATAGCGTTGATCGAGGATCGGCTAAAACTTTGGCGAAATGAAGAAACGATAGTTGGAATGGTTTTTATCAGCGTCATAAAACCGCCCGCCGTAACGGCCCCCGCACCAATTTGCCGGATGTAAGCGCGGTAGATGGCCGCAGCCGCATCAGCAAATGTGTGCGTCGTTGGGTTCCAGCCGCCCGGCCCGCCTGCCGTTTGCAGATTCGTCAGATAACCAAGTTTTTGAAGTTGTAACGCAATGGTATCTCCCGGCACAACCGAGGCCAATAATGGAATCAGGCCGAGCCAGGCCAGAATACCACCACCAACCAACACGGCAGAGATACGAAAACCAATAATGTAGCCTACGCCCAGATACTCGGGCGTTATTTCGCCCGCAACCTGTGCCGATGGAAAATACCGGTTTGTTTGTTTAGTCGCCCAGACGGGCACTTCGGCAATAATGTGAAGTACCTTTTGCAACAACGCATAGACTAACGCCATACCCAAGCCCTGATAGGCCGTTTTGGCAAAGTCGCCCCCTTTTTCTCCGGCAATCAGCACTGATGCGCAAGCTGTACCTTCGGGGTAAGGCAACGTACCATGTTCTTGTACAATCAGCGACCGGCGCAGGGGAATCATCATCAGTGTACCAATCAAGCCACCCAGAATTGCCAGTGTCAGAATTGTCCAGTAATTGAAAAAATCGGCCCCGGCGCCATTTGTCAGAAATAAAAACCCTGGCATGGTAAACACCACCCCAGAGGCAATGCTCTCACCCGCTGAGCCAGTCGTTTGGATAATATTATTTTCGAGGATAGTTGTGTTTAAAAATCGTCGGCCGAGCGAAATCGCCAGTACCGCAATGGGAATAGATGCCGAAACCGACAATCCGGCTTTTAAGGAGAGATAAACCGTGGCAGCCCCAAACAGTACGCCAAACACCGCACCGGTTATAATCGCTTTTAAGGTAAACTCGGCGGGGGATTCCGTTGCGGGTACAAACGGTTTGTGGGCAGGTGTGGATAAGGACATCGTCTTAACGTTTGTTAGGCTTCATGCTGAGCATGACAAAGTAAGACATTCGCCAAACATACCGAAATATGGGCCAAACTTTATTGGATCGCCCGGGGTGTATACTTGTCCATCACGTCGCTTGGATGGATTTCAAGTACGTTGGCCAGTACCAATAAAACAAGTGTCCGAGAAGCAATTCGACGCGAAATACCGGCAACGGAAGCAAACAGATCTACCGTTATGCTGTTGTGCTCACCAAGATGCTGCATGAGTTTGTGCTCCTTGTCGCCATACGTGAATCGAATGCCACGATCGGCCTGTTCGCCTTTCAAAATCTCGCGCACTTCGCGGCTGGCCTGAACCGATTTATCATTTACGCGAACATAAGCCTTTTTGTTATCGGGTTCGGCCGGATCGGGAATGATATAGTGCGGGCGAGTCGGACTGCGAGGCACCCGTATAACAAGTACTTCACGCTCGTCGTAGAGCTGCACGCGTTCGATGGTGTAGGAAATGTGCGGGAAACAGAATTTATTGATAGCCCGGACGAGCAAGTATTCGTCTTCGTCGGCATATTTTAAGCCCGGAATCTTCTTGTCGTCGCCAACGCCGATGAGCATGACTCCGCCGTTGGTATTGGCGAAGGCGACCACGCCCCGAATGATTTTCTCGGGATGGTTTGTTTTCAGCTTGAACTCTAAATTGCTGCCCTCTCCCCGTCTGACCAGGTTTTTGAGCGCCTGATAGTCCATAACCGATGGGTTCATCTGGTTGAGCACTGACTGCGATAAATATACGGATTTTTCAAAAGCTAGCAAGTATTTAGCTTACATCTCTACTTTGCGTTGAAAACCAGGTTTATCTCTGTCAACTTTTCGATGCTACAAACCGTTACTAAACTAGACAATCTGACCAATAGACCAGAATAGAAATAAGGGCTAAAAATTCTTATTTATTTCTGATCTGTATTACTAAAGAAACACAAAAATGCTGGTAAATGTTGCCTGGGTTGTAGGGACTTTCCTCTTTATGGAAGGCGTTGCGTGGTTTACGCACAAGTATATTATGCACGGTTTTTTGTGGAACTGGCATAGCGATCATCACAATCATCACAACGGTTTTTTTGAGATGAATGATTTGTTTGCTGTCGTCTTCAGCTTAACTGCTATTAGTCTGATTTTCACAGGTGTAGAAATTCCTGAGTATCAGTTTTTGACCTGGATTGGTGCGGGTGTGACACTCTACGGATTATTCTATTTCATTTTCCATGACATTATTGTTCATCGACGTGTGAAAATGAAAATCGACACCAGCGGCCGATACATGCAACGGATTATGCGTGCTCATTACATTCATCACAAAGTGCATACTAGAGAGGGAGCCGAAGCATTCGGATTTCTTTACGCACCCAAAAAATATGATCGGCCGGTAAAGAGTGTCAAAACAGAAGTTAAGTCTCATTAACGTATCTACGGGCTTTAGCCCGTAAGTACATAGACACAATAAAAAAGGCGTAGTCCACATCAGGGATACGCCTTTTTTATTGACCCGGTCCGAATATCTTAATATTCGTCTTCGTTGAAAAAGAAGTCATCTTTGGTTGGATAATCCGGCCAGATCTCTTCAATGCTCTCGTAAGGCTGGCCATCATCTTCGAGTTCCTGAAGGTTCTCAACGACTTCGAGTGGAGCACCGGAGCGAATCGAATAGTCAATTAATTCGTCTTTGGTGGCAGGCCAGGGGGCATCTTCCAGGTAGGATGCCAGTTCGAGTGTCCAGTACATAGTGTATTCGATATTTAATGACTATTTTCTAATATGGGTGCAAAAGTAAAAAAACCGTTAATATCCAAGCACTTTTCGGCAAAAATGTTCTCGGTTGTTCTTTTGACGGGATTTAGGCCATTAACGCATAAATCCAATGTTTGTTTCTATTCTAAAAAATAAACTGGCGATTTTGCGTTTCGACTGCGAAAAAATGTTTGACCATTTAATTTGTTTCGTACAAGTTGCCGTACTTCGCTAGCCAATCGTAGCCAAAATAAACGTAGAACGGCGATTTACCAAATTTACAATGCACATTCATCTATACGCTCATTTATGTTAATTGAAGTATGCGCCTATTCGCTTAATTCTTGCCTGATAGCGCAACAAGCCGGAGCCAAACGGATTGAACTTTGCGGTGGGCTAGCTGAAGGCGGAACCACACCCAGCGCGGGATTGATTCAACTGGTACGCCAGCACTTAACCATTCCTTTTTACGTAATGATTCGGCCGCGTGGAGGTGATTTTTTATACTCCGAAACAGAACTGGCCGTCATGAAAGCCGACATCATAATGGCAAAAAATCTGGGCGCCAATGGTGTCGTACTGGGCATTTTGCAAGCCGATGGCACAGTGAATGAAATCCAAACCCGGGAGTTAATCGAACTAGCCAATCCATTACCCGTTACCTTTCACCGAGCGTTCGACATGACTCGCGACCCACTCGAAGCACTCGAATCCATCATTCGCACCGGTGCTGTTCGAATCCTTACCTCCGGTCAGCATCAAACGGCCGAGCATGGCTTATCTGTACTGCGTCAAGTAACACAACAGGCCGCCAAACGCATCGAGATTATGGCGGGAGCGGGCGTTAATGCTCAAAATGCTCAACTACTTATCGAAGCGGGGGTTGATGCCCTACATTTAAGTGGTGGTCAGAAAGAAAACAGCAAAATGGTTTTTCGCCAACCATCAGTGTCAATGGCTTCTGCCTTGCCTAATGAATATGAACATATCGAAGCTAATGCAGAGAAAATTCAGGCAGTGGTTACACTTTACAAAGCAATTACAAAACAATTGCCCGATTCCCAGAAATAAATACCCGGTCACCGAACACCAGTTTCAACGCCTGCGATAAAACGATTTTTTCTACGTCTTTGCCTTCCGTCGCCATGTCAGCAGCCGTGTGGCGATGGTCCACTTCCTTTACGTTTTGGGCAATAATTGGCCCTTCGTCCAAGTCGTTATTGACGAAGTGAGCTGTTGCTCCTATAATTTTCACACCCCGTTCATAAGCTTGCCGATACGGATTAGCCCCTACAAAGGCCGGTAAAAACGAGTGGTGAATATTGATAATTCGATTGGGAAAATGGTTTACAAAACCAGCCGTCAAGACACGCATATATTTGGCCAGCACTACGTACTCTGGTTCATAAATGGCCATCGTCCGCAAAATAGCCTCCTCGTGTTCCTCTCTGGTTTTCCCTTCGTGCGAAATGTAATGAAACGGAATACCGAACTTGCTCACCAGAGGCTGCAATACATTGTAATTGCTCACAACAGCCAGAATGTCGGCATCCAGCTCATCAAAGGCATACCGAATGAGCAACTCGCCTAAGCAGTGATGCTCTTTGGTTACCATGACAACAATATTTTTCTTGCGCTTAGGATTCAGGCGAAACGTAATTCCTGACGGACCAGAAACGTCCGTACGATCATGGGTTGGATCACCTAAACTGGGCAGCGTTGTCTGCAATTCATGCAGCAAAGCGGCACTGTCGAAGCTGTCGTAAGCAACACCGGCTTCAAACTCCGTTCGCATGAAAAATCGCCCCGACGGACTAACATATTCATCGTTATGAATGATGTTCAGATTGTGGCGATAGAGTACTCCCGTTACATGATAGATCAAGCCCTTCCTATCGGGGCCATCCATGAGCAATATATGTTTGTCAGGAACCATCATACATCGTTTCGAATAAATCGGTCAAAAGTAGTAAATGCCAACTGTTTATTCCTTTATTTTGAGCCGTAAGCCCTGTATCTATGGTAAACAGACGCCGTTTCCTGACTCTTAGCTCGCTGGCCGGGCTTCTTCCTTCGTTATCATTTGGCCACTCAAAACCAACCACTGTTGATTCATCCAGTAGCCTTTCGCCTATTGATATAACTACTGCTGGCCCGCTAGCGGTTACACCTATGGTTATTTCAACCTGGAAACAGCCCAAAGCCAATGCAGCGGCTCAGGCTGTATTGGACCGGGATGGCCGCGCTTTAGACGCTGTTGAAGCGGGTGTTCGGATACCTGAGGCTGATCCTGACGATATGAGCGTTGGTTATGGAGGGCGCCCCGACCGCGATGGTCATGTTACGCTCGATGCCTGCATTATGGACGAGAAAGGCAATGCAGGCTCGGTTACATTTCTGGAGAACATTATGCACGCTATTTCTGTAGCGCGGGCGGTCATGGAAAAAACGCCCCACGTAATGCTCAGTGGCGAAGGCGCACTCACCTTTGCTTTATCACAAGGCTTTAAGAAAGAAAATTTGCTTACAAAAAAAGCCGAAAAAGAATGGCGCGAATGGCTCAAAACAGCTAAGTACAAACCCATCGCTAATATTGAACGACACGATACTATTGGCATGTTGGCGATAGATAATCAAGGTAATATTTCGGGAGCCTGTACAACAAGCGGACTGGCCTACAAAATGCGTGGCCGAGTTGGTGACTCGCCCATTATTGGAGCCGGTTTATTTGTCGACAATGAGATTGGCGGTGCCTGTGCTACCGGTCTTGGTGAGCTAGTTATGCGAACCTGCGGCTCATTTTTAGTTGTGGAGCTGATGCGTCAGGGGCGGACACCTCAGCAGGCTTGCGAAGAGGCCGCATTACGCATTGTTAAGAAGCAGGATTTCAAAGACATACAGGTTGGTTTTCTGGCTATAAATAAGAAAGGGGAGTACGGTGCCTTCAGCATTCAACCCGGTTTTAGCTATACCTTATCCCAGAATAAACAAACGCAGGTAACCGACGCTAAGTCATATTTAAAATAAACAAATTTATCTCTTATTGTTTATATTGTTTATTTGCATGGCAAAGGGGCTTGAAGTCATCATAATTAACCATTGCGCCAAAACAACTAACTAATTTGGAAGCGGTATTTTCAACATCGAAGCGGAAGTTACTACTGGAAATCGCCTGGGAGGTGTGTAATCAAGTAGGGGGAATTTATACAGTTATCCGGTCAAAAGTACCGGCAATGGTTGAAAAGTGGGACGACAACTATGTGGCGCTTGGCCCCTACTTTCCGCAACGAGCAGCCGCTGAATTTGAACCCATTACCGATTCCGACGAAACGGAAATTGGTCAAACCGTTCGTCGGATGCGGCAGTTGGGTTATCGTGTTGAGTATGGTTACTGGCTCGTTACGGGACGGCCGCGTGTGGTGCTATTTGATATTAGCAGTATCAGCGTTGATCAGCTCAATGTAATAAAAACACAACTCTGGGTCAACCATCAACTCTCGACCTTAAATATTGAAGATCTTGTCAATCAGACGATTGCCTTCGGTGAAATGGTCCGGGTATTTATTACACTTTTAGCTGAAGACCATGCCCGGCGCGTTGATTTTGTCGCGCATTTTCACGAGTGGATGGCCAGCACTGGCTTGCCCGATCTGCGTCGCGATAATGTTAAAGTGGCCACGGTATTCACAACGCATGCAACGATGCTTGGGCGTTATCTGGCTCAGAACGAACCGGGCTTTTATGGTAAACTCCCGTTTTTCGACTGGAAACGCGAAGCACAGCACTATAACATTGAAACACAAGCAACTATAGAACGGCTGGCGGCTTTACAAGCGCACGTTTTCACCACCGTCAGCGATGTAACCGCTCGCGAATGTGAGGTTTTTCTTGGGCGAAATCCTGATTTGGTCTTACCAAATGGTCTGAACGTTACGCGGTTTGCGGCAGTCCACGAGTTTCAAAATCTGCACGTTCGCTATAAACAGAAGATTCATGAGTTTGTCATGGGCCACTTTTTTCAGAGTTATTCTTTCGACCTGGAAAAAACCCTGTACTTCTTCACCTCGGGGCGTTTTGAATTTACAAATAAAGGCTATGACCTAACGCTTGAAGCCCTCGCACGCCTAAATTTTAAAATGCGCGAGGCCAATATGGATATGACCGTTGTCATGTTCATGGTCACGAAACAGCCTTACACGTCCATTAACCCCGAGGTGCTTCACTCACGGGCCTTGCTCGACGAAATTCAGGAAACTTGCGAAAGCATTGAAAAGCAAGTGGGCGAACGCTTATTTCAAGCGGCCGCATCTGATCCGCAAGGAACTACACTTCCCGATCTAAATAATTTTGTTGATGAATACTGGCGACTCCGGCTTCGTCGGACGGTTCAGAGCTGGAAAACGAAGCACCTACCGCCCTTTGTCACGCACAATCTGGTGCAAGAAGACGATATGACGCGATTTATCCGGCAGGCGAACCTGGTTAACAATGAGTACGACCGGGTCAAAATCGTTTATCACCCCGACTTCATTGCTTCTACCAATCCTTTGTTCGGCCTGGATTATAGTCAGTTTGTTCGCGGTTGCCATCTCGGCGTATTCCCGAGCTATTACGAACCGTGGGGATATACGCCATTGGAGTGCGTTGTGCGGGGCATTCCAACCGTTACCAGTGACCAGTCGGGGTTTGGTGATTTCATCATGCAAATCATGCGTGACTACGAAAATCGGGGTATCTATGTCATTAATCGACGAACGCAGTCGTTCAACGAAGCCGCCGATCAATTGACCGATGTGCTTTACCGTTTCGTTAAGATGGCCCAACGCGACCGCATTCAGCAACGGAACCGCGTCGAAAGCATTGCCGATGTCTTCGACTGGAGCAGCCTTCGCTCTTATTACGATACGGCGCACGATTTGGCCTTAAAGCGAAAGAAGTTCTAATTTTATTAACGAAATCGGAAGGGTGAACACTGTAGAATAGGCTGGGTTGTACCGATCTATACAGTGTTCACCCTTTATTTTGTACTCTTCATTTATGATTAAAATAGGTATTATTAACGTTTCAGATCGGGCTAGTGCGGGTATTTATGAGGATATTCCAGGTAAAGCGGTGGTTAGTTTTCTGACCGAATGGCTTAACTGCGACTGGCAACCGGTCTATCGTGTCATTCCTGACGAGCAGGACCAACTCGAAGCGACAATGATTGAACTGGCAGACACTGAAGACTGCTGTTTAGTTGTAACAACGGGCGGCACTGGTCCTGCTTTGCGTGATGTTACCCCCGAAGCTACGGAAGCGGTTTGTCAGAAAATGATGCCTGGTTTTGGCGAGTTAATGCGTCAGGAAAGCCTGAAATACGTTCCAACAGCTATATTATCACGTCAAACGGCCGGTGTCCGTAACCAGACGCTCATCCTGAACCTGCCCGGTAAACCCAAGGCAATAGGCCAATGTTTGTCGGTTGTTTTCCCGGCCATTCCGTACTGCATTGATCTGATTGGTGGCCCATCCTTGACCACGCACGAAGACAAAATGAAGGTTTTTCGGCCAAAGAGTTAAATCAAAATAGTGCTACAATTGTATCAGATACCCAAACTCGAGTGGGCTACGCAGACCATATTAGTTTGGGAAACTCACTTTCCCCATCGAAACCGTTGGGACACCTTGCCGGTCGCCAAAAGAAGTAGTTCCACCGGCCATACTTTCATTGGCTAATACGGCAAAAAGCACCGCTTCTTTTGCATCACCATTTATACCGAGGCTATTGGTGCTATCAAACTGGCAATTGGAAAGTAACTTCTGGAGTCTGCCAATTAATTCCGGGTTATGCGCCCCGCCCCCACTCATGTATATCTGGTATGCTTCGCCATTACGCATCACGCGTCCAATGGCATCGGCAATGGTATCGGCACTAAATTGAACGAGCGTTGCCATCAGATCAGCGGGGAGTATGTTAGTGGTTTGGCTCCGGTTTTGAGCTTCGTCAACGTACGGCATACTAAACACTTCGGGACCGGTCGTTTTCGGAAAGGCGGCTTCGAAGAATGGATTTGCTTTCAGCGCATCAAGTAAGTTTGTATTTACCTGGCCCTCAGCGGCTAACTTGCCGTCTTCATCATAAGGTTTATTCAGGAATTTTCGAGCGTAGGCATCCAAGAGTGTATTTCCGGGTCCTGTATCGGTCGTAAAAACGCTGCTGGCATCTTCATTTGCCGGTAGATAAGTGAAGTTGGCAATGCCACCCATGTTGAGCAAAATCCGATTTTCGCCTTTGGCTGAGAACATGAAATAATCACCGTAAACAGCCAGCGGAGCTCCTTCGCCCCCATGTGCGACATGCTTCTGCCGAAAATCACTGAACGTAACAATGCCGGTTACGGCCGCAACGTGATCGCCATCCCCTATCTGAAGCGTGGCATTCGGGAACTTATCGTGCCGGTGCTGACTTTTGGGGGCGTGATATACGGTTTGGCCGTGACTGGCGACCACGTCCACGTTGCTGGGGTCTATTCTCCAATCATGCAGACAGGTAAGAATCATCTGGCCATGAAGCCGACCAATGTATGGGTTCAGCAGACAGAGCTGCTCGAAATTAATAGTTGATTTAGCAAAAATGGTCCGAATTTCAGTTTTCAAATCGTCATTGTAAGGTACAGTGGCAAACTGTTCGAGTATAACTTTTGTAGCAGGGCCACTGCCCGAAATGCGGCACAGAGCCACATCCAGACCATCGAGTGAGGTGCCCGACATGAGACCAATTATCCGCCGGTCAGGTTTTCGGGCAATGTCGTAAAGATGCTGAATTTGTGAATTCATAAAATGTCAATTGATTCTACCTGTTCTGTCAAATATTACCACCTGGTACTTTTACATGAACAGCCACAACGCAAATAACGCATGGATTTTTGGGGTGACGAGCAATTTTCTTTTTTTGAAAGCATTCTGTTTTCGGCCTTAGGCCAGACGGTTCAGGTTATAGAAATGCAGTTTGTATCCGGGGGAAATATCAATATGTCGGCCCAGGTATTTTCGTCAGAAGGCGTCTTTTTCGTTAAATGGAATCAACTGGAGCAATCTCCTCTGGAGCAGCCCGATATATTCGAAGTCGAAGCCAGAGGACTTGATTTACTTCGCAAGACCGATGCCTTACAGATTCCGCAGGTAATTGGGCACGGTCATCAGGCAGACAAGTCGTACCTAGTTCTGGAATACATTGATCCAGGAACACCCTCTAAAGATTACTGGGAAACCCTGGGCCATTCACTAGCCATTCTACACTCGCACACACAGCCTATGTTTGGGCTGAATTTCTCAAACTACATTGGTTCGCTTCCACAAAGCAACACCCTGACAGCCAACGGATACGATTTTTTTTTCGAGCATCGACTACTACCGCAAGCGGGTTTGGCATTGTACAAAGGCCTGTTATCTAAACCAACTTACGATGCGCTCTTGCGGCTTCGTACACGTCTGCCCGACCTGCTTCCGAATGAGCGACCCGCTTTACTGCATGGCGATTTGTGGTCAGGTAACGTGCTGATAAATGAAAATGGGCAACCCGCCCTAATTGATCCAAGCGTTTATTACGGATTTCGCGAAGCCGAACTGGCTTTCACTAAATTATTTGCTGGTTTTGACGACCGGTTTTATGACGCTTATCATGAAACGTTTCCCATTCAGGACGGTTTTGGCGAGCGGGTGGCTATTTATAACCTCTATCCACTACTCGTTCATGTGAATCTGTTTGGCTCAGGCTATGTTAGTGGCGTAGAACGCGTATTAAAACAGTTCTAATTACTGAATCAATCGAACTATTGCATTCATCCAGATTGATTCTTTTGTTACCATTGACGGGCTAATCTCGCGATTGGCCCATATACTTTTATGGAAATTACTTCTTTTGAGCAGTTTGAGTTGAATCGGCAGTTGCTTAATGCCATAGCCGAACTCGGATATACTGAGCCGACACCTATTCAGCAAAAAACGATTCCCTTAAGTCTGGCGAATCATGATGTGCTGGGCATTGCACAAACCGGCACCGGAAAAACGGCGGCTTATCTGCTCCCCTTACTGATGAAAGTTAAATATGCACAAGGACACAATCCGCGTGCGTTGATTCTGGCTCCAACGCGCGAATTAGTCATGCAGATTAATGAAGCCGTCAGTGAGTTAAGCAAATATACGGGTCTCCGACATGCAGCTATTTTTGGTGGACTTGGGCCAAAAACCCAGATTGAAACGCTTCGTAAAGGGGTTGATATTCTGGTAGCCACACCTGGGCGATTCCTGGACCTTTATCGCACCGGTGAGATTGTGACGAAGGAGATTCGCACAATGGTGCTCGACGAAGCCGACAAGATGATGGATATGGGATTTATGCCCCAAATTCGGTCTATTCTGGAAATAATTCCGTCGAAGCGGCAGAATTTACTGTTTTCAGCCACATTTGGCGGACGAGTCGAACGGTTATCGGGAGAATTTCTGGAAGCGCCGATAAAAGTTGAGGTAACACCCCAGGCATCGACCGCCGACATTGTTAATCAGGTGATTTACGAAGTGCCAAACTTTCGCACCAAAATCAATCTGCTGGATTACCTCATCAACAAGGATTCTTTCCAGCGGGTTATCATATTCGCCCGGACAAAAGGCACTGCGGATAATATTTATAAATTTCTGGCACGTAAAGTGGTAGAGACAGCTCAGATTCGGGTTATTCATGCCAATAAAGGACAGAATACGCGGATCAATTCAATGGAGGCTTTCAAAGAAGGCAACATACAGGTATTGGTCGCGACAGATGTAGCGGCTCGTGGTATTGATGTAGCCGAAGTGAGTCACGTGATCAACTTCGATTTACCGCTGATTTATGAAGATTATGTACACCGAATTGGTCGGACGGGCCGCGCTAATCACACCGGAGAGGCTATTACATTTCTGACAACGGCCGAGGAGTATCATGTGCAAAAGATTGAACGAATTATTCGCATGACCATTCCCCGATTGCCGTTGCCACCTCTGGTTGACGTTACAGAAACTCCTTTTGATGAGCAACAGGCAATGCTGCGCGAAATTGATGAGCAGCGGAGAAAAGAAGACCCAACGTTTTTAGGCGCTTTTCATGAGAAAAAAGCATCGAACCTGCCTGGTGGTAAAGATCGGCTCAAAACCAAAGCCAAGATCCCAGGCACAAAAAAACCAGCGGCAGCGGGAACAGGCGCCCGTTCGGGTGGGGTAAATCGAAAATTCGGCGGGTCGGCAGGTAATAAAACAAGTAGTGCAAAGCGGTCGGGACCGCGTGGAGGACGTCGTTAATAGACGCCAAATGTACTAACTTGGATTTTCTTTTCGTTCTATCGAAACAAAACACCGTGGTATAGTACTTTCTATGAGCGTTCGGATGAATC